>NZ_JBIALD010000020.1:0-158534 GCF_042873115.1 Streptomyces sp. NPDC005017 | reverse complement strand
GGGGGGGGGGGGGGGGGGGGGGGGGGGGGGGGGGGGGGGGGGGGGGGGGGGGGGGGGGGGGGGGGGGGGGGGGGGGGGGGGGGGGGGGGGGGGGGCGCCCCCCCCCCCCCCCCCGCCCCGGTGGGTCAGTCCACCATCACCACGCCGTGCCGCACACCCGCCGGCCGCGCGGACGCCAGACCGAAGTTGCCCTCGACCTGCGCCCTCTCGGCCGCGTCGGGGTACGGGTTCGTGCACGGCACTCCCGCGCTCGAGCCCGACATCAGGCTGGAGCACGGGCCGGGCTTGCGGTCGGGGAGCCCCAGGATGTGCCCGAGCTCGTGGGACGAGATCCGGACCGTGTTGTAACCCTGGCCGACCGCCTGCCGGCCGATGTAGACGGTGCCGTTGCCGAGCGAGGTGGTCAGCGCCCTGGGCCAGCCGTTGTCGGCCAGGACGCGGATGTTGGCCCGCTGTCCGGCCGCGACGGGACGCAGCTCGACGTTGTCGACGCTCTCGTTCCAGATGGCCGCGCCGCGGTCGACGGCTGCCCGGAACTCCGCCGACGCGCTCGCGTCGTAGGTGACGACCCGGGCTGCGAGGGGGCGGGCGTCGGCCTCGGCGGGCGCGGCGTGGGCCTGGCCCGCGGTGCTCAGGCCTGCCGCCAGGGTCGCGGCGAGGATGGGGACGAACGTGCGTGCTTGCAAGGTCGACCTCCTGTGGGGAAGGAAGGTGGGCGTGCTCATGCCACGTTCTGCGGGGCTCTCTGCCCGTGCTCGACGCGCCCCAATCCGGTAATCGGCCCGGGCCGTGCGTCGGCACCGGGCGGGCGGGGCGGACCGCGGCCGTGAGCGGCGGTCCGGGCGGCCGCCACGCGCGACGGGTGCCGGATGCGGTACTGCCGAAACGCCGCCGTCCTCGCGGCCAGCCCCCGTCGGGGCGTCACCGCCCCGCTTGCACCCCGACGGGCGCCGTCCGATAGTGCGAGGTATGGACGCGCGCGACGCGGCGCTCTCCCGGGCCCACCGCCACGCAGAACGCTGGCTGGCGGGCCTGTCCGACCGGCCGGTCCCCCCGCGTGCACAGGTCGAGGACATCGTGCGCGCGCTCGGCACGGATCTGCCCGCCGGGCCCACGCCCGCCGCCGAGGTGATCGACCTGCTGGCCACGGCCGGTGAACCGGGTCTCGCCGGCTTCCCCGGCGGCCGCTTCTACGGCTTCGTGGTCGGCGGCACCCACCCCGCCGCGCTCGCCGCCGACTGGCTGGTCAGCGCCTGGGACCAGAACTGCGTGATGCGCGCCGTGACCCCCACCTACTCGGCGGTGGAGGACATCGCCGCCGCCTGGCTGCTCGATCTGCTGGGGCTGCCCCCGGACAGCGGGGTCGGCTTCACGACCGGTGCCACCATGGCCAACTTCACCTGCCTCGCCGCGGCGCGGGACACCGTGCTGCGCCGGGTCGGCTGGAGCGTCGTCCGTGACGGGCTGGCCGGCGGGCCGCCGGTGCGGGTGGTCGTCGGCGAGGACCGGCACATCTCCGTCGACCTTGCCCTGCGCTACCTCGGCCTCGGCACCCCGGAAACAGTCCCCGCCGACGCCCAGGGGCGCATCCGCCCCGACGCCCTGCGCGAGGCGCTGGCCTCGGGCCCGCCGGGGCCCACCATCGTGGTCCTCCAGGCCGGCGACATCCACACCGGCGCCTTCGATCCCTTCGAGCCCGCCGTCCACCACGCGCGCGAGGCGGACGCCTGGGTGCACGTCGACGGCGCCTTCGGGCTCTGGGCCGCCGCCGGACCGCGCCACGCCTCGCTGACCGTCGGCTGCGCGGACGCCGACTCCTGGGCGACCGACGCCCACAAGACCCTCAACGTCCCCTACGACTGCGGACTGGCGATGGTCCGCGACCCCGCGGCGCTGCGCGAGGCGATGGGGCACCAGGGCGCCTATCTGATCCACGACACCCGCGGCGACCCCATCGACACCGTCCCCGAACTCTCCCGCCGCGGCCGCGCCTTCCCCGTCTGGGCGGCCCTGCGCTCCCTCGGCCGTTCGGGGGTCGCCGACCTGGTCGACGGACTGTGCCGGCACGCGGAGGCGTTCGCCCGCGGCATCGACGCCATCGACGGGGCGACCGTGCTGAACGACGTGGTGTTCACCCAGCTCTGCGCCGCCTTCGAGGACGACGCGCGCACCGACCGGGTCATCCGGCGGCTCCTCGACGACGGCACGGCCTGGATCAGCGGTTCCACCTGGCGGGGCCGCCGGGTGCTGCGCATCTCCGTCAGCAACTGGTCCACCGGCGACGACGACGTCGTACGGTCGCTCGACGCCCTGCGGCGCGCGGCGGCCGGTGCGTAGCCCCGTACGTCAGCGGCGGGCCAGTCGGCGTTCGCCGTGCGATCCGGTGGCGTAGTCGAGCTTGTAGTGGGCGAACACCGGGGGTTCCTCCTCGGCCGGCAGGACCCCGTCGGTGCCGATGGAGGGGGCCTCCCTCACGAGGGCCCTGTCGTAGGCGACCTTCACATAGCCGGGTCCCACGGTCGCGTCGGTGAGGGGGACGAAGACCAGCCGGTGCCGGGTCAGCAGCCCGACGGTGACGGTGGCGAACGACGGCTCGTCCGTGGCGGTGTCCACGTAGACCGATTCGAGCGTGCCGATCTTCTTGCCCCGCTGGTCGACGACGTCGTGGTTGCGCCACTCCCGGATGTCGGCATTCTGGATCATCCTCTGGCCTCCGTGTCCAGTGCGCCCGCCGTCCGCGGTCCCTGTCGGCCGGGTGACCGCGATACGGCGGCCCATGCATCCCAGGGTGCGGGGAAAGCCCGCGCCCCGCGCGACGGAACGATCCGAGGGAGCGGGGGCCTGCCCTGGGCCCGTCGTGGCCGGGGGCCGGGGCACACGGACGCGGCGGCGGGCCGTGCCGTGACACACGGACGCGGTGCCGTGCCCGTGGCCTCACCGGCGTCCGCGGGAACCTGGCCGGTCGGGTCTGGCCGGCGGAGGGCCGCAGGTCACCGGTGAGCGGTCCGGGAGCGGCCCGTGGCCGTGCGGGGTGGGACCCGGGCCGAGGCCCACCCAGGTGCCCGGCGTGCCGGGGGCGGTCCGGGCGAGCGGTGAGCCCGTCCGCTCCAGCCACTCCAGATAGGCGGGCGCCTGCCGGGCCACGTCCCAGTACGCCTCCTCCAAGGCCGGGTACACCTCGTCCAGTTCGGCCTCCGAGCGGGCGGCCAGCAGCAGCCGTACACCGATCGGGTCGCCCTCCAGAGGACGGATCGCCAGCTCGGGGCGGGGATGCGCGGTGGGCTGGCTGACGGTGACCACCTCGCCGATGGCGGCCAGGGAGTACGCGCTGAGGTAGTCGCCGTGCAGCAGCTCGGGCTCCAGCCCGGCGGCCCGCAGCACCCGGGACAGGCCGTCCCACTCGCCGTCGACCGTGGAGTCGACCATCCACCGGTCCCCGGCCAGCTCGGCGAGCCGCACCTGCCGTCGCGACGCGGCCGGGTGGTCCGCCGAGAGCGTCACGAACTGCGGTTCACGCTCGACGAGCACTCGCATGGCGAGACCCGGCGGGATGCGCAGCGGGCTGCCCTCCACCTCGTGGACGAACGCCATGTCCAGCCGGCTCGAGGCGACCATGGCCAGCAGGGAGTTGGCGGACACGTTCATCTGCAGGGCCGGTTCGAGCCGGGGCGAGCGCGAGCGCAGCCGGCTCAGCCAGCCCGGGACCGCCCGGCTGGCCGTGGCGCCGATGCGCAGCCGGAACCCACCGGCGGACCGCGCGGCCGCGGCCCTGGCCTCGGTCACGATCGCCGCGAACTCCGCGACCAGCGGCCTGGCCCGGCTCAGGACGACCAGACCCAGCGGAGTGGGCCGGCAGCCGGTGCGGGCACGGACGAAGAGCTGGGCGCCGAGCGTGCTCTCGATCCGCCGCAGCTGGGTGCTCAACGAGGGCTGGGTCATACCGAGTTCACGGGCCGCTTTGTGCAGACTGCCGGTGTCGGCGATGGCGCAGAGAACGCGCAGGTGCCTCACCTCGAGCTCCATGCAGGGAGCGTAGGGCGAGGCGGGGTGCGGCACCAGATGTTCAAGTTCCAACGAAAGTGGACGAGTCGGCCACCGATAGCTCCGCTCTATCCCCAAGTGCCATCATCCGCGGCCGGGTTGACTGCCTGAGAATCTCTGGCAACCGATCGTTCAACCCCACAGGACGAGTAGGAGCCCCCCGCATGCACATCAGCTCGAAGCACTCCACGAGACTTCTGGTCCTCGCGCTCGGCCTGGCGTCCGCCGCCCTCGGCACCGCGAGCCCGGCGAGCGCCCGGACCCCCGTGGAGGCCCCGGCCCACACCGCCGCCGGCTATGCCGGCACCGCCGAGAACGCCGCCAATAAGGCGTTCTTCGAGGCCGTGGTGAACTCGGTCGCCAAGCGGCAGGCCGCCCAGCCCTCCCTGCTCGCGGTGACCGTCTACTACAACGCCACCAACGCCCCGAGCTTCCGCAACCAGATATCGAGCGCCGCCTCCATCTGGAACAGCTCGGTGTCGAACGTGAAGCTCCAGGCGACCTCGGGCAGCGGCGACTTCGCCTTCTACGAGGGCAACGACTCGCGCGGCTCGTACGCCTCCACCAACGGCCACGGCCGCGGCTACATCTTCCTCGACTACGCCCAGAACCGGCAGTACGACTCCATCCGCGTCACCGCGCACGAGACCGGCCACGTCCTGGGTCTGCCCGACCACTAC
Source organism: Streptomyces sp. NPDC005017 (assembly GCF_042873115.1). NCBI lineage: Bacteria > Bacillati > Actinomycetota > Actinomycetes > Kitasatosporales > Streptomycetaceae > Streptomyces > Streptomyces sp. NPDC005017. The sequence goes on along the minus strand of NZ_JBIALD010000020.1, from coordinate 153,813 downwards.
AGCGGCCCGTGCAGCGAACTGATGTCGGGCGGCGGCCCCGGCACGTCCTGTACCAACCGCTACCCGAACGCCACCGAGCGCGCCCGGGTCAACCAGCTCTGGGCCAACGGTCTCGCCAAGGCCCTCGCCCGAACCGCGCGCTGACCCCTCGCAGAAGGGTCCTGACCCCGGCTGACCCCACAGCAGCCGGACCCGGCCGGCTCCCGCACCCCGGCCACCTCCGGTACGGACCGCGGCGCCGACCGCGGTCCGTACCGGCGCGTCTTCCGGGGCCCCGGGCCCGGTCCGGCGGGGCGGGTCCTAGGCCGGGACGAGCCGCTCTCCCAGACCGCTCTGCCGGGAGGTGGGCCCGGCCGGGGTTCGCGGACAGCTCGCCGCCGCTCCCGCCGCGGCCAGACGGAGTTCGATGATGCCCCGGACCGCCGGCCACTCCTCGTCGAGGATCGAGTAGAAGGCGGTGTTGCGCACGACGCCGTCGAGGCCCCGGGAGTGGGCGCGGCGCACGCCCTCGCAGGTCGCGCCGAGCCGTTCGATCGCGGCGCGGGAGCGGAGGTTGCGGGCGTCGGCGCGCAGGGAGATCCGGCGGACGTGCCAGGTCTCGAAGGCGTGCCGCAGCATGAGGAGCTTGGCCTCGGTGTTGATGCCGGTGCCCTGGGCCTGGGAGGAGAGCCAGGTGTTGCCGATCTCGGCGGCGTCGGGGACGGCGGAGAGCGGGTTGCCGGGAGGGGCGTCCGGCACGGCGGGCCACACCAGGGGGCCCTGCCAGTAGTGCAGCCGGAGGAAGCGGGTCGAGCCGACGACGCGTCCGTCGTCCGCCCGGAGCACGGCATAGGGCACCGCCCGGCCCGCCGCCTGATCGGCCAGCGCCTGATCCACGTAACCGAGAGTCGCGTCCAGGCCGTGCGGCACGGGCGTGAACGCATACGAGGTCCGGTCCTCGGCCGCAGCCTGGACGAGGCCTTCCACGTGATGCGGAGCGAGGGGCTCCAGCCGCGCCAGGCGGCCGCTGAGTACGACGGATACGGGCACGGGGCCTTCGGTCTTTCTGGGGGAGGGGAACGCTGCAACTCACCGGCGCCCCGGTGAGAGGGAAAAGGAAAAAGGGATGTGCTCGACGTCCCGTTGCACGAGGAACGAGGACGTGAAGGACAGTAGAAGGCCACAGGGCACCCCTCCACAAGCCCCACGCCCCGTTGTCGACCACAGAATTCACCCGGCCGTCGGAGGATGGTCGTGTCCCCCCGCTCACCTGCGCCTCCGTCCCGCCGACGACGGCCGCGAACCGCACCTTCCGGCGCCCCCTCCTCGCGTTCCCGGTCGGATTTCGGGCACACGTACGGCAGGCCGTCCGACGCCCCGGACGGCACGGCGCGATCGCCCTGGCACCCGGCCTCCCCGTGGCCCCCGCGGACCTCGGGGCGCGGTGCGCCACGCTCAGGGGCGTGCCGTGTGATCGGGGTGGCCACGGGTGCGGCGTGACTCCTTCATCTCCGCCTCGTACAGATGTTCGCGCCCGCCCGTGAGCTCCCCCACCGCGCCCCGCTCCAGCCGCCGGAACGGCCCGTAGTACGTCTCGTCGTAGGCCTCGACGATCTGGAAGGTCCAGTGCCCGGGGATGACGTTGCGCCCCAGGATCTCCTCCTCGACCCTGTCCGCCCACTCCGGATGCCCCGCCTCCCGCAACAGGCGCACCGCGCCGTCCGGCTCGGCGTCCGCGCCGCCGGTGAGCTGGTGGAAGTCGTAGAGACGGCCACGCGCGCGTTCGGTGGTCTCCAGCGCCTTCGACGGCGAGCCGAGGGCCTCGACGGTCCCGTCGTCGACGCCGTCGGGCCGCCGGCGGCGCGGTCGGGGCCGTCCTGGTGGTCGCTCATGCCGCTCCCCTCTCCGGTCGTCGTCCCCGCGCCCCCGGGACATCCCGGCAGCGTGACGGATGCCCTGCGGGTTCCTTGGCGACCATGGCCAGACTGCGTCTTCCTCACGGACACCGCGACCCCGACGAGGCCCGGCCGCCGGAGACCGGTCCCGGTCCGGCGCCTGAGACCGGCCCGGCCCCGGAGGCCGAACGGCAGACACCCGACGCGCCGACCGAGCCGCCCAGGCGGACGGGCCGTACGCCGGCCCCGCCCGCCTCCCGGGCCGGAGCGTTCGACTCCACTGTGCGGGGGCTCACGTGGAATGCTGGGCTTACGGCTTCGCCGGTCCGGACTCGGGACGAGGGGTGGAACGCGATGGACTGGGCTCGCTTCGCGCAGCAGATGGCGTCGATGGCCCGGGACCTGCTGGCGCAGACCTCGGTCGACGCCACGCTGGAACGGATCACCGGCTCCGCCACCGAACTCGTGGAGGGCTGCGACGCCGCCGGCATCCTGGTCCTGCACGGCACGAGGGTGGAGTCGCTGGCGCCCTCGGAGCAGATGGTCGTCGACAGCGACCGGCTTCAGGAACGGCTCGGCGAGGGTCCCTGTTTCGACGCCGCCCGCACCCGGCAGGGCGAGCGGGTGTTCCGCATCAAGGACTTCACCCAGGGGCAGCCGTTCTGGCCCTCCTTCACCCCCCGGGCCCGGGAGCTCGGCATCGGCAGCATGATGGGCTTCCTGCTGTACACCGAGGACGAGGAACTGGGCGCGCTGAACGTCTACTCCCGCAAGCCCGGTGCGTTCACCGAGGCCAGCGAGCTGGTGGGCTGGCTGCTCGCCTCCCACGCCGCGGTCTCCTTCTCCGCCGCCCGCACACACGCCCAGATGGAGCACGCCCTCGCGACCCGCCACAACATCGGTGAGGCCATGGGCATCCTCATGGGCAGTCACGACCTCACCGAGGAGCAGGCCTTCGACGTGCTGCGGCGCTACTCCCAGGAACGGAACGTGAAGCTCCGCGAGGTCGCCCGGCTGATCTGTGAGCAGGGCGGCCTGTCCTGACGGTGTCGCGGGGGCTCGGTGACGGTGTGGCGTGGCATGACGTCGCGATGGCGTCCGATGGCGCCATCAGGTGTCAGGTGGTGCCCCTGAAGTCACTGTTCGACCGCGACTCCCGTCAGAGACGGACCTCGTAGAGACGGATCGCGTCCCCCGTCACGAGCGGGGACCGCGCCCCGGCGGACGCCGTCGGGGCGCGGTCCCGCGCGTGGAGCGCGTCAGCGGGTCTCCGGGCCCTTCTCGGCGGCCACCGCCGAGGCCGAGACCAGTGTCGCGGCGGCCAGGCTGCCCCACAGGGCGGCCGGGCCGTGCGGGGCGAGTGCCGTGATGACCGCGGGGGACACCGCGAGACCGAGGCCCGTGGAGAGTTCGAAGCGGGCGAGGGTGCGTCCGAGGACCCGGGCCGGGGCCAGGACGGTGACGAGGGCGGTGGCGCTCCCGGCGTAGACGATCTCGCCGAGGGTGCAGACCACGGACACGGCGGCGACGGCCGGGGCACCCCAGCCGGGTCCCAGCGAGGCGGCCCCGAGGAACCCCAGATAGGACACGGCGAGTACGGCACCGGCGAAGGCCAGCACCGTCCGCCGGGGGAAGCGGGACAGCGCGACGGTCACCGGGACCTGGAGGGTGACCACCAGCACGGTGTTGGTGACGAAGACGGCCGCCGACCACACCGGGGACGCGTCCAGCTGCGTGACCAGGATCAGGGGCAGCGCGATCTCGGGGACGTTGAGGCAGAAGACGTAGACCACGTTGGCGGCCAGCAGCGCGCGCATCCGCGGCGCGGGCCCCTCGCCCTCGGCCGGTCCGTCCGCGGCCGGGTGCGCCCGCAGACGGACCGACCCGGCCAGCGCCGCGGCGGCGAGGTAGGCGACACCGGTGACGGCCGCCAGCGCCCGCAGCGCCGTCGTGCCGCCCGCCAGGCACACCATGGCGAGCAGAGCGCCCACGCCCAGGGCGGCGTTGCGCAGGGCGCGGCCCGCCGCGAGGGCGGTGTCGCGTTCCCGGCCCCGGGCGACGGTGGCCACGAGCGCCGCGTGGGCGGCAGGCCAGGCCTGGTTGCCGATCCCGAGGAACAGCGCCGCCGTCGCGAATAGCCCGGCATGCCCGGCGGGGGTCGCCAGCAGCAGCGCCACACCCAGCACCCGCACCAGCATCGACGCCGCCACGACCGTGCTGCGCGCGCCCCGGTCCAGCCAGTGGCCCACCGCGGGCATGCACACCAGGCCCGCGACCACACCGGCCGTCATGGCGAGGCCCGTGACCGGCGCGGACAGCTTCAGCACCGTCACGCCGTAGAGCAGGAGGAAGGGCCGCAGCAGTCCGGTGCCCAGGGCGTCGACGGCCAGGGCGACGGCGTAGCGGGGGCCTCCGGAGGCGCGGACGAGTGCGCGGGGGCCGGTCTTGGTCAGGGTTGCCATGGCGTCACACGGTGCGCGGGGCGGCCGTGCCGGGCACGTCGGTTGACGGAGACCGTCAATCGACACCGCCGCCGGCCGCCGCGACCGTGATGATCGGGGGATGACGTTGAGGATCGACATCGGCGGACTGCCGTCCGAGCGGCTGCTGTTCGCCGCGTCCCCGCTGGCGGAGCTCACCGCGATGCTGCATGTGCTCGCCGAACCAGGGCACCATCCGCAGCTCGCCGACTGGGCAGCGGACGTGTGGGCCGCGCTGTCGCCGGAGCTCGCCGAGCGGCTGCGGGAGGCCGAGTTCCTCTGGCGTTCCTCGCAGGCCGACTTCCTGATCCCCGCCCGGCCGCGGCCGACCCTCGCCGAGGAACTCGACGACGTGGACCGGATCGACGACGAGCGGTACGTGACCGCGGCGCTCGTCATCACCTGCGGCGGCAGCCGGGCGCACCTCGCCGTTCCGTCACCGCTCACCGACGCCGAAGCGCGCGAGCGGGCCCTGGACCTGGCCCAGGCCCGCGGCCCGCGTCAGGAGGCCTTCGCGGAGCGCCTGCTCACGGACCCCGCCGCCGTGCGGGCACGGGTGCGCCGGACCCTCGAACAGTGTGCCGAGGCGTTCTTCGACGCCGCCTGGGCGGGCGTGGCCGTGCGCCTCGCCACCGATCTGCGCCTGAAGAACGACCTGCTCAGACACCAGGGCGTCGCCGCGGCGCTCGCGTCGGTGTCGGGCGCGGTCACCCTGACGCCGGACGGCGACTGCATCGTCGTGGACAAGCTCCAGGACAAGGCGACCTCCGCCCAGGGCACCGGCGTCACCTTCGTCCCCAGCGTCTTCGGCCGCCCGCACCTGGCGGTGGTGCACGCGCCCGGCTGGCAGCCGGTGGTGCAGTACCCCGTGGCCGAGCCGAGCCCGTCGGAGCCGGTGCCGCTGGAGACGGTCACCCTGCGGCTCGAGGCCCTCGCCCATCCGGTACGGCTGCGGCTGCTGCGCACCCTGGCCCGCGGCCCGCACACCACCGGCGAACTCGCCCACGCCTGGGAGCTCTCGCCGCCGGAGGTCTCCCGCCACCTCGCCGTGCTGCGCCGCGCGGGCCTGCTCACCGCCCGACGCCACGGGCGCTACATCCGTCACACCCTCAACGTGCCCGATCTGACGGCCCTGGGCACCGACCTGCTGGCGGCCGTACTGCGCTGAACCGCCGTGCCCGGCCACCGCCATCCCAACCGGGCGTGCACCGGCCTCAGCTGATTGATTGTCAGTGGAGCCCATCGGTGTCGATCAATCCGGTGTTTGGCTGAAATGTGACGACACAGCTGTGCGGGGCGCCTTGCAGGCGCCCCGCGCTGTCTCATCACCAGCCCTCCGGACCGCGCGGCGGGTCCGGCAGAACACCGAATCGAGGACGAGGACAGTGAGTGTCACGCAGGCGGTACAGAAAACAGAACGCGCGCCGGGCGTCTTCGCCGTGGTCCGCGCGACACCGGTCTCCGTGCGGTATCTGCTGGGCGGAGTGCTCGTCAACCAGATGGGCGCCTTCGTCCAGACCTTCCTGGTGCTGTATCTGACGGCACGCGGGATGACCCTGGGCCACGCGGGCCTCGCCCTGACCGCGTACAGCGCGGGCGCCGTACTCGGCACGCTGGTCGGCGGTGAGCTGATCCACCGCGTCGGGGCCCGCGCCACCATCGTCACGGCGATGGCGTCCTCGGCGTCGGTCCTGGCCCTCGTGCCCTGGCTGAGCAGACCCTCGCACTTCGCCTATCTGCTGGTCGCGGTCACCGCGGCGGGCCTGGTCACCCAGTCCTACCGCCCCGCCGCGGCGCTGATGCTCAGCGAACTGATGCCCGCCGAGCACCGCGTGATGGCCTTCTCCATGATGCGGATCGCGATGAACGCCGGTGCGGCCGTCAGCCCCCTCATCGCGGCCGGCCTGATCCTGATCGACTGGAACCTGCTGTTCTGGCTCGACGCCCTCACCGCGCTCGCCTGCGCGGTCGTCTCCTACACCCTGCTGCCGAACCTGCTCTCCGACAGACCCCCGGCGGCTGCCGCGGGCGACGCGGAACCCGCCGCGCACCGGCGTTCCGTGTACGCCGTGCTGCTGCGCGACACCAAGTACCTTCTCTTCCTGGCCTCGGTCCTGCTCGGCTCGCTGATCTACGTCCAGTACACGGTCGCCCTGCCCCTGAAGATCACCGCCGACGGCGGGTCCGCCGGAATGTACAGCGCGGTGCTCACCGCCTCCTCCGTGATCCTCATCCTCTGCGAACTGAAGATCACCAGCTACGTCAAGCGCTGGCAGCCCCACGTGGCCGGTGGCGTCGGCACCGCGCTGATGGCGCTCGGGGTGACCGGGTACATCCTGGAACCCGCCGTCCTGCTCATCCTCAGCACGGCCGTGTTCGTCGCCGGCGTGATGGTCAGCGGGCCGACCATGTTCGCCCACCCTTCCACCTACCCGGACCCGTTCAAGGCCCGCTACATCGCCGCCCACCAGGCCACGTTCGGCCTCGGCATGGCACTGGGACCCACCCTCGGCGTCCTCGCCTGGGCCACGCTCGGCAACACCGTCTGGCTGCTGTGCGGTGCCGTGGGCGCCGTCGCCGCGCTCTGCGCCCACCTCGGCATGCGCGACCATCTGCCGTCCGAGGACTGAGCCCACGGCCCGCCGCGGCGCCCCGCCGCCCGAACACGGCGTGGGGCGCTCCGGCACCACGAGCGGCGGCCGGGCCCTTCTGATGGATCTCCGCGGCCTCGCGACGCCCGGCACGCCCTCCCCCACCGCCTCAAGGGCGTGGGAGGTACCCCCAAGCCGTACGGTGCGGAGAGACGGGTGGCTCCGCCACATGGCCCTCCGCACCGCACGCCGGGGCTTTCCCGGGCGACTCGGTGGCCGCCGCTCCACGGGACCGGGCCGGGTGCCGGGACGGGGCCGCTCGCCGCCCTCAGCCCCCGGTCGGGTCGAGGCCGCACGTGCCCGACCTCGACACCCCGTCCGTACCGCTGAGCCGCACCGTGGCCAGTCCGCTGCCGCGCTCGCTGTAGGCGATCGTGCAGATCAGCTGGCGTAGGGCCGTGCTGTCCAGCCCCTCCAGCGCGATCGGCAGCTCGGCCCTGATCGCCCCGGTCCGCGCGACCTCCACCTGGACGCGATCCTTGACCTGGGCGGTGGGCAGCGCGGTGTCGAGACCCGCGGCCCGGTCCCTCTCGTCGGGACCGAGCAGCAGCAGGGTGACCACCTTCTCGGCCGCGACCGGCGTCCCGTCGGGGTCCTGGCCCACGGAGCCCGCCCAGGTGCCGCCGTCCGGGCCGATCCCGCCCGAGGAGAAGGTGGACCGGACCACCGGATTGAGGCCGCCGTCGGGAGAGCGGAAGAACAGCAGCACGTCGTAGTCCCGGTCGACGAAGGCCTGGACGCTCGCCGGAGCGCCCGCCTCGATGACATCGGTCTCCGGGATGCCGCAGCCGCCGAGCGGCAGCACAGCCGCCACGACGGCGACCACGCCCCCGCGCCGGCGCGTGCGCGCACGCCTCATTCCCCCGCCTCCTCCGCGTACAGCGGTATCTCGACGGTGAAGACGGCCCCACCCTCCGGCAGGTTCCCGGCGCGGATCGTGCCGCCGTGCAGCCGCACGTTCTCCAGGGTGATCGCCAGGCCCAGGCCGCTGCCCGCCGACCGGGTACGCGCCGCGTCGGCCTTGTAGAAGCGGTCGAAGATGTGCGGCAGCACGTCGGGCCGGATACCGGGGCCGCTGTCGACGACCTCGGTGACCAGCACGGGCGCGCCGGGGGAGCGGGCCTCCACGCGCAGACGCACGGTGACCGGCGCGCCGCCGTGCCGCAGGGCGTTGCCGACGAGGTTGGCGATCACGAGGTCGAAGCGGCGCGGGTCGAGCCGGGCGCGGATGCCGTCGGGCAGCTCGGCGCGGACCCGGCCGTCGGTCCAGTGGCGGTTGGCCAGGCTCTTGGCGATGGTCTCCGCGACATCGACCTCGTCGGCGTTGAGTTCGGCCGCCCGGGCGTCGAAGCGGGAGATCTCCATCAGGTCCTCGACGAGCACGGCGAGCTTGCCGGTCTCGGCGCTGACCAGCCGGACCGCCCGGGCGGTGTCGGCGTCCAGCCGGTCGGCGTCCTCGTCGAGGACCTCGGTGACGGCGAGCATGCCAGCGAGCGGGGTGCGCAGTTCGTGCGAGACGTCGGACGCGAAGCGGCGGGCCCGGGCCTCCGCCTCCCGCAACTCCGCCACCGACAGCTCCAGTTTGCCGGCGGTCTCGTTGAAGGTGCGGGCCAGTTCGGCCAGTTCGTCGCCGCCCCGGACGGGGATGCGGGTGTCGAGCTGTCCGCTGCCCATGCTCTGGGCGGCGCGGCGCAGTTCCCGGACCGGACGCAGCACACTGCGCGCCGCGAACAGCCCGGGGACCAGCGCGATGACGAGGCCGGGCAGGGCGCCGTCACGGGCGGCCGTGAGCATCGCGTCGATGTTGATCTGCTCGTCGGTCATCCGCATGACGGCGTAGACGACGAGTCCGCTGGGCAGCAGGGTGTCGGGGCCGGTCCTGAAGACGGTGGGCATGGCGATCGTCAGGTAGGGCACACCGTCCTTGACGACCCGCTCGAAGGAACCGTTGGGGTTGGCCCGCGCGGCACGTCGCAGTCCGGGCGTGATGACGGTCGAGACGGGGTTCTCGCCGGAGGAGACGCGCATCGAGCCGTACTCGGCGAACACCACCCAGGGGTGCGGCTTTCCCCTGCGGGCGATGTCGCGGAGGACCAGCTCCATGCCCTCCTCGCCCACCGGCAGGCGCCAGCCCGTCTGCTGGACCTGCTCGCGGAACGAGGAGACCGCGGTGTCCTGGGCCGTCTCCAGCAGCGCGTTACGGGCCTCGCGGTAGGTCAGGGCGGCCGTGGTGCCCGCGCTGACGGCGGCGACCACCAGGAAGGCGAGCACCAGCCGGGTGCGCAGCCCGAACGCCCGGGCCCGCATCCGCACCGGTCCACGGGAGCCGTCGGCCGGACCGCGCGCGCGGCGGCGGGGCCGTTTCCGGGCGGGGCCGAGGATCACAGCGGTCCGAAGCGGTAGCCGAAGCCCCGCAGAGTCTGGACGTAACGGGGGCTGCCCGCCTCGTCCTCTATCTTGCCGCGCAGCCGTGCCACGCACGCGTCGACCAGGCGCGCGTCCGCGTGGTAGCTGTGGTCCCACACGTGCTCCAGCAACTGCTGCCTGCTGAACACCTGTTCAGGGGCCGAGGAGAGGTGCAGCAGGAGCTTGAGCTCGGACGGCGCGAGCGTGAGCCGCCTGCCCGACTTGGTCACGGTCAGCCCGACGCGGTCGATGGCGAGTTCGCCGTGGAACTCGACGGCCGGCCGGCCCGGGTCGGTGTCCTCGATGCGGCGCAGCACGGCGCGGATACGGGCCTCGATCACCTCGGTGCGGGCGGGTTTGACGATGTAGTCGTCGGCACCGGCCTCCAGGCCGATCACCACGTCGAAGTCGTCTCCGCGCGCGGTGAGCATGATGATCGGCAGCTGGCTCTGCTCACGGACCCGCCGGCAGACCTGGACGCCGTTCATGCCGGGCAGCATCAGGTCCAGCAGCAGCAGGTCGGGGCGGAACTCGACCAGCGCGGCGAGTCCCGCCTCGCCGGTCGCGGCCGTCCGTACCTCGTGGCCACGGCGGCGCAGACCGAGCTCGACCCCTTCGCGTACCGAAGGGTCGTCCTCGACGAGGAGCACGCGGGGCATGGATGGTTCTCCCTAGGTGGTGGTCAGGTCCGGGCGGCTCTGCGGCGGACACCGGAGATCAGTGCGTCGAGTTCGGTCAGGCGCAGCGGACGGGCGAGCAGGGCGAAGGTGAGCACGACGACGACCCCTCCGGCGGTTGCGGCGGCCGCGGAACCCGCCCCCGTCGCCTCCGACGCCGCCCGGTGCCCCAGCGCGGTGGCGGGTACGGCGGCGACGAGCAGCCGGGCGTGCGCGCCGGCGGCGGAGGACCGCAGCGGCCGGGCGACCGCGAGACGGCGGCCGAGCACCCACGCCGTCACCGCCCAGCCCGCGCACAGGGCCAGCGAGTACGCCGCCGCCATCCCGGTCACGGCCCAGCGGGCGGGCAGCAGTTGGGCGGCCGTCACGGACAGGCCCGCGTTGAGCGTGACGATCACGAGGTTGAGCAGGAACGGCGTACGGGTGTCGGAGAGCGCGTAGAAGGTGCGGGAGAGCACGTACTGGCCCGACATGGCGACGAGTCCGGGCGCGAAGGCCATCAGGATGCCGGCCATGGCCGCCGTGTCGCCGTCACCGGTCCTGCCGTAGCCGAAGACCAGGGCCGTCACCGGGTGCGCGAGGGCGAACAGCATGCAGGCGGCGGGCACGACCGCGGACGCCGAGGTGCGCAGGGCCTGGGAGACGTCCCGCCGCAGCGTCGCGGTGTCTCCGTCGACGGCGGCCGCGCTCATCCTGGGCATCAGCGCGGTCACCAGCGAGACGGTGATGATGCCGTGCGGTACGGCCCACAGCGCGTACGCGTTGTTGTAGGCGCTGTATCCCGGCCCGCCGTCCAGGCCCGCGGTCGTGGCCAGCCGGGTGGTGACCCAGTAGGCGGCCTGGTTGGCGAGGACCAGCAGCACCAGCCAGAAGGCCGACCGCAGCGGGCGGGTCAGCCCGCTGCCGCGCCAGTCGAACCGGGGCCGCCAGCGGAACCGGGCCGCGCGCAGCGCGGGGAGCAGGGCCAGTGCCTGTACGGCGATCCCTGCGGTGGTGCCCCAGCCGAGCACGGCCGTCTCACCGGCGCCGAGCGTGTCCCCGCCGCTCGCCGCCAGGGCCAGATACAGGCCGAACACCGTGATGACCACCAGGTTGTTGAGGACGGGCGCCCACATCATCGCGCCGAACCGTCCGCGCGCGTTGAGGACCTGGCCGAGCAGGGTGAACAGCCCGAGGAAGAAGATCTGCGGCAGGCAGTAGCGGGCGAACGCGGTGGTCATGGCCGCCTGCTCGCCGGTGTAGTCGGTGTACCCGTCGACGATCAGCGGGGCCGCCCACACCGCGGTCGCGGTGATCGCCAGCAGGACGACGACGCACACCGTGACGAGCCGGTCGGTGTAGGCGACACCCCCGTCGGCGTGCTCCTTGGCCGCCTTGACCAGCTCGGGCACGAAGACCGCGTTCAGCGCGCCGCCCAGAAGCAGCATGTAGACGATGGTGGGCAGGGAGTTGCCCACCGCGTAGCCGTCGGCGGTCGGTCCGATCGTGCCCAGCGCCGCCGCGACCACGGCCGACCGGGCGAATCCGGTGGCGCGGGAGACGACCGACCCGGCCGCCATCACGGCGCTGCCGCGTGCCGCGGAGGCCGCCTTCTTCGCGGCGGCGTGCCGTGCCCGGGGGCGAACGACCGTGTCCGCGGGGGCGGTTCCGGCGGGGGAACCGTCCGGGCCGGTGTCCGTGGTCGGCTTCACCGGCTTCACCGGCGGTTCAAGTACGCCTGGAAGGCGCGGTAGAGCGCCTGGTTGGCGGTGCCGCCCAACGGTCTCTCCCATTCCCCCAGCGTCTCGACGACCTGTCCGCCGGTGCCGAGCTTCCACCGCAGCAATCCGTACGCACGTTCGTCAGGGTCGAGAGTGGAGGGTACCCCGCGCATGTCGTACACATCGGCGCCGAGGGCGTGGGCGTCCAGCAGCATGCGCCACTGAAGGGCGTTGGAGGGCCGCACCTCACGGCGGTGGTCGGCCGAGGCGCCGGTCTGGTACCACACCCGGCGGCCGACCCCGATCATCGTGTGCGCGGCCAGGATCTCGCCGTGGTGCCGGGCGAGGTAGAGCTTCATCCGGCCGGGCTCCTCGGCGTTGAGCGCCGCGTACTGACGCTCGTAGTAGGCGAGCGAGCGGCCGAGCCGGAAGCCGTCGCGCCGCTCGGTGACGCCCAGCAGACGGTAGAACTCCGGGAGTTCGGCGGCGCTGCCCACCACCACCTCCACGCCCTCCTTCTGCGCGCGGCGGATGTTGCGGCGCCACTCCTGGCTGAGTCCGGACCACAGGTCCTCGGTGGAGCGTCCGGCGAGCGGCACCTGGAAGACATGGCGGGGCTGCGCGTCGCCGTCGTCCCCGGTGCCGTCACCGCCGCAGCGCCGCCAGTCCCTGGCCCGCAGCCGCTCGGCGACCGCGGTGCCGAGCGGGTCGACCTCGCTCGCGAGGACGTCCGCCAGCCGACGCCCCGCACCCGTACGGGACTTGAGCAGTGCGGCGTCCCAGCGCCGGTAGGCGGGGGAGGGGCCCATGCGGACGGCGAAGGCGCCCGCACGGCGCAGATGGTCCAGCAACGGCGTCAGCCAGCCGTCGATACGGGGATCGCTCCAGTCGGCGACCGGGCCCTCGGGAAGGTAGGCGAAGTACTTGCGGGTGCCCGGGAACTGCCGCAGCAGCACCAGGGCCACACCCGTCAGCCGACCCGACGCCGGATCCGGACCCCAGCCGAGGAGCTGCGCCCGCCAGCCCTCCTTTACCTCGGCCCAGGACGGGCACTGGAGGAAACCGGCGCCGAGCGAGGCACCGGCCGAGGACGCGAGGAAGGCGCGGTAGACCTCGGTGGTGACAGGTCCGAGGACGACGTCCGCGTTTTCCGCCCGGGGGACACGGCCGGGCGGTACGAGCAGCGCTGACACGGTGTGAGCCTCTCCTTCTCCCCGGATCCACAGCGGGGACGCAGAGGATGCTCACAGCGGCCCATGACCGCTCCGCGTGGCGAATGTGATGGGAGCATGACCGTTCCTCACCCATGGCCGTCACACTGCTCCACAACGGATGACCTGGTGGTTTCCGGGCCTGCGGTCACGAACATCCTCCGCTTCGGCATGTTGTCGTTCGTCATGGAGGTTCCGTTGCACCGCACATCCGCGTTCGCCCACGCCCCGGTACGCGCCGCCGTCGCGGCGGCCCTGCCGGCGCCGCTCGCCGCCTGCTCCTCGGGCGGCACTCCCGTCGGCCCGGGCCCGAAGGGCACGAAGAACGCCGGCAACCGCCCAGTCACGGTCACCCCGCAGGGGCGCGACGCCGCGCCGTGCGTGCCCGTGACGGTCAGAGCCACGGGCGGCCGGCTCACCTCCGTGACCGTCGTGGGCCGGCTGGCGGGACAGGAGCGCCCTGCGCCGGCCCCGGCCCCCAGTGCTCCGGCCCGCGCGGGAAGCGGAACTCCGTGCGGCGACGGCCCGTCGTGCCGGGGAGCAGCACGGCGCTGGGGAACGCGGGCCGGTTGGGGGCGTCGGGCAGATGCTGGGTCTCCAGGCAGACCGCGCCGTGGCGGCGCAGCGGGCGGCCGTCGGCGTCGCGGAGCGAGCCGTCGAGCAGGTTGGCGGTGTACACCTGGAGGCCCGGGGCCGTGGTCCACACCTCCATCACCCGGGCCCGGCCCGGCGCCGCCAGACGTGCGGCGCGGCGCAGCGGCCCGGCCTCGCCCTCGGCCAGGACCCAGCAGTGGTCGTAACCGCCGGCCTCGCGAAGCTGGTCGTCGTCCGACTCCAGCCGCTTGCATAGCAGTTGAGGGTTCGTCAGGTCGAACGGGGTGCCCGTGACGTCCCGCAGCGGGCCGAGCGGGATGCCGTCGGCGTCGACGGGGAGGAAGCGGGTGCCGTCCACCTGGAGGGTGTGGCCGAGGACGTCCTCCCCGTCGTCCGCGAGGTTGAAGTAGGCGTGGTTGCTCAGACTGACGACGGTCGGGCGGTCGGTGACCGCGGTGAACTCCAGCGCGAGCGTGCCGGCGGCGTCGAGGGAGTAGGTGGCCGTGACGTCGAGCGTGCCGGGGAAGCCCATGTCGCCGTCCGGACTGCGCAGGGTCAGCCGCAGCGCGGCCGTGTCGCCGTCCACGACGGGGTCCGCCCGCCAGACCTTGGTGTCGAAGCCGCCCGGTCCCCCGTGCAGGGCGTGGCCGCGGTCGTTGACGGGGACGCGGTGCGTGGTGCCGTCGAGCACGAAACGGCCGTGCGCGATGCGGTTGGCGAAACGGCCGACCACCGCCCCGAGGTACGGGCTCTTCTCCGCGTACTGGTCGAGCGAGGGCAGCGAGAGGACCACGTTGCGCGCGCGGCCGTCGGCGCCGGGGACACCGAGGGCGTGCAGGACACCTCCGTAGGTGAGGATCTCGGCGTAGGAGCCGGAGGGGGATTCCAGACGCCACAGCTCGACGGCCTCCCCGTCGGGGGCGGTGCCGAACGGCCGGTGGCGCAGGCTGGGTCGGGGCATGGTGAGTCCTCGGGACGGCTTCAGGCGGTGGTGGGGGCCGCGGCGGTCGTGCGTCCTGCGCGCGCGGTGTGGGGCGGCGGTGCGGTGCGGGTCAGCCGCCGCCGGTGGGCGCGGCGTCGTCCCGCGGCGCGGCGGTCACGCTGTGGGCGCCGCCGGTGGACTCCCGGACGACGAGCCGGTAGCCGGGGCGGATGCGCCGGGGCTCCGACACGGGACCGCCGGCCAGCCGCGCCACGAGCCGGTCGACCGCGTGGCGGGCGATGGCCTGCTTGTCGGGGGAGACGGTGGTGAGGCTGGTCGCGTTGTAGCGGCTCTCCTCGATGTCGTCGAAGCCGACCACGGCCACGTCCCCGGGGACCCCGAGGCCGCGTTCCATGAGGGTGCGCAGGGCCCCCAGGGCGATGAGGTCGTTGTAGGCGAACACCGCGTCGGGCCGGGCCCCCCGGTCCAGGAGCGTGGCCATGGCCGAGGCGCCGTCGCCGCGGCCGTAGCCGTCGGTCGCGACGACCAGCGACTCGTCCGGCTCCAGGCCGGCGGCGAGCAGTTCCTCCCGCCAGCCCCGCAGCCGCAGATGCGCGGGCTGGCGCTCGCGGCCGGTGCGCGAGCCCAGGAAGGCGATCCGCCGCCGGCCCAGGTCCAGCAGATGCCGCACGGCGCTGCGGGCGGCCGCCACGTTGTCGATGGCGATCTGGTCGTACGGGGCGTCGTACTCGCGCTCGCCCAGCAGCACCAGCGGTGAGGTCTCCTGCCGGGCGAGCAGATCCTCGTTCTCCAGATGGATGGGGCTGAGGATCAGCCCGTCGATGACATGGGACCGGAACTCCTGGCTGACCAGCAGCTCCCGCTCGCGCAGCCCGGCGGTGTGGTCGACCAGCACGGTGTAGTCGTGCTGGGCGGCCGCGTCGATCACGGCGCCCGCCAGCTCGGCGAAGTAGGGGTTGCCGAGCTCCGGCACCGCGAGGGCGATGATGCCGGTACGGCCCTTGCGCAGGTGGCGGGCGGTGAGGTTCGGACGGTAGCCGAGCTCGTCGATGGCCTGCTGCACCTTGGCGCGCATCTGGGGCGTGACGTGGGGATAGTTGTTCACCACGTTCGAGACGGTCTTGACCGACACGCCTGCCCGCTGCGCGACGTCCTTGAGGCTGACCCCCACGGAACTCCTCCGGTTCGGCTCTGATCGGCCGGGCCGGTGCGGCCCTGGCCCTTGGCGGGGGCCGCACCGGCCCGGGTTCCGGGCGTCGGCTGGGTCCCGCCTGCGTCAGAGCGTTCTTCTGCTGCGTGAAATGTACCGCTGTGTGACGACCACCAGAATCAGGAAGCCGCCGCTGACCACCGACTGGTAGGAGGAGTTCAGCGAGCCGATCTGGTTGATCAGGTTCTGGATGACGGCCAGCAGCAGCACGCCCCACAGGGTTCCGCTGACCGAGCCGGCCCCGCCGACGAGCAGGGTGCCGCCGATGACGACCGCGGCGATCGCGTCGAGCTCCATGCCGGTGCCGATGATGGTCACCCCGGAGGACAGCCGGGCCGCGTTGACGGCGCCCGCGAACCCGGCGAGCAGCCCGCTCAGCACGTAGACCATCACCTTGGCGCGGGCGACCGGCAGCCCCATGAGGGTCGCGGCGTCGTTGCTGCCGCCGACGGCGAACAGCGTCTGTCCGAAGGAGGTGCGCTGGAGCAGCAGACCGCCGGCACCGAACAGGACGAGCGCGACCAGGATCGGATAGCCGAACCCGCCGACGCCGCCCTGCCCGAACTCCGCGAACGCGGACCCCTTGGGGACCAGATAGGTCGTGGCGCCCTCGTCGGTGATCGCGAGCAGCAGACCGCGCGCCCCCAGCAGGGAGGCCAGGGTGACGATGAAGGGCGCCATCCCGGCGCGGGCGATGAGCAGACCGTTCAGCGTGCCGATCGCCCCGCACACCACGAGCGGCAGCAGCAGGGCGGGCAGCAGACCCCACTGGGACGCCCAGGCGGCGAGCACCCCGCCCAGGGCGAACACCGACCCGACGGACAGGTCGATGCCGCCGGTGACGATGACCAGGGTCATGCCGAGCGCCACGATCGCCAGGAACGAGGCCTGGACGAGCACGCCCCGGGCGTTGTCGAGGGTGGCGAAGGCCGGATACGTGAACGAGGCGATCACGACGACGAGGAGCAGGACGGCGAGCACACCCTGCCGCTGGACCAGGGCCGCGAGGCGTCCCCGCCCGGAGCCCTCGGCCCCGGAACGGTCCTTGGCGGGCTTGCCCCCGGCCTCGGGCGCCGGGGAGGAGGCCGGCCCCGGGGCCGTGACGGATGACATGGGGTTCATCGGGATCGGCGCTCCCGTGCGACGTAGACGGCGGCCACGATGATGGCCGCCTGGGCGATCTGGGCGGTGGAGTCGGGCAGGTCGTGCTTGACCAGCGTGGCGCGCAGCAACTGCATCAGCAGGGCGCCGGCCACCGTGCCCAGCACCCGGACGGAACCGCCGCTGAGCGGGGTGCCGCCCACCACCACGGCGGTGATGGCGGAGAGTTCCATCAGGGTGCCGAGCGAGGAGGGGTCGCTGGCGGTCAGCCGCGCGGTGGCGAGCACACCGGCCAGGGCGGCGAGCACCCCGCACAGGACGTAGACGCCGGTCAGCACGCGCTTGACGGGCAGTCCGGCGAGGGCGGCGGCCTTGCGGTTGCCGCCGATCGCGACGACCTGGCGGCCGAACGTGGTCCGGTGCACCAGGAACGCGACGGCGAGCGCGAGCAGGCCCGCGATCACGACGACCAGCGGGATGCCGAGCACACTGTTCGTGCCGAGGGCCAGCAGGTCGGGGTTGGAGATCTGCTTCAGCTGCCCGTCCGCGAGCACCAGGGCCAGGCCCCGGCCGCCGACGAACAGCGCGAGTGTCGCCACGATGGGTTGCAGCCCCACCACCGACACCAGCGTGCCGTTGACCGCGCCGACCACCGCGCCCGCCAGCAGCGCCACGACCAGGGCGGGCACCAGGCCGTAGCCGAGGTAGAGCGGCAGCAGCGCGGCCGCCAGGGCCATCGCGGAGCCCACCGACAGGTCGACGCCCTCGGTGCCGATCACCAGCGCCATGCCGAGGGCGACGATGACGATCGGGGCGACCTGGACGAGCTGGGTGCGGAGGTTGTCGACGGTGAGGAAGTGCTCGGTGAAGAACGCGTTGAACAGCAGCAGCGCGGCCACGGCCGCGTACACGCCGTACGCCTGGAACCACGCGGCGGTGGTCGGCCGCATGACGGGTCCGCGGGCCGGTGCCGCGGGGGCCTGGGTGGTCATCGGGGGTTCTCCTCGGCGCCCGGTCGCGGGGCCTTGTCCCGGGACGTGGTGAGAGAGGTGTTCGGGGACGCGTCGGCGGGCGGCCCGTGGTCGGCGAGGGCGGCGAGCAGCGCGTCCTCGGACACCTGCTCGCCGACGAGTTCGCCCACGGTGGCGCCGTTCCTGAGGACCACGATCCGGTCGGCGCCCTCGACGAGCTCCTCGATGTCGGAGGAGATCAGCAGCACGGCGAGACCCTCCTGCGCGAGTTCGTCGACCAGGGCCTGGACCTCGGCCTTCGCGCCCACGTCGATGCCTCGGGTCGGTTCGTCGAGCAGCAGCACCTTCGGTTCCAGACAGAGCCAGCGGGCCAGGAGCACCTTCTGCTGGTTGCCGCCGGAGAGTTCGCCGACCTTCTGCTCGGGACTGGACGCCTTGATCCGCAGCCGCTTCATGAAGATGTCGACGACCCGGTCCTGTTGAGCTCGTGAGACGATCCCGGCACGGGAGAGCCGGGGCAGGGCGGCGAGCACGATGTTCTCCCGGACCGAGAGACCCGGCACGATGCCCTCGGCCTTGCGGTCCTCCGGCAGCAGGCTGATGCCCGCCCGGATGGCGCTCGCCGAGGTGAACCGGCCGGCCCCGGCGGTCCCGGCGACCCGGACCTCCCCGGAGTCCAGCGGCAGGGCGCCCGCCAGGGCCTTCGCGGTCTCGCTGCGGCCGGAACCGAGCAGCCCGCCCAGACCGAGGACCTCGCCGGGGCGCAGTTCCAGTGACACACCGTCGAGTTGGTGCCGGCGGGTCAGTCCGGTGGCGGTGAGGACGGGGTCGCGGGCGATGTCGTGGCCCTCGTCGCCGAAGCTCGTCACGCCGTGCCGGCGCACCTCGGAGATCTCCCGGCCCAGCATCATGGACACCAGCCGCACACGGTCCAGTTCGGCCAGGTCGCCGGTGTGGATGTGCCTGCCGTCGCGCAGGACGGTGGCGCGGTCGCAGATCCGGTACAGCTCGTCCATGCGGTGACTGACGTACACGACCGCGATGTCCCGGCGGCGCAGGTCGCCGATGACCCGGAACAGCGTATCCACCTCGCGGGGTTCGAGCGACGAGGTGGGTTCGTCCATGACGACCACCTGTGCCTCGACCGACACCGCGCGGGCGAGCGCGACCATCTGCTGCGTTCCAATGCCGAGCGTGTGCAGCGGCAGGCGCGGGTCGACCCCGACGCCGAACCCGCCCAGCAGTTCGGCGGCCTCGGCGTGCATCCGCGGGAAGTCGATCAGCCCGAAGCGGTTCTTGGGCTCGCGCCCGAGGAAGATGTTGCGGGCCACGCTCATCAGCGGTACGAGGTTCACCTCCTGGTAGATCGTGGAGATGCCGGCCGTCTGTGCCTCGGCCGGGTGCGTGAACCGCACCGGGCGCCCGGACAGCAGCAGTTCACCGCTGTCGGGCCGGTGCACACCGGTGAGCACCTTGATCAGGGTGGACTTCCCGGCGCCGTTCTCCCCGACGAGCGCGTGGGTCTCCCCGGCGCGCAGGGTGAACGAGACGTCGTCGAGGGCGATCACGCCGGGGAAGCGTTTCCCGACACCGCGGGCCTCCAGCACCGTCGGGGCGACCGACGGATCGTCGCCGCGCGCCGCGGCCGCTGCGGCTGCCGCTGCCGCTTCGGGGGATGCCATGAAATGGGCCTTCCGGAGAGGGGTTTGGGGGAGGGGTGGGTGGGAGGGATGAGGGGTTCCGGGCGGGCGGGGCCGGGCTGACGGCCGGCCCCCGCCGACTCCCGCCCAGGCCGGCTTCGGCCGGGTTCGTCCGCTCGGCCGTCGCCGACTTCCGCTGGGTCAGCCCCCGCCGAGGGGCGGTGACCACCGCCGGCCGGGAGCCGCTCGGTCGCCGTCGACTTCTCCCGGGGCCGTCCGCTGGGCCGGCACTTCACCGGACCACTCCGTTCGGCCGACGCCCGACCTCCGCCGGGTCGCCCGCTCGGTCGGCGCCGACTTCCGCCAGGCCCGTCCCGTCGGCCGTCGCCGACTTCCGCCGGCACCGTCCGCTCGGTCGCCGCGCCCTGCAAGTCGACACCTCGGCCGGCGCGCGCACCCGTCCGGAACGGTCCGGCGAAGTGCCTTGCCGGGCGGGGGAGTTGCGCGGAACAGGTGCCGGGGCCGCGAAGGTGAGACCCCGGCAGGGCTCCCGGGACGGACCTCGGACGTGGCCGAGCCGGTCCAGCCCGGCCGGAGGTATGTCGAGCCGGTCCCGGAGCCCGGCCGGAAGGTCCCGCCGGGGCGGCTTCGTCCCGCGCGGACCGCCCGTACCGCCACGTCGGCCTGCCCCGGCCTGCCGACAGTGCCGTGACGGGGTGCCCCGGGGAGCCGGACACCGGGCACCGCGTCGCTCACGTCCGCCCGGTGCTCGCTCAGTACGCCCCGCCGAGCGAGTCCTTGGCGTTGGACGGGTCGTACTCGCGGTCCGAGATGATGACGTCCTCGGGGACGCCCTCGCCGGAGTAGAACTTCTGGGCGGTGGCGAAGGCGAGCGGTCCGAAGCGCGGGTTGGACTCGATGACCGCGTTCAACTCGCCGTTGGCCAGGGCCTGTACGGCGTTGCGGGTGCCGTCGATGGAGACGATCTTGACGTCCTTGCCCGGGGTCCTGCCCGCTGCCTTGAGGGCGGTGACGGCGCCGAGGGCCATCTCGTCGTTCTCCGCGTAGACGGCGGTGATGTCGGGCTTCGACTGGATGAGCTGCTCCATGACCTGCTGGCCCTTGTCGCGGGCGAACTCGCCGGTCTGCTGGGCCACGATCTCCAGTCCGGGCGCCTCGGCCCCGACCTGGTCCACGAAGCCCTTGGTCCGGTCGGTGGTGACACTGTTGCCCGAGGAGCCGAGCAGGATCGCCACCTTGCCCTTGCCGCCCGTCGCCTTGATCATCGCGTCGGCGGCGCGCTTGCCCTGCTCGACGAAGTCCGAGCCCAGGAAGGCCAGATAGTCCTTACAGGCGGCCGCGTTGACCTTGCGGTCGATGGTGAGGACGGGCACCTTCTTGGCCGCGGCGGCCTGGAACGCGGGCTCCAGACCGTCGGAGTTGAGCGGCGCCACGATCAGGAACTGCGCCCCCTGCGCCAGCATGTCCTGGATGTCGCTGATCTGCTTGGACAGCTGGGACTGCGCGTTGGTCGTCAGCAGCTTCCTGACGCCGATCTTCGCGGCCTCGTCCTTGATGGACTGGGTCTCCGCGATACGGAAGGGGTTGGCCTCCTTCTCCGACTGGGAGAAGCCGACGACGGCGTTCTCGAGGTCGAGCTTCGGGGCGCCGTAGGTGCTCAGGGTGCAGCCTTCGCCGGCCGGCGCGGACGGCGTCTTGACGCTCTGCGCGCCCTGGCTGCTGTCACCGCTCGCGTTGTCCGTGGTCTCCGACTTGGAGCAGCCGGTCAGGGCCAGGGCGGCGGTGGCGGCGACGACGCAGGCGACGGAGAACGTGCGGGATCCGAGCGGAAGGGTCATCGAGGACACTCCTTGGCGGGGGACAGCACCGCCGAGCGGCGTGCGGTCGCGCTGGGTGGGAAGACGGAGCCGGTCTGGTGCGAAAAGGCCGGGGAGAACCGGCTGCGAGCAGGCCGGACCGGCCAGGACCGGTCGCTGACCTGGGAGGACGAAGGACACCAGCCGCTTTCCTGGCGGTCGGCGACTCCGGCTTTACAACGTTATAACCACGCCGTGGGGAGCTCGGCAAGACGCTGGCGCCACGTTTCCCGAACCTTTGGCCGTGAACGATCGGCAAGCCCCGCCCGCCGTGTGACGGTCACTCAGCGCAGTGGGAGCACGGGGTCTGGACAGCCTCCCGGCGGCATGCTGTCATTCCGCTGCGGACAGATTTCCAACGTTGGAATCTTGGTCGCCCGTCGCCCGTCGCCCGTCGCCCGTCGGTAGCCGCCGGTGAGGGTGTACGGGCCGTGAGCCGACGCCGTCGGCCGGTGCGGCGGTTACACCGAAGGCGCCGTCGGCTGGTACGCCGGTACACCGAAGGTGCCGTCGGCCGGTACGCCGAAGGCACCGTCGGCACCCGCCGGACGCCCGCGCCACCCGGAGGCGGACATGGTGCCTGCCACCCGGAGGCGGACATGGTGCCTGCCACCCGGAGGCGGACATGGTGCCTGCCACCCGGAGGCGGACGTGGTGCCTGCCAGTGCGCGGTTCAGCACGCCTCAGCTCCTCGGGGTTCCGGCTCCGATCCCCTTCTCCACGAGGAAGGACCCGATGACACGACGTAACACCCGTCCCCGGTACGGAAGATGGGCGCTGCCCGCCGCGCTGGCCCTGCTGCTGTCCTCCGCCGCCCTGGTCCCCGCCGCCGCTTCCGCCGCCGAGCCCGCCGGCACAGCCGCCTCCGAGAGCGCCGCCGCCGCGGACATCGAGGTGCACGGCCTGAAGGGCGAGTACTTCAGCATGTCGGCGCCCGGCGCACGGGACTTCGCCACCCTCGGCGGCACCACCCTCGACCCGCAGATCAACTTCTCCGGTCTCACCGGCACGTTCCAGTCCCTCACGGGGCGCACCGAGCACACCACGGCGCGCTGGACCGGCCGGATCGAGGCCCCCGAGACCGGCGACTACACGTTCCACGCGATCGGGGACAACGGCTTCCGTCTGTTCATCGACGGCGAGCCGGTCATCGACCACTGGGTGCCCGACTGGGACCGGGAGCAGACCAGCGCCCCGGTGCGGCTGACGGCCGGTGAGAAGCACGAGTTCCGTCTCGAGATGTTCCAGGACGTCGGCGGCGCGAACATGTTCCTGCGCTGGTCGACGCCGAACCTGCCCAAGCAACTGGTGCCGGACTCGGCGTTCACCCCGCCGGACGGCTTCGAGGTCTACCCGGTGGAGCCGACGGTCCCGGCGGACGGACGGCAGCTGCGGCTGCGGTTCGAGCATCCGGTGAGCGGGCTGTCCACCGTGAAGGAGCACCTCACGGTGGAGGCCGACACCACGCCGATGCCCATCAGCTCGGTCCGGGCCGTGTCCGGAGACCCCACCACCGCATTGGTGGAACTCTCCGAGCCGATCCAGCGCGGACAGCAGGTCCGGATGGACTACGACGGACAGGGCGGCCTGAAGAACGGCGACGAGACCGTCCCGCGCATCCTGCGCTTCGCCCAGAACTCCTCCACCCACCGGCTCACCACCGCGTGGGGCGACAAGGTGGACAAGCGGCACCCGCTGCCGGAGTACCCGCGCCCCCAGCAGGTGCGCGGCAAGTGGCGCAATCTGAACGGGCCCTGGCAGTTCACCGGCGCCGAGGCGGGTGAACAGCCGGTCTTCGGCAAGGACCTGGACGAGAAGATCGTCGTGCCCTACCCGGTGGAGTCGCAGCTCTCGGGCCTCGAGCGGCACGAGGACCACATGTTCTACCGCCGTCTGATCGAGGTGCCCAAGGACTGGAAGGTCGCCCCGGGCGCCGCCGGCAACCGCCTGAAGCTGAACTTCGGCGCGGTCGACTACCGGGCCACCGTCTGGGTGAACGGCAGGAAGGTGGCGGAACACACCGGCGGCTACAACGCGTTCAGCGCCGACGTCACCGACGCGCTGAAGGGCACCGGCAAGCAGGAGGTCGTCGTCGCGGTCACCGACACCGGCGGCGCGAACCAGCCGACGGGCAAGCAGTCCACCAACCCGGGCGGCATCTTCTACACCCAGTCCTCCGGTATCTGGCAGACGGTGTGGATGGAGCCGGTCGCTCCCGTGTCGGTCGACAACCTTGTCACGACCCCCGACATCGATTCGAGCAGCCTGGCGCTGACCGTCGAGTCCGGCACGGCCTCGGACCGCGCGCGGGTGGAGGCCGTGGCCCGTGACACCGGCGGCCGCGTCGTCGGCCGGGTCACCGGTCCCGCCAACGCGGAGCTGCGACTGCCGGTGGCCAAGCAGCACCTCTGGAGCCCGGACGACCCCTACCTCTACGACCTCGAAGTACGCCTGACCGACGGGAGGTCGGCCGACCGGGTCGACGGCTACTTCGGCATGCGGAAGATCGGCGTCGAGAAGGTCGGCGGCTTCCAGAAGCTCGTGCTCAACGGCAAGCCGGTGTTCTCCCTGGCCACCCTCGACCAGGGCTTCTGGCCCGACGGGCTGTACACCCAGCCCAGCGACCAGGCCCTCGCCTTCGACCTCGAGGCGCACAAGAAGCTCGGCTTCAACGCCGTGCGCAAGCACATCAAGGTGGAGTCGCCGCGCTGGTTCCACCACGCCGACCGGCTGGGTCTGCTCGTCTGGCAGGACTTCGTCTCCGGGAACATCACCGACGCCACCGGACAGAAGGCGTTCGTCGACCAGGGGCGCGAGATGATGCGCCAGCACCACAACTCCCCGTCCGTCATCGGCTGGATCGTCTTCAACGAGGGCTGGGGCGAGTGGGACCGCGAGGAGACCGGGCGCATCACCGAGCAGGTCGAGGCGGCCGACCCGTCCCGTGTCGTGAACGCCCACAGCGGGGTCAACTGCTGCAACTCCAAGGGTGACTCGGGCAAGGGCGGCATCATCGACCACCACGACTACAACAACACCGACCCGGCCTACCCCGACGCCCGGCGGGCGGCCATGGACGGCGAGCACGGCGGCTTCACCCTGCGCACCCCGGGCCACATGTGGCCGGGTGCCCCGACCGTGATCTACAGCGGCGTCGCGGACAAGGAGGCGCTGACCCGCAAGTACGTGGAGAACACCGGGCGGTACTACCTGGAGGCGGCCGGCGCCGAACTCTCCGGCTCGGTCTACACCCAGATCTCGGACCTGGAGAACGAGCTGAACGGGCTCTACACCTACGACCGGCGGGAGATCAAGGTCGACCCGGTCCGGGTCAGGGAGATCAACCTCAAGGTCATCGCGGCGGGCGCCGCGGCCGGCGACCGTGCCCCGCTGAAGGGCGGCGGTTCCTGGTCCCTCGACGAGGGCAGCGGCACCACCGCCGCCGACTCCGGCCCCAACTCCCTTCCCCTCAGGCTGAACCCGGGCACGACCTGGACCGACGGAGTGCGGGGAGGTGCCCTGAAGTTCGACGGCCAGGGCCACTTCGCCCAGACCGAGGGCCCCGTCCTCGACACCACCACCAGCTACACGGTCTCCGCCTGGGCCACCCTCGACTCCCTGCCCGGCAACTACGCGACCGTGGTCAGCCAGGACGGCCGCCGCCAGGAGAACCCCTTCTACCTCCAGTACGGACAGGGCGCGTTCGCCTTCAGCACCCCCGGCGCCAACCGCGCCCGGTTCGTCACGACCCCCGAACTCGGCCGCTGGTACCACCTGGTGGGCGTGCGGGACACCGAGAACAACGAGATCCGGCTGTATGTCGACGGCACCCTCGTGGCCACGGCCGCGCCCGGGCCGGCCGACGTCGGCACCGGCCCGCTCGCGGTCGGCCGGGCCAAGTGGGGTGGCGGGAACGTCGACTTCTGGAACGGCTCGGTCGACCAGGTCCACGCCTATGACAAGGCACTTTCCACCGAGGAGGTGAGTGCCCTGTACACCGCCGAGAAGCGGTAGCCACGACTCCTGGGGCGAGCGGTGGGGGCCGCGCACCCCAGGGCCGCCCCGGTCCGCGCACACCCTGTGGCGGACCGGGGCATCGGCATGCCCGACGACCGGCCGGGCCGGTGGTCGCATTACGGCCAAAACTTGGTATGGACCTGACAAGGGTGAAGGGTCTAGCGTTCCGGCAGGCGCTCTGAGAGCGCTCTCAGGTGGCTCCCCGCCAACTCCCCCCACCAGGAGGCCTCGTGAAACGCACCGTCACCCTGCGCGCCGTCGTCGCGGCCCTGCTGCTCGCGGCCGGGCTCGGCACCGCCCACGCGGGCGCGGCCAGCGCCGCCCCCACCGCCGCCCCGGCCGAGGACGCCTTCTCCGTCTCGCCCGGTCTGCTCGACGCCATGCGCCGCGACCTCGGGCTCTCGACACGGGAGGCGACCGAGCGCCTGCGCGCCGAGCGGGCCGCCATGGGCATCGAGCAGGCCGCCCGTTCGGCTGCCGCGGGCGCGTACGGCGGATCGTGGTTCGACGCGGCGACGGGCCGGCTCGTCGTCGCCGTCACCGACTCCGCCAGGGCCCCGGAGATCCGCGCCCTCGGCGCGGACACCCGGCTCGTGCGGCACAGCGCCGCCGCCCTGGATCGGGCCAAGTCACGGCTGGACTCCCTCACCGCCCCGGCCGGGGTCGCGGGCTGGCACGTCGACGCGCGCACCAACAGCGTCGTCGTCGACGTCGTGCGCGCCGAGCGGACCGCGCCCGCCGTGCGTGCCTTCGTCGAGCGGGCCCGCGCCACCGGCCCGGTCACCGTCGCGACGACGGCCGCGGCGCCGCGCACCTACGCGGCGGGCACGGTCGGCGGCGACCCCTACTACACCGGCAACGTCCGCTGCTCGATCGGCTTCTCCGTGCACGGCGGCTTCGTCACGGCCGGCCACTGCGGGCGGGCCGGAGCGGCCGTACGCGGCTGGGATGGGTCGGCGATGGGCACCTTCCAGGGCTCCTCGTTCCCCGGCGACGACTACGCCTACGTCAGCATCCACAGCGGCTGGTGGACCGTGCCGGTGGTGCTCGGCTGGGGAACGATCCCCGACCGTCTGGTCCGCGGCTCCGCGGAGGCCCCGGTGGGCACCTCGATCTGCCGCTCGGGCTCCACGACCCACTGGCGCTGCGGCACCGTCCTGGGGAAGAACCAGACGGTCAACTACAGCCAGGGCGCGGTGTACCAGATGACCAAGACCAGCGTCTGCGCGGAGGGCGGTGACTCCGGCGGGTCGTTCATCAGCGGGGACCAGGCGCAGGGCGTCACCTCCGGCGGCTGGGGCAACTGCTCCAGCGGCGGCGAGACCTGGTTCCAGCCGGTCAACGAGATCCTCGGCCGCTACGGCCTGACCCTGCACACCGCCTGACACACGACCCGCCCCCACACGAAGAAGGCCTGCCGGGAACGGTGACACCGTTCCCGGCAGGCCTGTGCCGTCTCTCGGTGAGGGCGGGACCCGGTCAGGGGGCCCAGGGCGCCTCCAGCGACCAGCTGCTGTCGGCGGTCAGGGTCTGCGGCCGGTCGAACCCGCCCGACCCGTTCCCCGAGGCGGTGTACACCGCCGACTCGAAGTGCCGCAGATACGAGCCCGGGTAGTTCAGCGACTCGAAGGTGACCCCCGTCCCGCCGGCACCCGGCCGGGCGCAGAACGTGGCGTCCTGACGCAGGAGCGCCGTGCCGTCGTCCACGTCGGTGCGCACCCTGCTCGCCGAGTGCCGCAGATAGCGGCCGGGGTGGTTCACCGACTCGAAGGAGTAGCAGGACGAATCGGCGAGACCGCGCCGGACGGTGAACGTGGCGTCCTGCTTCAGCAGCGCGCTGCTGCCGGAGTTCACGATCTCGGTCCAGCCCAGGCTGTCGGCGTGGCGCAGATAGCGGTCGGTGTGACCCCAGGTCGTCACCCGCAGCGAACGCCGTACGTCCGTCGGCAGGGTCACCGAACTGCGCCACAGGGCCGGGTCGGCCGTGTTCCAGGTGGCGTCGGCGGCGAACGACGACGCCGTGTCCCACGGGTTGGGCCCGCCGCTGCGGGCGAGGTACACCTGGTCCGCGTAGTGCCGCAGATAGGAGCCGGGGAAGTTCAGCGACTCGAAGGAAATACCGCCGGCCACGAGGCCGCCTCGGGAGCACCAGGTCGCGTCGGCGGCGAACGAACCGCCCGTGTCGGCGTCGATCCGGACCCGGCCCGAGGCGTGCCGCAGGTACCGGCCCGGCTGGTTCACCGCCTCGAAGGAGTAGCAGCGCGCGTCCCCGAGCCCGGCGACGGTCCGGAACGAGGCGTCCTGACGGGGACCGTCGGCGGAGGAACCGGTCAGGACGTCGGTACGGGCGGCCGAGTCGGCGTGCCGCAGATAGCGGTCGGTGTAACCCGGGGTGGTGACCCGGAAGGACCGGACATGCCCCAGGGTGAGCGGCGGTGCCGCGTTGAGGTTGCGGGAGGCGGCGACGAGCGCGCCGTGCGCCGCCCGCAGCCGGGCGGTGTCGACCTTCTGCACCCGGCGGTCGTAGGTCAGCAGTCCGTTGTACTCGCCCTCGACGTCCGTGATCTCGGTGTAGACGTATGCGGACAGCCCCTTGGTCGTCATGAGCTGCTGCACGTCCCGGACCATGCCGGTGTAGCGGTCGTTGAGCTGGGCCGCGCTGGACACCTGCTCGTAGGCGAAGAACTGCCCGTCGGGGCTGTACTCGTGGCCGGGGGTGCGCAGCCCGATGCCGCCGAACTCGCCCAGCACCGAGATCCGGTTCGCCGACGGACGCGGCCCGTCGGGGCCGGTGTAGACATGCCAGTCGATCATGTCTCCGGTGCCCGGATCGCCCTTGGAGGCACAGCAGTTGTAGCCGCTGTGCGGATTCATCAGCCGGCCCGGGTCGTAGTTCTCCAGCTCGGTGGTGACCCGCCGGGTGTCGGCCAGGTTCCACTCGCCCCAGCCCTCGTTGAAGGGCACATAGGTGACGACGGCGGGGGAGAAGCGGTGCTCGTCGATGATCTCGCGGGCCTCGGTCTCGAACTGGGAGGTCTGCGCCGGGGTGCGGTTCGCGTCGAAGGGCAGCGTGGAGGGGATGTCCTGCCAGACCAGCAGCCCCAGCCGGTCGGCGTGGTAGTACCAGCGCGCGGGCTCGACCTTGATGTGCTTGCGCACCATGTTGAAGCCCAGGTCCTTGTGCTTCTGGAGGTCGAAGGCGAGGGCGGCGTCGGTGGGCGCGGTGTAGAGGCCGTCGGGCCAGAAGCCCTGGTCCAGGGTGCCGACCTGGAAGACGAACTCACCGTTCAGGGTGGGCCGCAGCACACCGTTGACCAGTTTGGTCCCGATCTCGCGCATGCCGAAGTAGCTGGTGACGGCGTCGACGGCGGCCCCGGAGGCGTTGCGCAGGGTGACGCGCAGGTCGTAGAGGAACGGATCGTCGGGCGACCAGCGCCGGGCGTCGGGCACCGGGACGGCGAACTCGGTGAATCCGCCGGTGGCGCGGCCGACCACCTGGGAGCCGTTCATCGCCTCGGCCAGGACGGTGTGACCGCCGACGTCACCCCGGGTGAAGACCCTGACCCGCGCGGTGTTGGTGGCCAGGTCGGGCCTGATGTCGACGGAGTAGACCGAGGACACGGGGGTGGGCTCCAGCCAGACGGTCTGCCAGATGCCGGAGGTGGGTGTGTAGAAGATGCCGCCGGGCTTGTCGGTCTGCTTGCCCATCGGCTGCTTCTCGCCCCGGCCGTCGGTCGGGTCGTAGACACGTACGACCAACTCGTTTCCGCCACCGCGGAGTTGGGGAGTGATGTCGACCTCGAAGCGGTCGTAGCCGCCCCGGTGGGTGGTGACCTGGGTGCCGTTGACCCATACGGTGGCCTCGTGGTCGACGGCGCCGAAGTGCAGCTGGACGCGCCGACCGGACCAGTGCTGGGGGACGGTGAAGGTGCGGCGGTAGAACATCAGGTCGCGGTTGTCGTTGCGCATGATGCCGGACAGCGCGGATTCCACCGGGTAGGGCACGAGGACGCGTTCGGGGAGGGTCCGGCCCAGCGGTGGGGCCGCGTTGCGGTTGACGTTGCCGGCGCCGTCGGCCGGCGGGTTGAGGAACTCCCACTCTCCGTTCAGCGACTGCCAGTCGGGCCGCGTCATCTGCGGTCTCGGGTACTCGGGCAGGGGGTTGGTGGTGGACACCTGGTCGGTCCACGGGGTGGTCAGCGGCGGCGCCTTGGGCGCGATGGCGGCGGAGGCGGGGGTGGTTCCGGTGAAGAAGAGGCCTCCGGCCATCGCCAACAGGGCCGCCAGGCAGGCGACGATGCGTCGCATCGAACTCCTCCTGGGCAGGATGGCGCACCGGAGTCCCGCCCGTTTTCGCGGCCCTGCGGCCGGTCGACGAGCGGGAATCCGTGCGGAGTTGGCGAGCGAGCGGTGCGAAAGCGGGCGTGGGGGCGCCCCGTGGGCCCGGTGGGGGCCGGGTGCTGGGGAACCTAACATGAAACATTCATCAACGGAATCACTCAGGAACCAAAGCGATCGAACAATCCCGACTGCCCGCTCCCGGGGGGCGGGCCCCTCGGCCGTGTGCGGCAACTGCCTCGACGGCACCGGGAGTTCACGTCGTCAAGGCGTTCAACCTCTGCCACGAGGACGTGTGGCGGACGCGGCCACCGGACTTCGACGGGCGTCCGCCGGCCGTGCCGGTGGCGGGGACGACGCGTCGGCTCTCGCGCGGGTACGGCGGCTGGTGCGGGACGTGGGCCGCCGACCGGTGTCCGGCGGCGGCCTCGGGCGGGCGGGACTCCTGGAGGCCGCCGCGCTGTTCGTCGGGCTGCGGGTCGGCGAAGGGGCGGACGTGCGGGCGATCGCACCTCCGCCTGCCTGCGCCACCGGCCCGGCCGCCCAGGAGGCGGAGAGCGGTACGAAGGCTACTCCTAGACGCTCTTCCCGGCGCTCTCCTGCTCCTGCTCCAGCTCTCGCTTGAGATTGCGCAGGGTCCTGGCGATGTTGCGGGCCTGGAAGTCGGCGAAGGTGCTGCCCGCGGTGGCGATCCGGTCGAAGAGGTTCGCCGCGAACGTCGGCCACCGCCGGCGGTCGTCCGTCCAGGTCTCGGTCACGCGGGTGCCGTCACCGGCGGGCTCGAAGCGGTACTCCCAGGTGGCGATCGGAGCCCGTAGGCGCGGCCGGGTCAGCCCGATCTCGTGCACCCGGAAGGCGAAGGTCCGCTCCGGGTCCGCCGCGGTGACCGTGCACCGCGTCACCCAGCGGAACTTCCCGCGCTTGTTCCGGCCGACGAACGTCTCCCCCGCCGCGACGGGCCCCGGCGCGGTTCCGGGAGCCGTCCCCAGGTTCTCCGGACTCCAGCGGCCCATGTCGGAAGGGCGGCTCACCGCGCGGTAAGCGACCGCGGGCGCGACGTCGATGACGATGCTGTCACTCACGCTGAACACACGGGCCACGGTGTTGCCTCCCGACCGGAAACCCCAAGCTACTGTCGAGTAGCGATAATGCCACGCGCCCCTACACGCCTAACAGGGGGTCCTCGACGCCCCGAGGCGGGGGCGGCTGTCGGCTCGTCGCCACGGGGCCTGGCGATGCCGCCCTGAAGGGGCGCGGGGGACCGCGCGCCCAGACACCACCCGTACCCCATGGGTCGAGGCGTGGGCAGTTACGCGGCTCGGCGTCAGCGAGGTGCCGCCGCGCCCACCCGTGCCGCCCCGGGCGGCACGCATGCCCGCGCCGGGGCGGCTGCGCGGCTCTGCGCGACGAGGCCCCGCAAGGCCGCCCGGGGAGCGGGTCCGTGACGAGGACGAGTTCCACGCGCGGTTCGCCGGATTCACGGCGGTCCTGCTGGACGACCCGAACATGTTCGGCTACTGGTACACCCGGCTGACGGACGCCTTCCAGGAACAGAACGGCGTCTACCGCTTCGACCGCTGCGTCAAGCTCGGCATCGAGCGCATCCGCGCCGCGCGGCGGCGGCCGGCGGCGGTCGAGGCGCGGGCCGGGGGGAGTGCCGGCACCGGGAGTCCTCCGCGCGAGCCGCCCGCGGTCGTGCGGAGGACAATGGGATCCAGCCGTCCGGCGGGAAAGGCGGGAATCCGCATGGACTACGACACCGTCGTCCGTGAGCTGTACGGGCTGCGGCCGGAGGAATTCACCGCCGCCCGCGACGCCCACGCGGGAGACGCCCGGCGCGCGGGTGACCGGCCCCTGGCCCAGCGGATCGGCCAACTGCGCCGCCCGAGCCTCTCCGCCTGGGCGAGCAATCTCCTCGTCCGCCAGGAGCCAGAGCAGGTGGAACCGCTGCTGCGGCTGGGGGAGGGGCTGCGCGAGGCCCACCGCTCGCTCGACGGCCGCCGGCTGCGTGAGCTCGGCCGCCGCCAGTACGCCCTGATCGGGGTGCTGGCGGGGCAGGCGCGCAGGCTGGCCGCCCAGGCCGGGCACCCGATCAGCGAGGACGCCCAGCGGGAGATCGAGAACACCCTGCGCGCGGTCCTCTCCGACCCGGAGGCCGCCCAGCAGTGGGCCTCCGGCAACCTGGCCCGGCCGCTCCTCCCCACCGGTCACCTCCCCACCCCGGCACCCGGCGCCGCCCGCACCCCGGCCACCGCGCGCCCCGCGCAGGCGGCCCCGCGCAAGGGCCCGACGGCCGGACGGGGCCCGAAGCCCGGAGTCGGCCCGGGAGCCGGCCCGGGATCCGGTCCGGGCCAGTCGGCCGACCAGGCCAGGAAGGCCGACGCGGAGCGCCGCCGGAACCTGGCTCGCGCGCGCCGGGAGGCCGAGGCCGCCGCGGAGGCCCTGCGGGCCCTGGAGGAGGAGGCGTCCCGGGCCGCCGACGAGGCCCGCGAGGCCGGCCGCCGCGCCGAGCTGCTCGGGCACCGCGGGCGTGAGCTGACGGACGAGCTGCGGCGGGTCGAGGAGGAGCAGAGCCGGGCGCGGAAGGCCGAGCGGCGGGCGCGCGAGCACGCGAGGGCCCTGGCGCCCCGGATCCGCAAGGCCCGGGGGCGCGCCGAGGAGGCCGACGGAGAGCTGGGCCGACTGGCCGAAGCCCGGCCGCCGTCCAAAGCGTCGCGCTCGCGGAAGTAGGGCGGCCCGCCCGCGGAAGTGGGGCGGCGCCGACACTGCCCCGGCCGGGCGCGCGGACCGTACCCGGCGTCCATCTCGTCCCCGGACCGTGCCTGCTCACACCCCGCGAACGCCGTCCCCGGGCCCACGGCGGCGCGGACCGTGCCTGCTCACACCCCGCGAACGCCGTCCCCCGCGTCCATCTCGTCCCCGGACCGTGCCCTGCCCCTCACAGCGACGCGGGCCGAGCCCGGTTCCACACCCGACGCGGGTCGTGCTCCACCCCTCCGCGGTCGGCACCGCCCTCGTCGCATCCCCTCGTATCCTGGCCCGATGCATCCACTCGCCCCCGCCCGCACCCACCGGCCGTGACCGCCGGACGACCCGGGGAGGAGCTCGGCGGCGAGGTGCCGTCCGGTACGACCCTGCGTGAGGTCCTGGCCCAGGACGAGGACGGCGTGCTGCGGCTCCTGCTGGCCCCGGCCGGACAGGACGACGTCGTCGTTCAGGGCGTGATCATCGGGGTGGAGGACTCGGCGGGGCCGTACGACGGCCACATGGTGCTCGCCGTGGGGGCGCGGTTGGACGACGTGCGCGCCGCGGACGTCGTGCGGGAGGCGGCGCGACGGGGTGCCGTCGCGGTCGTCCTGAGTGGCGACGGCGAAGGCGGCGACGGCGGCGCCCCCGCCCCGGTCCTCGACGCCGCGCGGCGGGCCGGGATCGCCCTGCTGTCGCGCGCCCGGTGGGCCGAGTGGGGCGACACCCTGGAACTGGTGCGGTTCGCGCTCGCGCTCGGCGCGGTCGGCAGCCGGGACAGCCTGGCACAGGGCGCCGCGGGCGGCGGCCTCGGCATGCTCGCCTCGATGGCCGCCCGCGCCTGCCGGGCGTCGATCACCGTGGAGGACACCCAGTTCCGCGTACTGGCGCACTCCGCGACCAGCGCCGACGCCGACGGGCTGCGGCTGTCGACGATCCTGGGCGGCCGGGTTCCCGAGTGGCGGGTCGCCGAACTGCGCCGCAGCGGACTGCTGCGCACCCTGTGGACCTCCCACGACGTCATCCACCGCGCCGCCGACGGGGACGATCCCGAGCGGCTGGTCGTCGCCATCCGCAGCGGCGGCGAGGTCCTCGGGTCCATCTGGGCCGCGGCGGACGGCGACCGGCTGTCCCCGGACGCGGCGCAGGCGCTGCGGCGGGCGGCGGAGGTCGCGGTGCCCTATCTGCTCCAGCACCGGCTGCGCGGCAGCACCGGACGACGGCGCCAGGCCCACGCCCTGCGGGGCCTGCTGCTCGGCGAGGGCGACCACCACTCCCACATGTGGTCGCTCGAGCTGGCCCCGGACGTGCCCTGTGCCGTCGTCGTGGCCGAACGGGACCGCGCCTCGGGATCCACCGCCGAACGCGGCCTCCGGGCCCTCGCGCTCCAGGCCTCCGCGTACCGCGCCACCGCGCGGGTCTGGCGCGAGAGCGACCGGCTGACCGTACTGCTGCCGGTCCCGGACGGCGACGAGCGGGACGCGCCGAACCTCGCACGCGAGCTAGCCTCCCTCGCCGCCGACATGCCCGACGCCCCGGCCGTGTGGGCCGGTGCCGGGTCACCGGCCGCCACGCCGTCCGGCGCCGCCGACTCCTACGAGGAGGCCCTGCTCGTCGTGCGGGCCCTGCGGGAACGGGAGGCCCGCGCAACCGGGCCGGGCCACCCGGGGGCGCCGGCGGACCGGAGCGGGTCCGTGGACCTTCGAGGGCCCGACGACCGGCAGGGGCCCGTCCGGCACGCCGGTCCGGGAGACCTGTCGTCCACCGTGGCCGTCCTGCGGGTGCTCGACGCGATCCGGCCGCTCTGGGATCGCCACGGCGGCCCGGTCCACGACATGATCGCCACCGACCTCGCCGCCGGAGGCGAGCTGGTGCGCTCGCTCACCGCGTACCTCGACGCCGCGGGCGACATGTCCCGTGCCGCGCGGCGACTCGTCCTGCACCCCAACACCCTGCGCTACCGGCTGCGCCGGGTCCGTGAACGCTTCGGCATCGACCTCGACGACCCCGACACACGGCTCGTCGTCACGCTCGCCCTCCGGCTGGCGGAGACGGACCCGCCGGCCCGTGAGGGGCTGGAGCGACCCTGAGGGGTCGGTGACTCTCTGGTCGTTTTCGCCCTTCTTGTGGCGTTATTCGGAGCGGGGGACAAGGAATCCCCGTTTCTTTGTCCTGCCTCACGAAGACGGGCGCGGGCCCGCGGACGACGCTCGTGTCACTCCCTCGACACCGACGAAGGGCCATCCGTGACCACGCGTTCCGACGCCCCCGCGCAGCTCAGCCCGCCTCCCGACACCTCCGCGATCCTCGGCCCGCGGTCCGCCGCCCGCAGCGCGGGGCGCGCCGGCAGCGTGCTGCGTCACGCCCTCGAGCACGGCCTGCTCGGCCCGGGGCAGCCCGTCGCCGGTTTCCTCGACACCGACGGGATCGAGACCTCGGTGGCCTCCCTGCACGCCGCCTTCGACACCGTCCCCGAGGTGCTGCACACCTTCGCCGCCAAGGCCGCCTCCCTCGTCCCGGTGCTGCGGCTCCTCGCCGGGCTGGGCATGGGCTGCGAGGTGGCCAGCCCCGGCGAGCTGCGGCTCGCCCGGGACGCCGGATTCCCGCCGTCCCGCATCGTCCTCGACTCACCCGCCAAGACCCACGAGGAGATCGCCGAGGCACTCGACCTGGGAGTCGCCCTCAACGCCGACAACCTCGACGAACTCACCCGTATCGACGCGCTGCGGCCCGCCGGCTGCGCGTCCGTCGTCGGACTGCGCGTCAACCCGCAGGTCGGCGGCGGCAGCATCGGCGCGATGAGCACCGCCACCGCGACCTCCAAGTTCGGCGTGGCGCTGCGCGACCCGGGCGGCCGTGAGCGGGTCGTCGACGCCTTCGTCCGGCGGCCCTGGCTGACCCGGCTGCACGCCCACGTCGGCTCCCAGGGCTGCCCGCTCGGACTCATCGCCGAGGGCATCGCGGAGACGTACCGCCTCGCGGAGGAGATCAACGCCGTGGTCGGCAGGCGGCAGATCACCAGCCTCGACATCGGCGGCGGACTGCCCGTCAACTTCGACGACGACGAGGTGCGCCCCACCTTCGACGACCACGTACGCGCCCTGCGGGCCGCGGCGCCCGGCCTGTTCGCGGGGCGCTACGCGCTGGTGACCGAGTTCGGCCGGTCGCTGCTGGCCAAGAACGGCTTCATCGCGGCCCGCGTCGAGTACGCCAAGCAGGCCGGAGGACGGCGTATCGCCGTGACCCACGCGGGAGCGCAGACCGCGACCCGCACCGTCCTGATGCCGGGCGCCTGGCCGCTGCGCGTCGGCGCCTTCGACCCGCAGGGGCGGCCCCGGACAGGACCGGCCGAGCCCCAGGACATCGCCGGACCCTGCTGCTTCGCCGGCGACATGGTGGCCGAGGGCCGCGAACTGCCCCTGCTCACCGAGGGCGACTGGGTCGTCCTGTACGACACGGGCGCCTACTACTTCTCCACGCCCTGGGCGTACAACAGTCTGCCCCGCCCGGCCGTGCACGGCTACACCCTGGACGAGGACGCCGTACGCCTGGCTCCCGTGCGGGACGCGCAGACGCTCGACGAGATCGCCGCCGAGAGCGGTGCCCGGCACGCGGACCGGCTGCTCGCCCTCGCCCGGCCCGGCCGCTGAGCGCTGCTCCGACCACCCGCAGACGGCCTGGCCAGAAGGCGGTGCGCGCCAGGCTACTTGCCAGTAGGATGCGGCCCGCTGTCAGGGAGCGGTGCCGACTTCAGGGGGACGCGTGGCCGACGACGCGCTGGCCGACTTCACGTGGGAACGCTTCACGCACGGGGGCCGCTCGCACAGAGTGCTGCGTTCCGGGGAGGGCCCGGCCGTGATCGTCATGGCCGAGATACCCGGCATCACCCCGAAGGTGGCCCGGTTCGCCCGCGAGGTGCGCGCACTGGGCTGCACGGTGGTCCTGCCCGACCTGTTCGGCGTGGCCGGACGGGACCCCGATCCGGCGGCCCACGGACGGACCGGCGCCGCCGTGACGGGAGCGCGGGCCCTCGCCCGGGTCTGTGTCAGCCGGGAGTTCACCGTCCTCGCGGCCGGCCGCACCTCACCCGTCGTCACCTGGCTGCGCGCCCTCGCGGTGCGGGAGCACGAGCGCTGCGGCGGGCCAGGCGTCGGCGCCGTCGGCATGTGCTTCACCGGCGGCTACGCCCTCGCCATGGCCACCGACGAACGCCTGCTCGCGCCGGTGCTCTGCCAGCCGTCCCTGCCGCTCGCCGTGACGGACCGCAACCGCCGTTCCCTCGACATCTCGGACGCCGACCTGCGCACGGTCCAGCAGCGCTGCGAGGCGGGTCTGACCGTGCTCGGGCTGCGTTTCCGGGGCGACCGGCTGGCCCCCGGCGAGCGTTTCGCGATGCTGCGGGAGAAGCTCGGCGAGGCCTTCGTCGGGGTCGAACTCGACGACAGCGCCGCGAACCCCGACGGACTGATGCCCCCGCACTCCGTGCTGACCGAGCATCTCGTCGACGAGCCCGGCCAGCCCACCCGCAAGGCCCTCGACCAGGTGCTGGAGCACTTCCGGACCCGACTGCTGGTGTCCGGGTAGTCCCGGAGCGCACCCCTCGCGAGGGCGTCCCGCAGGGCACGTCGGCGGACTGACGGCCGCCCGGTCCCGCGTTTCCGCCGTGCCCCGACGGGCCGTTCACAGGCACCATGGCCGAGAACATGAGCGAGCCACAGGAAACGGGGGCAGATGTGAGCGAGGTGCTGTACGGCGAGCGGTCGTGGAACCCGCTGGCGCGGACCGTGGAGCTGACCGACGGCGGACTGCGCAGAGGGTTCAGGACCACACCGCTGAGCGAACTCAACCTGATGGCCATGGCCGACGCGTACCTGCGCGGCCACTGGCTGGGCGGAGGCGGGACCGAACGGCCCCTGGAGCGGCTGCCGGAGGGCCCGGGCGTCGTCCCGGTGACCCGTGCCACCGGCACCTCCAGGCCGGTACGGGTGCGGCAGGCCGCCGCGTTCGCCCGCGAACTGGGCGAGTTGGCCGTGCGGTTGTGCGGCGGTCCGGAACAGGTCGCCGCCCAGGCGGCCCGCGCCGGCGCCGAGGGCGTACCGCTGTGGATCGCGCGGCGGTACGCGCCCGGCCCCGCCGGGGCGGTGGCCGTCGCGGTGGACCGGAACCTGGTGCGCGTCGACGTATGGGGACCGCAGGCGCCCGTCGTACGGATCAGGGCGCCCTACGGCTTCCACGCGGCCGCCTACGACCCGACCAAGGGACTGCGGGTGACCGTCGGGGGCCAGGAGGCCCGGCTGACCCTGACGAAGAAGCTGCGCAAGTCGCGCAGCAGCGCGGAGATCCGGCTGCCGGGACAGCACTGGCTGCTGCGCCGGGAGAACGCGAGGAGTTCATGGCTGCTGCGCGACGGCCGGCCCGTCGCCCTGCTGTCCCGTCCGCCGCGCGGACAGCAGGTCGCGCCGGGCACGGTCCTGCTGCCACTGGCCCCGGTGCAGTACGCCGGTTCCGACCCGCTGGACGCCGTGATGGCGCAGGTGTTCTCGGTCGCCTTCGGGCTCGGCGACACCACGGGCGCGGCCCGCTTCCGCGCGGCACGGCGCCGGTCGCGGTCGGGTGAGCCGGTCGCGGTCGACATCTGGTGGGACCGGCCCTGGTTCAGCAACCTCGGCAGCGGCAGCGAGGACAACGAGTCCGGAGGCGGGGACGGCTGGGGTTCCGACGGCGGGGACGGCGGTGACTCCGGCGGGGGCGACGGCGGTGGAGGCGACGGAGGCGGAGGCGACGGCGGAGGCGGCGGAGGCGGCGACTGACGGCGCGGGGTGCCCTGACGGGCGTGTGCGAGGGCACGGCCGTCGGGGCCGGTCCCCGGGCCGCCGGACGCGATCCCGGGTGTACCGGCCGCCGTGGCGTCAGCAGTCGGGGATGACGGTCCCGCCGTTGTCACGGGCCTCGTCGTTGCCCCAGCGGGAGAGGTAGTACGCGGAGACGTACTGGTTCGCCGGGCCGACGTCGAGGTCGGTGCGCAGCCACCAGTGGTTGTAGTTGCCGGAGGCGTCCCGGATCTCACGTCCCCAGACCTTGCAGAAGACATAGTTGGTGCCCGCGTAGAGCGTGCCCGTCTGCGTGGTGCCGGTCGCGGAGGCGTAGCCGGGGGCGTTGGCGAACGTGTCGACCCAGTACTTGCCCGCGCCGCCGGAGCAACCGTTGTCGCTCGTCAGGTACTTCTGGTGGTAGGAGCCGGGATAGGGCGCCAGGGAGACGCCGTTGATGCGGATGGTCTGGCCCACGCCGTTGTAGAGCTGCTCGTAGTGGATGTGGGCGCCGGAGCTGTTGCCGGTGGAGCCGGTGGTGCCGATCCGCTGGCCCTGGGAGACGCCCTGGCCGTGGCTGACGGAGAAGGCCGACAGATGGAAGTAGTAGGTCTTCCAGCCGCCGCCGTGGTCGACGACCACGTAGTTCCCGGCGCCGCCCGCCTCGTAGTAGCGGTACGCGGTCCCGGAGGCGGAGGCCAGTACGGGCGTGCCCGCGGTGGCACCGCCGTCCGAGCGCACGAAGTCCAGGGCCTGGCGGACCTCCGCGGAATGGTGGCTGTACGTCCACTGCTGCCCGCAGGGGTAGGGGGCCTTGAACGTCGGTGCGGCCTGGGCGGGGGCGGCGGCCAGGCCGATCAGCCCGGTCGCGCCGAGGACGCCGGCGACGAGAACGGACAGGAGGCGTCTGAGGAACATGGCGCGGACTCCTTCGGCAGGAGGTGCGGTCGGCACCGGTGATGGGGGCGCACGCGCGGGACGAACGCGTCGGACGGATCGTATGGGCATGTTCATGACCCTACGGGGACGGCTTTCCGGCTCCGCCGAAAACCCCAGGCCACCGGACGGGCGCGAAACCCCGGACGGGGGACTTCCGTGCCACGCGGGGACGTTGTTTCATCGCGGGCATGCCCGGGACCCTGCGCATCCACCTCAGTGACGCCGACTTCCGCCATCTGCGGTTCGCGCGCTCCCCGGACCCGATGTGGGAGGCGATCCTCGGCCTGCACGTACTGACCACGCCGCCCCACCGGCTGCCCGCCCGCCTGCGCCTGTGGCGTCGCGGCGCGCGCAGGCGACTTCAGGACGAGGACCTGCGCGGAACCTGCCGTCTGCTCACCGCCCTCGCCCCGGCCGACGCCTCGTACTGGCCCGACTTCCTCACGCCCGTCGAGTCCGAAGAGGGGCTGTCGGCGGGCCTGCGCGTGCTGCGGGAGACCCCGCGGGCCAGGCTCGCCCGAGAACTGCGCGAGGCGTCCCGGCACCGGCCGCTGCCGACATGGACCCACCGCCTGGCCGACGGCGACCGCGCCCTGCTCGACGAGGTCGCGCACGCCCTCGGCCAGTTCCACGACCGTCTGCTCGTGTCCGACTGGAGCGAGGTCGAGGCCACCGTCGCCGGCCATCACGCGCGACGGACGGAGGCGCTGGAAGGCGGAATCGGCGCGCTGCTCGCGTCCCTGGCGCCCTTCGTGTGGCAGGACCCCGTCCTCAGCGCCCCGTACCCCATGGACCGCAGCATCCATCCGAAGGGCCGCGGCCTGCGGCTGATCCCGTCCTTCTTCTGCCACACCACGCCCGTGGCCATCGCCGACCCCGAACTGCCACCCGTCGTGGTCTACCCCCTCCACCCCCACGACCAGGACCACGGCCCGCGCCAGGAGGCGGCCCTGGCCGCGCTGCTGGGCGCGAACCGGGCACGAGTGCTGTCGGCCCTCGAGGCCACCCGCACCACCGGTGACGTCGCCGCGCGCCTGGCCCTGCCGCCCTCCTCGGTCAGCGGCCATCTGACCGTCCTGAGGAACGCGGGGCTCCTCACGAGCGAACGCGCGGGGCTCCATGTGATCCACCGGCTGACGCCGCGCGGACGGCTGTTGCTGGAGGGGTGAAAAGCCCGTGGGCCGACAGCGGGATCGCGAACCGAGGAGCCTCCCGGAGCACCGGGCGTGCGCGGGAGGTTCCCCGGGCGGTCAGAGGTTCCGCGTCGTGGGAAGGGCGTACGCGCACTGCGAGACGTAGTGCTCCGCCAGCCTCCAGTCGCCCCGGGCGATGCTGATCAGCGCGTCCCCCGACCGCTTCCCGAAGATCCCGTCGACCTGGAGCTGGAACTGCCCGGCGTAGCTCACGTTGACCCAGGACTGCAGCCGCTTCACGGCCGCGTAGGTCTCCGGGCCGAAGCGGCCGTCCACGGCGATCGGCGGGCTCGGGGTGAAGTGGTTGTAGAACTGCTGCACACAGGTCACGGCCGCGGGGACGTTCGCGTACCCGTAACCGACGTTCGGGGCATAGGGGTTGGCCTCCGCCGTGCCGGCGAGACCGGTAACCCCCAGGACACCCGCCGCGGCCACGGCTACGAGACGGCCGGCCCGGACTCTGTTCCTCATGAC
This sequence comes from Streptomyces sp. NPDC005017, assembly GCF_042873115.1. NCBI lineage: Bacteria > Bacillati > Actinomycetota > Actinomycetes > Kitasatosporales > Streptomycetaceae > Streptomyces > Streptomyces sp. NPDC005017. The sequence goes on along the minus strand of NZ_JBIALD010000020.1, from coordinate 112,962 downwards.
TCCCCCTGATGGCGCAACTCGGCGCTGACGAAAGCGTGTTCCTACGGTTCGTGATCTTCGCCTCGCATACTAGGGCCCCACCACCCGGCCCCCGAGGGGAGGTCCGGCGCTCAGAGCGCCCGCAGGCCCCGGTCGGCGAAGGCGATCAGCCACTCGAAGCTCTCGTCGACGTCGGCGCTCCACTGAAAGGCGTCGGCCGCCTCCAGCGTGGCGAACCCGTGGCAGAGACTGCGCAGCATCCGCAGGGCATGGTCGACGTCGGAGGCCTCGACGTCGTAGCCGCGCAGCACGGCCAGGAACGCGTTCAGCAGCTTCTGGCCGGAGACGGCGAGGGGATCGTCCGGGCCCGCCGGTTCCACCCCGATCGTCGCGGCGTACCGGCCCGGGTGCTCCACGACGAACGCCCGGAAGGCACGCGCCGCCGCCGCCAGTGCGTCGCGGCCTGCGTACCCCTGGACCGCGTGGCCGACCGCGCCCGCGACCTCGTCCAGCGCCAGCGCCGCGATACGCCGGTTGAGGTCGTCCTGGCCGGCCACATGCTTGTACAGGGACGGGGTCCGCACCCCCAGCCGTTCGGCCAGCAGCCCCATCGTCAGTCTGCCGGGCCCCACCTCGTCGGCGAGCGCGGCACCGGCCGCGACCACGGCCGCCGGGTCCAGGCCCGCCCTAGGCACGGGCGGCGTCCGGGCGCAGGAAGGCGAGCACCAGCGAGACGGTCTCGTCCGGGAACTGGTCGTGCGGGTAGTGCCCGGCGCCCTCGACCATCCCCAGGCGGCCGAGGCCGGACGGCAGCGCGTCGACGACCGCCGCGCCCTCCGCGTGCGGGTCGGCCCAGTCGGGGTCCTGTGTGCCCATGACGACCAGGACCGGGCAGCGGACGTTGCCGAGCTGCGCCCCGGCGTCGGTGGGGGCGCTGCGGCCCATGCTCTGCATCGCCTTCATACGGCCCGGCTCGCGCAGCCGCGCCTCGATGCGGTCGAGCCGGGCGGCCCAGTCGGCCGGTTTCACACCGGGGTAGGCCACGTCGAGGTACGAGCGCCACAGCGGCACGCTGCCGAACACGCCGGCGCCGAGCAGCCGCAGCATGCCCTGCCGGAACCGCTTCACGCGCAGGTCGCCGAGGCGGATCGACTGCTTGCGGGTGAACGGGGCCAGCTCGACGACCGCGGTGACCAGCTCGGGCTCCCGCGCGGCGGCGATGGTGGCGGCGCCACCGGAGACCGAGTGTCCGACGAGTACGGCCGGGCCGCCCAGGTGGCGGATCACGGCGAGCAGATCACCGGCGATGGCGGTGCGGCTCCAGGCCGGCCAGTCGGTGCCTGACTCGCCGCAGCCGCGCAGATCGACCGCGGCGACCCGGTGGCCCGCCGCCGCCAGGGCCGGGATCACCCGACGGTACGCCTCGCGGCTGTCGCCCATCCCGTGCGCGAGCACGACCAGCGGGCCGGACCCGGTCACCTCGTAGGCGATCGTGCCGCCGTCGACGTCGAGGTACTCGGTCATCGCTTCCCCCAGACTTGGCTAACGTTGTTAGCCAAAAGCTAATTCTATTAGCCAAGTCTGTCAACGGCTCCGGAATCGCGCGGCGCCCGCCGTCCCTCACCCCGGCCCGACCGGCGGCTCCGTCTCGCGCAGGGTGAACGCCGCCTCCGTCGTGCGGCACAGCGCCTGCACCGCGTGGCGCAGGGAGCGCCAGGAGGCCAGGCCGAGGAGGACGCCGAAGGGGGCCGCGGGCCACCACCAGGCGCCCAGGACTGTGAACGCCGCGCTCCAGACGAGGGCCTCGCAGGCGGCGTCGTAGGCGTCGCGGGCCTCGGCGAGGGCGGCGCGGGGCGGGTCGGCCGCGCCGAGCAGAAGGGTGGTCCAGCCGCCGGCGACATCGCCGCCGGTCTCCCGTCCGACGTTCTCCTCGGTGACGCGCAGACGGTCGCCGGACCACGTCGGTGACCGCGGCCGCCCGCCCGACCGGGCGCGGGCGGCCCGCGCGTCCAGCCGGTCGGCGCGCAGCGCGTGGCCGTCGGCGCGGGCCCGCACGGACCGCCGGGCCAGCACGTCCGGCTCGGCCCAGCGCCGTGCGCGCCACGCGGTCACCCGCCGGCCCACCGGCATCAGCCACCAAGGCCAGGCCCCGGACGCCAGCGCCCCGACGGCGGCCGCCACGTAGGGCACCGCGAACGCGGCACCCACCACCGGCACCGCGACGAGCACGAGCGAGGCGAAGGCGTCCGCGGTCAGGCCACCGCCCGTCCGCAGGGCGTCGGCGATCCGCTCGCGCGCGAGGGCCGTGTCGTTCCAGTGGGCGTGTCCCAGTTCCCCACCGCCGACGACCGCGACGACGACGAACAGCGCGGCGGGCAGCAGCCGCCGCAGGAACCAGCCGTCGGGTATGCGCTTCTGGAGTTCGAGCAGCAGGCCCATCGTGGTCAGCCGTCCACCAGGCGCATGAGCCCTCCGGCCAGTTCGCAGGCCGGTGTGGCGCTCGTGGCCCCCTCGCGCAGTTCGACCCGGCCGCAGCGGTCGGTGGGGCAGACCCAGCCGACCGACCGCGGGGTGGGGGCGCCCGGCCAGTCGCCGACACCCATGGTGGCGGGCAGCCCGAGCCCGTTGGGGACCCCGGCGGACTCGACCGCCTCGTGCAGCGCGCGTACCGCGTCCCGCCATCGGGGACCGGCCGGATCGGCGTCCCGTACGACGGCGAAGGCCGACTCCCAGACGGCCGCGGGAACGAGTGGCCGCAACTCCTCGACGTTGCGGCACAGGTATTCCACGGCGTCCTCGTACACACCGCGCGCCTTCGCCCCGTCCGCCACCCCGGCCTCCCTCGAAGTCCTGATTACCACTGCTTACTGACAGCCGGTCAGACTAATGTAGGTGGCGATGACCGAGCTTCGGGAACGCGTGGTCGGGCGTCTGGCCACGGCATACGGCACCGGCGATCCCGCACCCGTGCGCGACCGGGAGGCGGTGCTCGACGCACTGGCCCTGTTGCGGGAGGCGGCACCCTCGCCCGAGGACCCCGTCGACCTCGAAGCGGTCGCCGCGGTGTTCTGGACGTTCTGGTTCCGCCACCAGGGTCCCGAGGACCCGGAGGCCGCGCAGAACATGAGTGTCGGCGTGGCCGCCTTCGGCTTCCTGTGCCCGCGCCTTCCGGAGGAGGCCGGCCTCCCCGAGCCCCTCAAGGAGAACTTCGACCCCTCCGACCCGTCCCACGAGGCGCGGTTCGCGCACCTGGTGTGCTCGGTGCACGCCGAGGTCGCGCTGAACGGACCGCCGGAGGAACAAGCGTCCGCGCTCGACCGCGCGCTCGCCTGGTCGGACACCGCGCTCGACTTCGTACGCGCCGACGATCCGGTGGGATTCGTCGAACTGGCCGTCTACGCGCACGACTTGTGGATGTGCCGGTTCCAGTCGGAGGCCGACCCGGACGGGCTGGTCACCGCCGCGCGCTACGGACGGGAGGTGTGCGCGCGACTGGCCGCCGAACCCGCCCTGTTCGACACCGACGTGGCGCGGGCCGCCGCCGCGGCCTGTCTGCGCACGGTCGTGGACTCGGCCCGACTGCTCGGCACCCCCGGGGTCGCCCGGGTGGACCGGCTGATCGCGGCCCTGCCGGACCGTATCGTCACCCCGGAGACCGCCGACGGGCTGGAGTCCTTGCGGAGCCTGAACGCCCAGCCCGTCACCTGGCCCGGCGAACGCGACCTGCGGGTCGGCGCGGTGATCGCCGACGCGGGCGTCGACGAGCGGGACGCGAGCCGGATCGCCTGCGGCGTACGACGGCTGCGCGCGGCCCTCGCCGACACCCCGGCCGGCCACCCCGCGCACCCCGCGGTCACCGTCGCCCTCGGCCGGGCACTCGCCGCGTTCGCCCAGGCGCGCGAGGACGCCGACGCCGCCCTGGAGGCCACGGAACTGCTCACCTCGGCCGGGGAGATGAGTGCGGAGCACGGCGAGATGGTCGCCGCCTACCGGGAGTTCGAGGCGCTGACCGAGAGCGGCGCCCCGGACGCCCCGGAGCGGGCCGGACCGCTGCTCGGGCGCCTCGCCGAACTGGACAGGGAGCGCGCCGACCGCGTGGGCCGGCACATCGACCTCGACCTCGAAGTCCTCTCCCTGAGCACCGGATTCGTACCGGACGACAGCGCCGACGAACGCATCGGCCGCTACCGCGCCGCCCTCGCCGTCCTCCCCGCCGACGGTCCCCATCGGTCCGCCTACGTCGCCGTCCTGGCCGCCCTCACGGGGCTGAGGGCCGAGGCGCTGCGCGGCCGCGCCCCCGCCCGAGCGGGACTGCTGGACGTGGAGTGCCGGGAGCTGACCGAGGAGACGCTCGCCACCGCGCCGCCCGGCTTCCCGGCGGCGGACCTGCTGCGCCGCGGACTGTTCGAGGCCGCCCTGCCCGTCGCGGCCCTCGCCGTCACCGCTGACATCACGCACGACGAGGACCTGCCCGACGAACTCCGCTCAGTGCTGGCCCAGTTGTCGAGGATGGCCGATGTCCGCCTCGACGGCCCCGACCACCTCGACTCCGACATCGCGATCATCCGGGAGCTCCTCGACGCCGCGGACGAGGACGACCCCGAGCTGCGGCAGCACCTGGCGGGCGCCCTCGGCAGCGCCCTGTCCGCCGGCGTCGCGGAACGGCCCGACCCCGCCGTCCTCGAAGAGGTCGTACAACTCCTGCGCTACGCCCGCGCCGGTTCCGGCGAGGCGCCCGGCGCCTACGACCGGGCGCTCGCCGACGCGCTCACCATGCTGTCGGCGGGCAGCTTCGACGCGGAAGGCGCGCGCGAGGCGGCCGCCCTGCTCGCCTCGATGCCCGGCCACGCCCAGCCGGTCCCCGAGGGGCCCGTCCCGTACGACGGCACGGCGGTGACCGGGGTCGACCGGGAGGTGCTGGCGGCACGCACGGAGTTCCACAACGCCCTGCAGAACTACATCCTGGGTCATGAGCCCGCCCAGCTGGAACGGGCCCGGCGGGTCGCCCACCGGCTGCGGGAGATCACCCGCGCCGCGCCGGCCGACGGGCAGGACCGGCCCTGGTACGACCTGATGGGCGACGCCTACGCCGACCTGGTGGAGACCGTGGGACCGGGCGGCCCGCGCCCCGACCTCGACGACACGGTCGTCGAACAGTGCCGCAGGACGTTCGCCGCGTGCCCCGCCGGCCACCCCATGCGGCCCATGGTGACGATGACCCTCGCCCGGGTCCTGATGCAGCGCGCCGCCACCCTGCGCGCCACCGGACCGGAGCGGTCACGGGCACTGCTCGCCGAGGCACGGGGCCTGCACGGCATCCTGCGCGAAGCGACGCCGGAGGGGTCGCCGATCGATCTGGCCGGCATGGTCGGCACGGTCGCCGACCTCGTCGGCCGCGACCGCCTCCCCGAGACAGCGAACACCCCTGGTCCCCCGCGGCTCCCGGGCACCACCGGCACGGACGCCCCCGCACCGGCGGACACCGGCCCCTTCGGACCGCTCGCCGCGATGCTCGCCCGTCTCGCGGGACAACCCGCCCCCGACGGCTGGAACAACCCCGCCCTGCCCGTCTGGATGCGCGCCCACGGCGAGATCGCCGCGGCCGCCGGCGCGCTCGGCCGGGGGACGCCGCGGATCGACCTGGCGCTGACGCATCTCGAGGCGGCCGTCGAGGCGATGGCCGGCCTCACCGACCGCGGCAGCGACCAGACGTCCGCCGAACACGGACTGTCGACCTTCGAGGGCGACATCCGGTCCGTCGTCGAACTGGTCTTGTCCGCCGTCGAACTGCGCGACGCCCCCGCGAAGGTCTCCGAGCGGATGCGCGTCCTGGAAGAGACCGTCGCGGCGCTGGAGGGGGGACGGACGGCCGACCTCGACGGCCTGCCCGCGCTCGACCACACGGTCCGCGGCCCCGAGGTGGACCGTACCGCCGAACTCCTGGAACGCGGCCGCGGACTGCTGCTGGCCCGCCGCATCGAGGCCCGCGCCGACATCGGCGAGCTGCACTCGGCCCACCCCGAACTGGCCGCCGAGTTCGAGCGGTTGACCGACACCCTCGACTCCCGGCCCGCGCCGGACACCGGCGGGGCCACCGCGGGCGCCGCCGAATGGGCCCGGCTCGCCGGTCTGCGCGCCTCCAACGAACTCGACGACCTCGTACGGCGCATCCGCACCCTGCCCGGCTTCGAAGGCTTCCTGCGGCCGCCGACCGCCGAGGAGTGCAAGGCACTCGCGGCCGAAGGCCCCGTCGTCCTCCTCAACCACGGCAGGCGCCACTGCCACGCCCTCGTCATCACCCCGGAGTCGGTCACCGCGCTGCGCCTCGAAGCCGAGGCCGAGGAGACCACCGACGCGGCGCGCCGGCTGCGCGACGCCGTCGACGCCATCAACGCGCAGGGCACCGAGCGCCCCTCGCCGCTCCGTCTCGTCGCCGCGGGGAAGGAGGTCCGCGAGACCCTGGCGTGGACCTGGCACCGGATCGTCCGCCCCGTCCTGGACTCCCTCGGGGCGGCGGAACCCGTCCGGCGTCACGGCGTCTGGCCGCGCGTGTGGTGGGTGCCGACCGGCCCGTTCAGCGCCCTGCCGCTGCACGCGGCCGAGTGCACGGCGGCCGACTGCGCCGAGGACGGCTGCGGCGCCGCCCTCGACGCCGTGGTGTCGTCGTACGCGCCCGGCCTGCAGACCCTGACGTACGCGCGCGCCCGCGCCCGGCGGCGCGACACCGCCGGGCCCGGCGGAGCCCTGCTGGTCGCCGCGCCGGAGGACGACCTCCCCGGTGTCGCGGCGGCCGCCGCCTACGCGGCCGGACTTCTCGGCGCGCGGCAGCCGTTGATCGGCCCGGATGCCACCCGCGCCTCCGTGCTCGCCGCGCTGCACGACGCCTCCTGGGCCCACTTCGGCTGCCATGCCGCGACGGACCCCGCGGAGCCCTCCGGCGCCCTGCTGCACCTGCCCAGCGGTGAGCCGGTCTCGGTCCTGGAGATCTGCCGGGTCCGCCCCCGTGCCGCGCGCCTCGCCTTCCTCGCGGCCTGCGGCACGGCCCGTACCGCCGAACGCCTCGTGGACGAGGCCATCCACATCACCAGCTCGTTCCTGCTCGCGGGCTTCCCGGCGGCGGTCGGCACCCTGTGGAAGATCGACGCCACCCACGCGGACCACGTGACACGCGACTTCTACCGCCGTACGACCGCCGTCGGCGGCCCCGGTGTCGCGCGGGCCCTGCACGACACCGTCCGCCAGCTGCGGCGTCGCGTCCCGGACCGCCCGCACATCTGGGCGGCGTACGTCCACGCGGGGGCGTAGGCACGGCCGCGGGACTCAGGGCAGGGGAGTGCGGTGCAGATTGACGAGCAGCCGCCAGACCCGCAGGGCGATCCCGTCGGGGGTGGCCTCGATGAGTCCGTGCAGCCAGTCCGCGACGACTCCGGCGAAGGTCGCGGCCACGGCCGAGGCGACCAGGCCCGGCTCCGGCGCGCCGGCGAGGGTGCGCTCGGTGAGGCTGCGCGCCCGCAGGTCCTGGTGGAGCACGCGGCCGAGCGGGCCGCCGCCCCCGGGGCCGAGCAGCTCCCGGTACAGCCCGGCGTGCGGGGCCAGGCGGCGGAAGAAGTCGGCCAGGGCGGGCGGCGGGACCGCGGGATCGGGCTTCCCGCGCCACGCGTGCAGCGCGTCGACGGCCTCACGGACGACATCGGCGCATGCGTCGACGGCCAGTGCCTCCAGGTCGGCGTAGTGGACGTAGAACGTGGCGCGGCCGACGCCGGCCCTGCGGACCAGCGCGGCGACGCTGACCTCGGCGAGCGGCCGGTCGGCGCACTCCTCCAGCAGCGCCTGGCGCAGCCTCGCCCTGGTGCGCGCGGCGCGGGGGTCCGCCTGCGCGCCGGTCACCCGGCCACCAGAACGGCCGCGAGCGCCAGTGCCCCGGGCAGCGCCTGGGCGACGAAGATGCGCCGGTTGGCCGTGAACCCGCCGTACAGCCCCGCGACGAGCACGCAGGAGAGGAAGAAGACCTGGACCCGGAACCCGGTCGGGTCCGCCGCGATCAGACCCCACACCAGGCCGGCGGCCAGGAACCCGTTGTAGAGGCCCTGGTTCGCGGCGAGCGGCGCGGTGGCACGGGCCATCTCCGCGTCGAAGCCGGACAGTTCGCGCCCCGGTCTGCGCTCCCACAGGAACATCTCCAGGACCAGGATGTACGCGTGCAGCGCTGCTACCAGCCCGACCAGGATGTCGGCGGTTGTCGTCATGGGGACGCCCTTCATAGTTAATGGACAGGTGTCCATCTTAACTGGACAGTCGTCCATGAAGTGCGCCGTTCCTGTGAACGTCGTCACGCGCAGGCGGGGCACTGTGCGATGAATGCCTCCGAGGGCGGAAATTCGGCGAAGAATCCGGTGTCATGCCCACCCCTCCTGATCCCGCCGTCCTGTTCCCCGACGTGTCGGCCCGCGGCAGCCTCGCCTCGGCGCTGCGGGCCGTGGCGGAGGCCCGTCTCGACACCGTGCCCGTCACGGCCTCGGACTCCGAGCCGCTGATGTACGCGAGCGTCCCCAGTCTGCTGCCGTACCGCGAACCGCTTCAGATCGGCGCGTGGTCGTACGAGCGGCGTTGGTCCGTCCGCGGTGAGGAGTCGCACCAGGGCCTCGCCCTCGTCGAAGGGAGGACCGAGGACCTGGCGCAGGTCGCCAGGGCCGCGCGGGCCTGGTACGACGGGGCGGAGCTGCCGGACATCGCGCGAGCGGCGCCCTTCGTGCGTTTGACGGGCCGCTTCGAGGTTCCCGACGGCGATCCCGCAAGGCTGACGGAGTCCGAGTGGCGGAGCATGCGCCAGGAGGCGGCCGAGCTCGAACAGCCCTGGAGAGGGCCGTACCAGACCCTGATCGAGACGGCGTACGCCGAGTCCGCCCTGCGCGCTCTCTACCCGTTCACCAGTCACCGGGTGCTGCGGTTCTCGAGCGGCCCCCGCCCGCACCTGAGCATCGTCGGACCGTGCCTGACCGCGAACTGCGACGGTACGTACGGCGTGGGCAGGGGCTTCATCACCCAGGATCTCGGTGTCTTCGCCACGGCGGAGGAGGCGGTGGCGCTGGCCGTGAGCCGGCTGCGGTCCGACCCCGAGACGCCGGCTCCCGGCGCATGACCTGACATGAGGACGGGACGGGGCCGGGCGTCTCCCGGATGCCCGGCCCCGTCCCCCGGTCCGTGGACGCCCTCAGGACCCGAAGGCCCCGAGGATCCGCTCCGCCGCCAGCGTCGGCGTCAACAGGCCTTCCCTGAGCTGCCGTTCTACCTCGGGAGTGAGGTCGCGTACGGCGGGGCTGGAGTGCAGCCGGGTGAGGAGTTCGTCGCGGACCATCGACCAGGCCCAGCCGACCTGCTGTTCACGGCGGCGGGCGTCGAGACGGCCGGTCGCGTCCAGGAGCGAGCGGTGCTTCTCCAGGCGCTCCCACACCTCGTCCAGACCGGTCGATTCCCGGGCACTGCAACTGAGCACCGGCGGCGTCCAGACGGCCTCGCGGCCGTGCATCAGCCGTAGCGCGCCCGCGAGTTCACGGGCGGCGGCACGGGCGTCGGTCGCGTGCGGACCGTCCGCCTTGTTCACCGCCACCACGTCCGCGAGCTCCAGGACGCCCTTCTTGATGCCCTGCAACTGGTCGCCCGTGCGCGCCAGCGTGAGCAGGAGGAAGGAGTCGACCATGTCGGCCACGGCCGTCTCCGACTGGCCGACGCCGACCGTCTCCACGAGGACGACGTCGTAGCCGGCCGCCTCCATCACCACCATCGACTCGCGGGTCGCCTTGGCGACACCACCGAGCGTGCCGGCGCTGGGGGAGGGCCGCACGAACGCGGCCGGGTCGACCGCGAGCCGTTCCATCCGGGTCTTGTCGCCGAGGATCGAGCCCCCGGTCCGGGTGGAGGACGGGTCGACGGCGAGCACCGCCACCCGGTGCCCCAGCCCGGTGAGCATCGTGCCGAAGGCGTCGATGAAGGTGGACTTGCCGACGCCCGGCACCCCGCTGATGCCGATCCGGCGGGCCCGGCCGCTGTGGGGCAGCAGCCGGGTCAGCAGTTCCTGGGCGAGGGCGCGGTGGGCCGGACGGGTCGACTCCACCAGGGTGATGGCGCGCGCCACGAGGGCGCGCCTGCCGTCCCGTACGCCCTTCTCGTACGCGTCGATGTCGATGGCCATGGGGACTACTGGCCGTGCCCCAGGTCGGCGGCGAGGCGGTGGACCAGGTCCGCCGCCGCGTCCGGGATCACCGTGCCGGGCGGGAAGACGGCCGCGGCGCCCATCTCCAGCAGGGTGGGGACGTCCTGGGGCGGGATGACCCCGCCGACCACGATCATGATGTCCTCCCGGCCCTCCGCGGCCAGCTCGTCCCGCAGCGCGGGGACGAGCGTGAGGTGGCCCGCCGCCAGCGACGAGACGCCCACGATGTGCACGTCCGCCTCGACGGCCTGCCGGGCCACCTCGCCCGGCGTCTGGAACAGCGGGCCGACGTCGACGTCGAAGCCCAGGTCGGCGAAGGCGGTCGCGATGACCTTCTGGCCGCGGTCGTGGCCGTCCTGGCCCATCTTGGCGACCAGGATGCGCGGACGCCGGCCCTCGGCCTCCTCGAAGGCGTCCACGAGCGTCCGGGTGGACGTCACGGACTGGGACTCACCTGCTTCGTTGCGGTACACACCGGAGATCGTACGGATCTGCCCCGCGTGCCGTCCGTACACCTTCTCCAGGGCGTCCGAGATCTCCCCGACCGTGGCCTTGGCGCGAGCCGCCCGCACGGCCAGCTCCAGCAGGTTGCCCTCGCCGCCCGCGGCCCGGGTGAGGTCCTCCAGCGCGGCCTGGCAGACCCGCTCGTCGCGCTCCTCGCGCAGCCGCCGCAGCTTGTCGATCTGCCGGGCGCGCACCGAGGAGTTGTCGACCTTGAGCACGTCGATCTGCTCGTCGCCGTCCACGCGGTACTTGTTGACGCCGATGACGGGCTGGCGGCCGGAGTCGATGCGGGCCTGGGTACGGGCCGCGGCCTCCTCGATGCGCAGCTTGGGAATGCCCGCGTCGATGGCCTTGGCCATACCGCCCGCGGCCTCGACCTCCTGGATGTGCTGCCACGCCTTGCGCGCCAGGTCGTAGGTGAGCCGCTCCACGTAGGCGCTGCCGCCCCACGGGTCGATGACCCGAGTGGTGCCGGACTCCTGCTGGATGAGCAGCTGGGTGTTGCGGGCGATGCGCGCCGAGAAGTCGGTCGGCAGCGCCAGCGCCTCGTCCAGGGCGTTGGTGTGCAGCGACTGGGTGTGTCCCTGCGTGGCCGCCATCGCCTCCACGCACGTACGCGTGACGTTGTTGAAGACGTCCTGCGCGGTCAGCGACCAGCCGGAGGTCTGCGAATGGGTGCGCAGCGACAGCGACTTGGAGTTCTTCGGGTCGAACTCCTTGACCAGCCTGGCCCACAGCAGCCGCGCGGCGCGCAGCTTGGCGACCTCCATGAAGAAGTTCATGCCGATCGCCCAGAAGAACGACAGCCGGGGCGCGAACGCGTCGACGTCCAGGCCCGCTTCCCGCCCGGCCCGGATGTACTCGACGCCGTCCGCGAGCGTGTACGCCAGCTCCAGGTCGGCCGTGGCACCGGCTTCCTGGATGTGGTAGCCCGAGATGGAGATCGAGTTGTAGCGGGGCATGTTCCGCGAGGTGAAGGCGAAGATGTCGGAGATGATCCGCATCGACGGCTTCGGCGGGTAGATGTAGGTGTTGCGGACCATGAACTCCTTGAGGATGTCGTTCTGGATGGTCCCGGCGAGCTTGTCCGCGGACACGCCCTGTTCCTCGGCCGCCACGATGTAGAGCGCGAGGACGGGCAGCACCGCGCCGTTCATCGTCATCGACACCGACATCCGGTCCAGCGGGATGCCGTCGAACAGGGTCCGCATGTCGTAGATCGAGTCGATCGCCACGCCCGCCATGCCGACGTCGCCCGTGACACGCGGGTGATCGCTGTCGTAGCCGCGGTGCGTGGGCAGGTCGAAGGCGACCGACAGACCCTTCTGGCCGGCCGCGAGGTTGCGGCGGTAGAAGGCGTTGGACTCCTCCGCGGTGGAGAAGCCGGCGTACTGGCGGATCGTCCAGGGCTGGTTGACGTACATCGTCGGGTAGGGGCCGCGCAGGAACGGCGCCACACCCGGGTACGTGCCCAGGAAGTCCACGTCCTCCAGGTCACGCGCGGTGTACAGCGGCTTGACGCCGATGCCCTCGGGGGTCTCCCAGAGCAGGTCCTCACCACCGGACGCCTGCTCGACGGCGGCCCGCCACTCGTCGAGACCGCCGCCGGACGAGGACGGCGACGGGGATCCGAGGTCGATCCCGGTGAAGTCGGGGATTCCCATCAGGACACTCCCATGCGGTCGAGGGCGGCGGACAGGACGGCGACCGCGTCGCATCCGGAGAAGACGTAGGAGTCCACGCCCGGGTACGAGCCGGGCCGGCCCGCCAGGGCGACATGTGTGGCACCGGCGGCGCCGAGGGCGGCGGCCTCGGCCTCGGCCCGCTCCTCGTACAGCGCGTCGCTGGAGCACAGGCACGCCTCGGTTGCGCCGCTGTCGGCGAACGAGCCCTCCGTGACGGGCTCGATGCCGCCCGCCTGGAACAGGTTCGCGGCGAAGGTCAGCCGCGCGGTGTGCGCGGCGGCGGGCCCGAGCGCGGCCAGATAGACGCGCGGGCGGGCGCCGGTCGCCGCGAGGTGGGCGTCGGAACGGGCACGCAACGCCTCGAACGCCTCGTCGCGACGCACCCGCGGCAGCCCGCCGCCGGGCCGGTCGGGAGAGGGCTCGCGCACGACCGGCTTCTCGCCGAGGTGCGGGAACTCGCTCACACCGGTGACCGGTTCACGCCGCTCGGCGAGTGCCTTGGAGCGCTCGGCCCAGGTCGCCGCGAGCCGCCGCTCGGTCCAGCCGGACGCCAGCGCGGCTGACTGGCCGCCCTCCCGCTCGGTCTCCTGGAAGAACTCCCAGCCCGCGTGTGCGAGTTCGTCCGTCAGCGACTCCACGTACCAGGAGCCGCCGGCCGGGTCGATGACCCGCGCCATGTGCGACTCCTCGATCAGGATCGTCGAGGTGTTGCGGGCGATCCGCCGCGCGAACGCGTCGGGCAGGCCCAGCACGTGGTCGAAGGGGTGCACGGTCACGCTCTCCGCGCCGCCCACACCGGCCGCGAGGGTCGCGACCGTCGCGCGCAGCATGTTCACCCACGGGTCGCGGGCGGTCATCATCACCGGCGAGGTGACCGCGTGCTGGAGCTGCGCGCCCGCGCCGGACGCCCCGCACGCCTCGGCGACCCGGGCCCACAGGCGGCGTGCCGCGCGCAGCTTGGCGATGGTCAGGAACTGGTCGGCGGTCGCCGCGTAGCGGAACTCCAGCTGACCCAGCGCCTGTTCGACGCTCAGGCCGGCGTCGGTGAGCGCGCGCAGGTAGGCCACGCCGGTGGCGAGGGAGGCGCCCAGCTCCTGCGCGGCCGAGCCGCCGGCCTCGTGGTACGGCAGGGCGTCCACGGTCATGGCCCGCAGCCCCGGGTACGTCTCGGCGCAGCGCCGGGCGAGGGAGACGGCGACGGGGAATCCGTCCTCGTCGTACGCGGTCCCGGTGCGCGCCCGGGTGCCGAGCGGGTCGGCGCCGAGGTTGCCGCGCGCCGCCTCGGGGGCGACGCCGCGGCTGCCGTACAGCGCGAGGAGCTCCTCCGCCGCGACCGCGGTCTCGTGGCCGGCGTCCAGGACGACCGGGGCGAGGTCCAGGTACACGCCCTTGAGGAGCCGGTCCAGCTCGCCCGTCGGGATGCCGCCCGGCCCCATGGCGAGCCACAGGGAGGAGACGCCGTTCTCGAGGTCGGTGAGCACCGCCTCGGGGTCGGGCGCCGCGTGGCGCTGCCGTACGTCCCAGCCGCCGACCGTGTTGCCCTCGGCACGCCCGGAGCGTACGAACGGGGCGAAGCCGGGCAGGCCGGGATCGGGCACGCCGTCGGCGGCCGTGTAGAGGGGACGGGCGCGAAGCCCGTCCTCCAGAGCCGTGGACAGCTTCTGCTCGGCCTCGGCCTCGGGTACGTCCTTGCCCGACCTGCTCAGTACGCCTGCCACGAGGCGCTGCCACTGTGCATGGGTCGCTGCGGGGAATTCGGCGGCCAGCGGGAGGCCGTCGTCAGGCAGCACAGTCATGATCGGATGCTAGCCAGATGCTCATCGGAGCAGCAGCACGATCCTCTGTGACATATCCCTCTCCACGGCCGTACGCATTTTGTCCCATGCCCGGCGCCGCCGCCGCGCCGCCTCCCGGCCCGGCCCGCGGGGGTCCCGGCGCCCGGGAGCCGCATGGTGAGGGGGGTCACGCGGGTGCCGTCGCGAGGATCTCACCCCAGGGCCCTTCTGATGGATCTCCGCGGCGTCGCGACGCCCTCCCCACCGCCTCGAGGGCGTGGGAGGTACCCCCAGTCGCACGGCGCGGAGCCACCTGTCCCTCCGCACCGCACGCCGATCGCACGCACCGAACGTCGCTTTTTCTCCCACGGAGGTCCGTCAGAAGGGCCCTGGCCCGGCGGGCGCCGGGGCCGGGCGCCCCGGCGCCGCGGACACGACCGGGCGGGGGGGCGGCCGCGGCCCGCCCCCCCCCCCGGGGGGGGGGGGGGGGGGGCGGGGGGGGGGGGGGGGGGGGGGGGGGGGGGGGGCGGCGCGCCGCCCCCCCCCGCCGGGGTGCGCGAGGTGTCAGCCGGTGCGGTTGACGACGAACTGCGAGCCGGGCTCCACGCAGACGTCGCCCTGCGCCGAGTTCGTGATGGTCACCCCCGTCAGGGTCGCGCTGCCGCGGGCACCGCCCATCGCGAGGACGCCGCAGCCGCCCACCGACTTGTCGATCCGGACGTTGCTGACCCGCACGCCCGGCATCGCGCCGCCACCCGTCTTGAACTGGATGCCGTCGTACGTCGAGTCGTGGATCTCGGTGTCCCTGATGGTCACGCCCGGGATGTCCGGGCCCTGCGCGAAGAGCGTGATGGCGCCGAACTCCTGGTCCTCGTTCCAGAACGCCCCGCCCGTGCGGTGCAGCGCGTTGTCGGCGATGAGGGTCTGCCCGGAGAACGGGATCGGGTCGTGGTCGGTGGCCAGCATGATGCCGGGGTAGTTCATCGTGTCGGAGACGATGTTGTTCTCGATCGTGTTGCCGTACCCGCCGTAGACGGCGATGCCGTTGGCGCGCCAGGGCAACTGGACGGTGTTGTTGCGGAAGTGGTTGTCGTGGCCGACGTCGACCGAGGTGTCCTTGACGTACTTGCTGGCCCAGACGGCGAGCGCGTCGTCGCCGGTGTTGCGGAACGACGAGTTGTACACGGTCGAGTTGCGGGTGCCGTTGGCGAAGTTGATGCCGTCGGCGTAGGTGTCGCGCACCCGCACGCCGGTGAACTCCAGGCCGTCGCCGGGGTTCCACAGCTCGGGGATGTTCGAGTAGTCGCGGCCGACCCAGACGCCGACGTTGGCGTGCTCGATCCACACGTTGCTGATCTTCGTGTTCTTGCCGAACCGGCCGTTGAGGCCGACGCCGCCCTCGGCGTTGCCGTCACCGCCGCGGATGGTGCCGGAGCCGAAGATCGCGATGTCGGAGATCTTGGTGTTGTCGTCGATGTCGAAGCCGAAGTTGCCCTCGTGCGGGTGGTTGATGCCGCCCGCCTGGTGCGGTGGCGTCAGCGTGTACAGCTGGGAGTGCCACATGCCGGCGCCACGGACGGTGACGTCATGGATGCCGACCTGGTTGTGGGTGCCGCGGTTGAGCGGGTCGTCGGTGAGGATCTTCTGCTCCTGGCGCCACTGGCCCGCGGGGATCCACACACACTCGATCGTGCCGTTCTGGTCGGCGGTGACGGCCCGCTGGATGGCGTCGGTGTCGTCGATGCCGTCGTTGGGCACGGCGCCGTACTCGGTGATCGAGGTGCACGCGGCGGGTTTCGGCGACGGCGGCGCGACCTGCTCCAGGTCGACGAGGTCGACGATGTAGAAGGCGGCGGTGTCGTCGGCGTCGCGCTGGAGGCGGAACCTGGTGCCCGCCGGGTAGCTGCCCGCCAGCAGGGCGCTGGCCTCGTCGAACAGCCGGCGCGCGTCTCCGCCCGGCGTGTTGGTCAGGCCCTCGGGCTGGTCGGTGTTGCCGTAGAGCCAGCTGTGCTTGGAGGACAGCGACAGCTTGCGCACGAACTGCCCGTCGGCGTACAGGCTGAGGGTGGCCTCGCGGCCGCCGCCGCCCGCGGCGTCCGGGATCGAGTTGCGGACCACGACGGAGTTGGCGGCGACGGTGGAGGTGAACTCGACGTAGTCACCGGTGGTGTCGAGCCGTACCGACCTGCGGCCGGAGGACTCGGTGGCGAAGTTGGTGTGGCCGAAGGTGCGTTGCGCGTCCGCGGTCAGCAGCGTGCCGTTGTAGCGGGCGTCCTCGGCCTCGTACTCGGTGTAGGGGAGCGCCGCGCCGCGTCCGACGACGATGGAGCGGGAGAGGACGTTGTTGTTCTCGTCGGTCTCCTGCACGGTGTTCGTGGCGTCGGCGGTCGCGGTGAGCGTGGCGCCGCCGTTGGTGGCGGTCCAGGTGCCGGACAGGGCGACGGAGGCGGTCTCACCGGCGGCGACGGCACCGGTGGTGCCGTTCAGGGTGGTGCCGCCGACGGTCAGCCGGGTGACGGTTCCGGCGGGGACGGCCGTGGTACCACGGTTGTGGACGGCGACCGTGAAGGAGACGGGCGCGCCGACCGCGGGTGAGGCGGGGTTGCTGGTGATGTCGGTGACCCTCAGGTCGGGACCGGGGCTCTGGCTGACGGCCAGTCTGCTCGACGCGGTCCGGCTGTTGTTGCTGTTGTCCAGCTCGGTGACCGTGTCGGTGGGGTCGACGGCGGCGGACACGCTGTAGGAGCCCGTCGGGCGCTTGCCGACGGGGACGTCGACGGTCGCGGCGGCACCGGCCGCGAGTGCGGGTACCGCGGCGGAACCGGCGACGGTGCCCTCGACACTGACGTTCACCGTCGTCGCGGGCGCGGCGGCGGTGCCCGCGTTGCGGACGGTGGCGGCGACCGTGACGTCGTCCCGCTCGGACGGCGCGGACGGCGACCAGGTCAGGTCGGTGACGACGAGGTCCGGGTTCGGCGCGGCCGTGCCCCTCACCTGGACCTCGGCGACCTGGGCGCCCGGGGCGCCGGTGTTGGAGAAGAAGGCCAGCCGGAGGTCGGCGACCTTGCCGGTCACCGGGACGACGACGGAGTTCTGGCCGGAGGACGGGCTGAAGGCGTAGTCGGCGCGCGCCTTGAGCGTGGTGAAGTCGGTCGCCGACCCACCGCGTCCGAGCACCTGGAACGACTGGGTGCGCGGTCCCCAGACCTGCTCGGGGTTCAGCTTGACGACGACTGCGCTGACGTTCGCGTCGGCGCCGAGCCCGACCGTCAGGCTGGAGGGGAATCCGGCCGACTCCCAGTAGGTGCCGGTGTTGTCGTCGTTGGCGTTCGTCGCCACGTAGTTCTGGGTCGTGGAGGTCGCCTCGATCGGCTTGCCCCGGGCGAGGTTCGTCCCTTCGACCGGAGGCGGTTCCTCGGGGTTCTGGCCGCTTGAGCCGTAGACCTCCAGCTCGGACAACTGGGCCGCGTTCCAGCCGGTGTTGGACGCCACCTGCACGCGGACGTAGCGGGCGTCGGCGGACGGCAGGTCGATGTCCACGGTGTTCGCCGCGGCCGGGTCGAAGGACCGGGCCTGCGCGGTGGTGAGCGTGGTGAACGAGCTGCCGTCGCTGCTGCCGAGCACGGTGAGCGACTGCGTGCGCCGCTCCCAGCCCGTGGGCAGCTTCAACGCGACGCGGTCCAGGGCGATTTGGGAGCCGAGGTCGACCTGCACCCACTGCGGGAAGGAACCGGTCGGACCCTCCCAGTACGACTGCTGGCTGCCGTCGGTGACATGGGCCGCCGGGTATCCGCCGAGCGCTCCGCCGGCCGAAGTCGGCCTGCCGAGGGCGAGGTTGGGATCCGCCGCCGCGGCGGCGGAGGCGGGGGCGGGATTCAGTCCGACGGCGAACAGTCCGGCGGTCAGCAGTCCGGCGGCGAGCCGGCTGCCGGTATGGCTTCGTCTCATGGTGCCTCTCCATGACCCGGGCGGCACCTGCCCTGCCTGCTCCGATGAGGGGTGGCGACAGTAAGGCGACTTCTTGAGTAATTTTGTTCTTCATTTGCGTGCGCCAGGGTGAGAGGTTTCTACTGCGTGACGACTTTGTCAACGGTTCAGTCAAGTTCCCTCTCGGTGGACGTGTCCGGGAACGGCGACGGCACCGGTGTCGTCCGCCGCTGGGGCGGGACACCGGTGCCGGTGGGGTGAGGGGTGTTCGGTCGCCGGTCGGCCGGCGGTGGGTCAGCGGGCGCCGGGCGGCGGGGCGGTGGAGCCGCGGA
This sequence comes from Streptomyces sp. NPDC005017, assembly GCF_042873115.1. Classification (NCBI taxonomy): domain Bacteria; kingdom Bacillati; phylum Actinomycetota; class Actinomycetes; order Kitasatosporales; family Streptomycetaceae; genus Streptomyces; species Streptomyces sp. NPDC005017. The sequence continues at coordinate 94,550 of NZ_JBIALD010000020.1, read as the reverse complement.
CGACGGGTTCGGGCTCGAAGAGGAGTTCGCCGGGGTGGGCCTGGGTGCCCTGGATCTGGGCGCAGAGCAGGTCGACGGCGGCGCGGCCCATGGCCTCGATGGGCTGGCGGACGGTCGACAGCGGGGGTTCGGTGCAGGTCATGAAGGCGGAGTCGTCGAAGCCGACGACGGAGACGTCGGTGGGGACGACGAGGCCGCGGCGGCGGGCGGCGCGGACGGCGCCGGAACCGCATATCGATACAGTCCCGCGCCCTGTTTCGGGGGCGCGGGGAACTGCGCGGTCTTTCAAGGGGCGCGGGGAACTGCGCGATCAGCCCCCGCGGCCCGCAGAGGGCGGTGAAAGGCTCAGTGCTGGGTGGCCATCGCCAGCGCGGTGAGGACACGCTTGGTCTTGTTCTCGGCGTGCTCCGAGACCGTCACCCCACGCCCCCGCACCGCATCCGACAGCCTCCGCTGCTTCCGCTCGGCCCGAGCGACGAACTCCTCGGAGTCGTCACCGTCCTTGGGCTTCACCCGGATCGAGCACTCCAGGAACTCCAGTCCGGCGACCGACCACGCCTCCAGGTCGACCTCCAGATCGTCGAGCGGAACGTCGTCGAACTTGGTCACCAGGACCGGCCCGAGCGCGACGAGCGTGTCGACCGGGACATCGGGAGCGCAAACGTGCAGGAACTGGTCCTGCACGGCGTCGACGGGCAGGGCGGGATCGCCCCCGGGAGCCACCGCGCCGGACAGCGCGCCCGGCGGGTGGTCGCGTACGAGGGAAGCTGCCAGCACCCGCCCGGCGGGCGACCAGTCATGCTCGATCTTGTACGTGAGCGGTCGCACCTCGAAGGGCGCGGCGAACCGGCCGACGAGCTGTTCCCGTTCGCAGGGGCGCAACTTGACCGTCAGATCGTCGCTCTTGCCGCCGATTCTGAACCGTACGATCACGCCGCCGGTCAGGAGCGGCAGCCGCCCCTCGCTGACGCCGTCACGGTCCTCGGCGAACCAGATCCGACGAGTCGTCATCGGACCGTTCCCCCCGCCGAGTGCCGACACCGCGGCAGGGACGTCGTCCTCGACATTGACCTTGATCTCGACCGGTGACAGGTCCATCGCACGGCTCCCGCACACATCGAAGGAGAAGGGGAGGGGAAGAGAGGACGAGGAGCTGGCGGAGCAGCTCTTTCCAGGATATGCGCCCCCTCCCCGGGCCGCAGTCCGGAGGTGAGGGGCGGGGGCCGGATGCCGACCGGTGCGCGGGGCGCCGGGTGCCGTGATCCCCCGTTCCCGTGTCAAGTTCCGTCCCCGGCCGCCGCGTTCGGTACGGAACGGCTCCTCTGCGGAAGCGACTACTGCTTCACCCCCCCCCAGGGCGCCACGGCCCAGTTCGCCTCCCTGGACTCGGCCGCCCGGACCTCCACACCTGGCGCTCCCCGACGATCCGCAACGCCCGACGGCTCTTCCCGCACCTGGCCACGCCCGACCGCACCTCACGCGAGTGCCCTGGACAGGTGGAGGGATTCGGCCAGGAGCCGACCGAAAGACATGTCCTGAAACACCGCGCCGCATCGTTGGACTCCGTAGACAGCCGCCAACCTGCTGAACCGAGGCCGACGATGACGACTTCCGTCCCCGACGACGCGGCCGCGGCCGGTGACTTCTGGCTGCCGCCGGAGGAGTACGCCGCGACCCTGCCGAAGGCGACGGTGTTCGGCGCGTTCTTCTTCACCGACCGGCACGACCGGCCCCTCCAGCTCCACGCCGTCTACACCGTGGAACACCCCTGGCAGTGGCCCGGCGGCACGGCGGAGGAGGGTGAACGGCCGTGGGACACCGCCGTTCGCGAGACCCGGGAGGAGACCGGGCTCGTGGTGAACGGGCCGCCGAGGCTGCTCGCGGCCGTGTTCGGACTGCCCGGCGCGGCATGGCCGCACGCGACGGTGGGCTACGTCTTCGACGGCGGCCGTCTCACCGACGAGCAGATCGCGCACATCACGCTCTCGCCCGCGGAGCACGACGAGGTACGCGTGCTGGCCCTGGAGGACTGGCGCGATCTGATGCCCCGGCGGGACTTCGAACGCCTCCACGGTGTCATGCGGGCCCGCCGCACAGGCGTGGCGGCCTACCTCGACACCTGGGACTGGGACGCCGACCCGGAGGACGACCCGGCCACCCACGCCGGCCCGCCCCGGTACTGACCCGGCCCCGTACCGGCCAGGCCCTGTAGGACCCGGCGCATCCGCTCCAGCCGTCCGCGACCGGCCAGGTCATCGCGCGACAGAACGAGCCACGCGTCCTTCAATGGAAGACGTGAGCCTTCTCGGATGCATGGCCGCGGCCGGACTGACAGCACTGCTCGGGGTCAGCGCGCCGGGGCCCTCGCCGCCCCCACCGCAGCCGCCGCCCCAGCTGGACGACGCCGATGTCCAGCGGGCCGTGGACCAGCTGGACCAGGTGGTCGAGGCGGCCATGAAACGCACCGGGGCGCCCGGAGTGGCCGTGGCCGTCGTCCACGAGGGCCAGGTCGTCCACCTCAAGGGCTACGGCGTCCGCAAGGCCGGTGAGAAGGCCGCGGTGAACGCCGACACCGTCTTCCAGCTCGCCTCCGTCTCCAAACCGATCGCCTCCACCGTCGTCGCCGGTGCCGTGGGCGTCGACGGCTGGAGCGAGCCCGTCGCGCCGAACGTGCCGGACTTCCGGCTCAAGGACCCGTGGGTCACCCGCCATGTGACGGCCGCCGACCTCTTCTCGCACCGCAGCGGCCTGCCCGACCACGCCGGCGACCTCCTCGAGGACCTCGGCTACGACAGGGCGTACGTCCTCTCCCATCTGCGCTACGAGCCCCTCGCGCCGTTCCGGGCGAGCTACGCGTACACCAACTTCGGTCTGACGGCCGCCGCCCAGGCCGTCGCCGACGAGAAGAACACGACCTGGGAGAAGCTCGCCGCCGACACCCTCTACAAGCCCGCCGGTATGACGTCCACCAGCTCGCGCTTCGAGGACTTCGCGAAGGCGCGGAACCGGGCCTGGGGCCACGTGGAGACCGCCGACGGCGACTGGACGGCGCGGTACGTGAGGGACCCGGACGCGCAGTCACCCGCCGGCGGGGTCAGCTCCAGCGCCCGTGACATGGCGGTCTGGACGCGGCTCCAGCTCGCGGACGGCAAGCTCGACGGCAAGCAGATCATCGACGCCGAGGCCCTGGAGCGCACCCACTGGCCCGAGTCGGTCGCCAACCCGCCCGGGGCCCCGGCCGCCCGGACCGGCTTCTACGGCCTCGGCTGGAACGTGAGTTACGACGACGCGGGCCGGCTCAGGCTCTCGCACACCGGCGCGTTCGCGCTGGGCGCGCACACCAACGTCACCATGCTGCCCGGCGAACAGCTCGGCATCGTCGTCCTGACCAACACCTCACCGGTGGGGGTCGCCGACGCCGTCGCCCTGGACTTCTTCGACATCGCGGAGCACGGCAAGGTCAGCCGCGACTGGATCCCGCTCGTGGACGCGCTGTACCAGCAGCAGGAGGACGCGGGCAGGTCGAAGACCGACTACGCCCACCCGCCCTCCGGCGCCGAGCCCGCGAAGCCCTCCGGCACCTACACGGGGACGTTCCGGAGCGACTACTACGGCCCGGCCCAGGTCGTCGCGGGCACGGACGGCACCCTGACACTCCGGCTGGGACCGAAGCCGCAGTCGTACCGCCTCACGCACTACGACGGCGACACGTTCAGCTTCCGGACCGCCGGCGAGAACGCCGTCGGCCTCACCGGGGTCACCTTCACCCCGGACGGCAAGTCCTTCACCGTCGAGTACCTGAACGCCGAGGGCCTCGGCACCTTCACCCGTACTTCGTCGACGCCCTGACGCCCCTGCTGCTCGTCACCGGGCGACGGGGAACCGGTCGGGTGCGAGCGTGCTGAGGAGGGAGGACACGACGAGGTCCGTCGACACCGCCATGTCGACGGAGCCGGGCGCCAGGAGCCACTGGACCTGGAGGCCGTCCATGACGGCGATGACCGCGTTGGCGGCGGGCTCCACGCGGGCGTCGTCCTCGGGCAGTCCCGCGGCCTCGCGCAGCGCGTCGGCGACGAAGGCCCGCAGTCCGGTGTAGCGGTCGCGGAAGTAGGACTGCGCGGGGTGGTCGTCGGTGACGGACTCGGCCGACAGCACGGCGTAGAGCCGCACGATGCCCTCGCGCTCCGCGTTGCGGCGGGCGGTGTCCACGAGGTGGTGCAGGAACTCCAGCCCGTGCGGTCGGACGGGGCCGAGCTGCTCGATGTCGCTGTGGTCGCGCAGTTCGAGGACGCTGGTGAGGAGCTGGGCCTTGGTGCGGAAGTAGTGCAGGACGCCTGCCTGGGTGAGTCCGGCGCGGTCGGCGATCTCCTGGAGCGAGGCGTTGTTGTAGCCACGGGCGGCGAACGTGTCCATCGCGATGCCCAGGATGTCCTGCTGCCGCTGCTTGGCCTCCGCGCTGCGAGGTGTGCGGGGCCCGCCCCTGCGGGCCGTTCTGCCTACCGGGTGGTTACTCACCTGCGACAGCATAAACCTCCCCCAATCCCCGTTGATCGACTTCCGGGACCCGTCGGCGAGGTGTGATCCAAGCCGCTTACCAACTACTCAGCAAGTGTGACCCCTGTCACTTACTAAGTACTTAGCAGGTGTGCTTTCATGTGGCCGTCATCACGACGACATGCCGCCGATACGGCTCGAAAGGATTCCCCTGCCCGTCCTGTCGCCCGCAGTCTCCGCCTCCCCGGCCCGGCCGGAACCGCCGGACGAGCGCAACTGGGCCGCCTGCTCGCCGGAGCGGCCGTCGCCCTGATCCCCGTACTCGTCGTCTTCCTTCTCTTCCAGCGCCACTTCATCGCGGGCATCGCCACGACAGGCCTGAAGTGGTCGCCTCAGCGGGCCTGAAGCGCCGCCGTGCCGGGTCCGAAACAGTCGCCACGACGGGCCTCAAGCGTCGCCGTGCCGGGTCCGCAGCAGTGCCTGGTGCCGGGTCCGAAGCAGCCGAACACCCCTCCACGTCTCCGGAACGCCGCGCGAGCACGCCCGTGCCCGCCCCGCCGCGGTCCGGGTGCACCACCTCCTCGCATCAGGTCACCCCACCGAAGGAGAGCCGCACCGTGTCCACCAGAACGACGATCCGGGCCCGCGCCGCGGGCGCCGCCCTCGTCCTCGCCGTCGCCGGACTCGCCGCCGGCACCACGTCCGCCCAGGCCGCCGACCCCACGGCCCGGGTCTGGGTCACCACCCCGGACGGAGCCAGGAAGCTCAGCGCCGAGACCGTGACCTTCAACAGCACGGTCCAGCCCATCGACATCCGGGTCGACGCGGGCAGCAGGGGCCAGAGGTTCACCGGCGCCGGCGCCTCCGTCACCGAGGCGTCCGCCCACCTCGTCCAGAGCCTGCCCGCGGACCGCCGCGCCGACCTGATGAAGTCCCTGTTCTCCACCACCGAGGGCATCGGGCTGAACTACCTGCGTCAGCCGCTGGGCAGCACCGACTTCAACTCCGGCGGCTTCTACACCTACGAGGACACCAGGGGTTCGTTCTCCATCTCCCGCGACCAGCAGGAGATCATCCCCGTCGTCAAGCAGGCGACCGCCCTCAACTCCTCGATCCGCTTCATGGGTTCGCCCTGGTCACCGCCCGCCTGGATGAAGACCGGCAACTCCCTGAACGGCGGCGGCCTCAGGACCGACCAGCACCAGGCCTACGCCGACTACCTGGTCAAGGCGATCAAGGCCTACGGACAGCAGGGCATCACCCTCACCGACCTCACCGTCCAGAACGAGCCCGAGTTCGCGACCAGTTACCCGTCGATGTCGATGACCTCGGGCGAGCAGGCCGCCTTCCTCAAGGTGCTCGACCAGACCCTGACCGCGAACGGGCTGCCCACCAACGTCCTCGCCTACGACCACAACTGGGACCACCCCAACTATCCGCTGGAGGTCTTCGACGCCGTCCCGAACATCCCGCGGGTGATCGGCGCGGCGTTCCACTGCTACGGCGGAGCGCCCTCGGCGCAGCAGCAGGTCGTCAACGCGGGCAAGCGGGTCTTCTTCACCGAGTGCTCCGGCACCGACAGTGCCGACACGGCCGCCACCTTCGGCGACACGCTCCGGTGGCACGCGGAGAACCTCGTCGTGCAGAACATGCGCAACGGCGGCGAGACGGTCGTCAACTGGAACCTCGCCCTGGACCAGAACGGCGGCCCTCACCAGGGCCACTGCACCAATCGGTGCAACGGTGTCGTCGAGATCGCGAACGGCAACGTCACCCGTAACGCCGAGTACTACGTGCTCGGCCACGTCACCAAGTTCATCAAGCCCGGCGCCACCCGGGTCGGTTCCACCAGCCAGGGCGCCGGCGGCGTGCAGAACGTCACCTTCCAGAATCCCGACGGCTCCTTCGCCGCCTACGTGGTCAACACCGCTTCCGGCGCCCAGCGGTTCTCGCTGACCGAGGGCGGCAGGACCCTCGCCTACACCCTCCCGGCGGGCGCCGTGGCGACCGTCGTCTGGACCGGCGGCGGTGACGAGCCGGGCGGTCCCATCGACTCCGCCGCCTGGTACCGCGTCGTCAACGCGGGCGGCAACGCCTGCCTGGACGCCGCCGACTGGGGCACCGGTGACGGCACCGCGCTGCAGCAGTGGTCCTGCGGCACCGGCACCAACCAGCGGTGGCAGTTCCGTCCGACGGGCAACGGCTACTACCAGGCCGTCAACCAGTTCAACACCAAGGTGTGGGACGTCGACGGCGGTCCGGGTGCCACCGCCGACGGCACCCGGGTCCACCTGTGGAGCTATGTGGGCGGCACCAACCAGCAGTGGCGTCCCGAGGCCGTCGGCACGGGCGGCCAGTACCGCTTCGTCGCCCGCCACAGCGGCAAGTGCCTCACGGTGGACAACGGCTCGACCGCCGACGGGGCCCGGCTCTCCCAGCAGCCCTGCACCAGCTCGAACGCGCAGCGGTTCGCCCTGACCGGCTGACCCGCGCGGACGACGGGGCCCGGCACGCGTCGCCGGGTCCCGTCGGCGCGCACCTCACGCACCGACCTCGATGAGCCCGAGCGGCTCCGAGGTGGGCTGGGCCGATCCGCCGGACGGTTCGACGGTGATGCCGACGGCGACCGCCTCGCCGAGAGGCCCGGCCAGGACCCGGGCCGAGCGGTCCCCGGTACCGGGCAGGAGACCGGCCGGGCGCAGGCTGCCCGACGGGGCGGCGTACCACAGCTCGTACACCTTGCCGTCGTCGAGCGCCGGGAGTCCCGCGGCGGCGAAGGCGGCCCGGTCGGCGGTGCGGGAGACGACGACGGCGGCGGAGGCGCCTCCGGTCAGTTCCGCGGTGTGCACCGTGGCGTCCGGCGCGGTCAGCACCTCGGTCAGGGCCTGCCTCGTGCTCTGGAGCGCCGCGGTCCGGGCCCGGGCGTCCTCGGCCCGGTCGTACTGCCAGACCGCGACGCCGCCGAGCGCCGCGGCGGCGGCGACGCTGGCGGCCAGTGCCCAGGACAGCACGCGCCCGCGTCGCCGGGCGGGCGGCCGGGCGGCGGGCGGGGGACGGTCCTGCGGGGTGCGGTCGATCTCACGCAGCAGGTTGTCGAGGAGACGGTCCGGCACGGGCGTCGGCTCGCTGCCGATGAGCGCGAGCCCGGCCGCCGTCTCGGAGAGCTCGGCGACCTCGCGCCGGCAGTCCGGACAGGTCTCCAGATGCCGTTCGAAGGCGGTTTCCTCGTCCGGGGGCAGAGCGTGCAGGACGTAGGCCCCGGCGGCCAGGTGCGGATCGTCCTCGGTCGTCATGCGCGGGCCTCCAGACAGTCGCGCAGCAGGCGCAGTCCGGTGCGCATCCGGGACTTCACGGTACCGGCCGGAGCGGACAGCGTGGCCGCCACCTCGACGTAGGTCAGCCCCTGGTAGTAGGCCAGCACGAGGGGGACGCGGTACATGCGGGAGAGCCGTTCCAGGCACTCCCTGGCCCGTCGGCGCTCGTCGTCGTCCTCGACGGCCTCGGCGACCTCGTCGTGCTCCCGGCCCGCCACGACCGCCCCGGCCCGGCGCTCACGCCGTACCGACGCCTCCGCATGGCGGACCCGGTCCACGGCCCGGCGATGGGCCAGGGTCAGCACCCACCCCTTGGCGCTTCCCCGGTCCCGCCGGTAGCGGCCCGCCGTGCGCCAGACCTCGACCATCACGTCCTGCGTGACCTCCTCCGCCTGCGCCGGGTCGTGCAGGATCCGGCAGGTCAGTCCCATGACCGGACGCGCCATCGCCCGGTAGACACCCGCGAACGCGCCCTTGTCGCCGTCCGCGACCCTGGCCAGCAGGGCCTCCACGCTCTGGTCGTCCTCGGCGGCGGTCGGCTCGGGTTCTTCCTCGTAGGCGGTACCGGGCATGTCACTCACGTTCCGTCGACGTGCTCTCCCCGAGCGATCCTGCACCCCTGGAGCCGAGTGCGCAGCCGGGCGGGGTCGTCCGGCCCACCGGGATCACCCCACGATCGCCGTGTTCCCTGCCCGAGGTCGAGCAGGGCGTGCACGGTCTTGCCCGACGCGGTGTGCGCGACGGTGATCCTGGCCCCGGTCGCGCACACCAGGGCCAGACCACGGCCACCGGTCGCGTCCGCGTCAGTGACCTCCCGTATGCGGGGGTCGCGCGGGCTGGTGTCGGCGACGGCGATGTCCACCACGGTGCCGTGCGCGGTGAGGGCGAGGGCGCAGCGGCCACTCGTGTGCCGCAGGGCGTTGGTGACCAGCTCGGAGACGATGAGCAGCGCGTCGGAGGCGGGGCCGTTCGGCACGCCGTGGACGGCGAGCCAGCGGCCCGCCACCCGGCGCGCCACGGCCGGAGCGTGGCGGCTGCGGGCCAGCGCGACGCGGTGACCGGCACCGCTGCCGCGGAACGGGGGGAGGTCGGTGGTGGTCATGACCGGTCCTGGACGAAGAGGGGTGGCACTGCTCTGTCAGGGATTCGAGACCGCGGCCGCCCCGGATTGCCGACGGCCCCGCCTTTCTCGCCCGCCGCCTCCTGCCCTCCCGCCCGCCGCGGCCCCCGTTCTCCCTCCACCGCAAAAAACTTCACCCGCGACTCATACGCGGCTCCCCGTGCCTCGAATCCCTTGCGTCACGGTTCTCGAGCTCGGAAGAGGTGAGCCTCAATGGCTGTTTCCCTGCGGGTCCGCCGTCTGGTGGCCGGCGCCGCCGCCACCGGACTGCTGGCCGGAGGCACGGCCCTCGGTCTGTCCGGCACGGCCGCGGCGGCTCCGACGACCACGGCCCCGGCCGCGGCGCCGACCCACGACCGCCCCGACCGCCACGACCGCTGCGAGTGGCAGAAGGGCCACTGGGCCAAGAAGTGGGTCAAGGCCCACTGGGAGAAGAAGGTCTACTACACGAAGACCTGGCACAAGGGCCACTACGACCACCACGGCAAGTGGCACAAGGGCTACTGGGACCACGAGCGCCACTACAAGTGGGTCTTCGTCCCCGCCCACTGGCACCACTACTGGGTGAAGGGGCACTGGGAGTGCCACCACCGGTGACGCCACACAGCACTGCACACGGCCCGCGGGACTCCTCCCGCGGGCCGCTTCACACCAGAATCCCGCACGGCCTCCGCCCTCTCCCGCCCGGGACCCGCGGGCCGCTTCACATCAGAGTCCCGCACGGCCTCCGCCCCCCGACCGGAGACGCGGCGAACCGACGCGCCGGCGGACCAATCCGCCACCGCTCCGGCTCCGGATTACCGCGAAATCCCTGATGGCCGAGGGCGGGAGAGAAGACGATGGTACGGAGCTCGGGCGGTGTCCCGGACAGCCCGGAGCACACAACACCCCAGGTCAGGCGGGTGGCCGTGGTGGGGTCCGGAGTGGCGGGGCTGACCGCCGCGTACATCCTGGGCCTGCACGATCACGTCACGTTGTACGAGGCCGACGACCGGCTCGGCGGCCACGCGCACACCCATGAACTGACCTCGGCCCACGACGGCCGGGTGCATCGCGTCGACTCCGGCTTCATCGTGCACAACCGGCGCACCTACCCGTATCTGCTGCGGCTGTTCGAGGAACTCGGCGTGCCCACGCGGGAGTCGGAGATGAGCATGTCGGTGCGGTGCGAGGGGTGCGGGCTCGAGTACGCGGGGGCGCGCGGCCCGTCCGGGCTCTTCGCCCGGCCCCGCAACCTTCTGCGCGGCCCCTATCTGCGACTGCTCACCGAGGTGCCCGCCTTCCACCGGGCGGCCCGGCGGCAGCTGGCCAGGGACGGCGAACAGACTCTGACCCTGGGGGAGTTCCTGGACCGGGAGGGCTTCTCCGCGTACTTCAGGACCCATTTCATGACGCCCGTGGTGTCGGCCGTCTGGTCCTGCGACGCCGCCACCGCGCTGTGCTACCCCGCCGCCCATCTGTTCCGCTTCCTCTCCCATCACGGGATGCTCTCGGTGAGCGGCTCGCCGACGTGGCGCACGGTGACCGGCGGTTCCCGCACCTACGTCGACCGGATCGCGAAGCACATCGGCGAGATCCGCACCGGAACACCCGTACGCGCGATACGCCGCCACGCCGACGGCGTCGAGGTGACCGGCGAGGACGGCGTCACCACCTCCCACGACGCCGTGGTGGTCGCGACCCACCCGGACCAGGCACTGCGGCTGCTGGCCGACCCGACCCGGCCGGAGCGCGAGGTGCTGGGCGCGTTCCGCTGCTCCCGCAACACCACCCTCCTGCACACCGACTCCCGGCTGCTGCCCCGCTCCCGCGGCGCCCGGGCCTCCTGGAACTACCTGATGCCCTCCTGCGAGGCGGGCGCCGACCGGGTGCGGGTCAGCTACGACATGAACCGGCTGCAACGCCTGGACGCCACCGAGAGGTTCGTGGTCACCCTGGGCGGCGAGGACCGGGTCGACCCGGACCGGGTGCTGGCCCGCATGGTCTACGAACACCCCGTCTTCACACCGGAGTCGGTGGCCGCGCAGCGCCGGCTGCCCGAACTGGACAGCCAGGTCTGCGCGTTCGCCGGCGCCTACCACGGCTGGGGCTTCCACGAGGACGGCTGCCGCTCCGGTGTGCGGGCCGCCGCGGCCCTGGGAGCGCGCTGGTGAACACCGTCCCCGCACTGTACGAGTCCACGATCGCCCATGTGCGCACCGCGCCCCGCCGCCACGCGCTGCGCCACCGCACCTACCTGTGGCTCGTCGACCTCGACCGGCCGCCCCGGCTCCCGAGGCCGCTGCGGTCCCTGGCCCGGTTCGACCCGCGCGACCACTTCACCGGCGAGCAGCCCTCGATCCGGGCCGGGCTGGAGGCGTTCCTCGCCGGGCACGGACTGCGCCTGGACGGCGGCCGGGTGCTCATGCTCACCCACGCCCGGGTGTTCGGGTACGTCTTCAACCCGCTCACCCTTTACTGGTGCCACGGACCCGGCGGCGAACTGCGCTGCGTCGTGGCGGAGGTGCACAACACCTACGGCGGACGGCACTGCTACCTGCTGCGCCCGCACCGGACGACCGGACCCCGGGAGCCGCGGCACGACGACGCCCACCACGTGGGCAAGGAGTTCTACGTGTCGCCCTTCTTCCCCGTGGACGGCCGCTACCGGATGCGGCTGCCCACGCCGGGGGAGCGGCTCGATCTCACCGTGCACCTGGACCGGCAGGGCGGCCGGGCCTTCACGGCGACCGTGCGCGGCATCCGGCGGGAGGCCGACACCGCCACCGTGCTGCGGCTCGCCGTGCGCCACCCCTGGTCCACCCTCGCCGTGTCCGCCGCCATCCGCGTCCACGGCATCCGTCTGTTCCTGCGGGGACTCCCCGTACAGCCCCGGCCCGCGCATCACACCCCGAAGAAGGCCATATGACCATCGCACAGGCCCCGACGACCCCCGACGCGGACGGCGGGTCCGAAGGACAGGCCGCCGGACCGGCCCTCTGGCCCGACGTCACCGCCGTACCCGCGTGCTCACGGCCCCGTGCCGCGGTGACCGGGCGGCTGGTGCGCCGGGCCCTGGCCCGGCTGCCGCTGCACGCCCGCTACGCCGGGGCGGACGCCGTCGGACTGGGCGGCCCGCTGCTGGAGGTGCGCGACCCGGCTGCCTTCCACGCCCGGATCGGCACCGCCGGACTGGTCGGCTTCGGCGAGTCGTACATGGCGGGCGAGTGGGACGCCCCCGACCTCGTGGCCACCCTCACCGTGCTCGCCGCGCACGCCCCCGAGCTGATCCCGGCCCCGCTGCAACGGCTGCGCGGCCTGTGGGCGCCGCGCCGTCCGCACGAGGAACGCAACACCCCCGACGGCTCCCGCTCCAACATCAGCCGCCACTACGACCTGTTCGCCCTGTTCCTCGACGACACCCTCACCTATTCCTCGGCCGTCTTCCGCGGTTTCCCGGCGCAGTGGGACCTGCTCGCCGCCGCCCAGCGGCGCAAGATCGACCGGCTGCTCGACCTGGCCGACGTGGGCGAGGGCACCCGGCTGCTCGAGATAGGCACCGGCTGGGGCGAACTCGCCCTGCGGGCCGCCGCCCGCGGCGCCCGGGTCACCTCGCTCACCCTCTCCCACGAGCAACGGACCCTCGCCCGGGAACGGGTGCGCGCCGCCGGTCTCGCGGATCGGGTCTCCGTCGAGCTGCGCGACTACCGCGAGGCACGCGGCGAGTACGACGCCGTCGTCAGCGTGGAGATGATCGAGGCGGTCGGCGCGGAGTTCTGGCCGGACTACTTCCGTGTCCTGGACGCCCGGCTGGCCCCGGGCGGCCGGGCCGCGCTCCAGGCCATCACCATGCCGCACGAGCGGATGCTCGCCACCCGCGACACCTTCACCTGGATCCACAAGTACGTCTTCCCCGGCGGCTTCCTCCCCTCCACCCGGGCCGTGGAGGAGACCGCCCGCGACCACACACGGCTGCGCCTGGCCCGTCGCGACGCCTTCGGCGCCCACTACGCCGAGACACTGCGCCTGTGGCGCGAACGGTTCACCGAGCGCTCCGACGACGTCGCCGCCCTCGGCTTCGACGACGTCTTCCGCCGGCTGTGGACCTTCTACCTCGCCTACTCCGAGGCCGGATTCCGCTCCGGATACCTCGATGTCCAGCAGTACCTGTTCACCAAGGAGGCCGGCCCGCGGTGACGGACGCGCCACCGCCCGCGCGCACGCTGCTGCTCCGGTCGTGCCCGCCACGGCCACGGGCCGCCGTGCTGGTGCTGCACGGCGGCCAGGCCGTGAGCGCCCGCCCGGCCCGGCCCTGGCAGCTCGCGGCCCTGCGCATGGACCTCTTCGTACGGGCCCTGTCGGACGCGCTGCCCGCGCGGGACGTCCTGGTCGCCCAGGTCCGCTACCGGCTGCGCGGCTGGAACGACCCGCACGCCGACCCCGCCCGGGACACCGAGCGGGCGCTCGACCACCTCGCCGAACACGTCGGCCCGGTGCCCACGGTGCTCCTCGGCCACTCCATGGGCGGCCGCGCCGCACTGCGCGCCGCGGGTCACCCACAGGTGTCCGGCGTGGTCGCCGTGGCGCCGTGGTGGCCGCGGGGAGAGCCGGTCGAACAGGTCGCGGGCCGCCATGTCGTCGCCCTGCACGGCGACCGCGACCGGATCACCTCGCCGGCCGAATCGGCCGACTGCGTGCGCCGCGCCCAGCGCACCGCCGCGCGGGCGGGCATGGCCGTCGTCGGCGGCGGCGACCACGCGATGCTGCGCCGCCGGGACTTCTGGCACGGCACCGCGTCGACGCTCGTCGCGCACCTCCTGGACCCCGCCGAGGTGCCCGACCCCCTGCCGGAGCAGTGCTACGGGCCGAATGGGTTCCCGGTGCTCTGAGAGGGCCGCCCTGCGCGTGGGCGGCCCGATCAGGGGGCGAGGCGCTCCGCCCCGTCAGCCGGCGAAGGGCATCTGGGCCAGCGGGGCGGACGTGGGCCGGGGCGAGCCGCCGTCGGGTTCGAGGGTGATGCCCATGCCCGACGCGTCGCCGACCCCGCCGCGCATCAGGACCGTCTGGTCGGTGCGGGCGGGGTCGAGCAGGCCGGCCGGCCGCATCGTTCCCCCGTCGTCGAACCACAGCTGGTACACCTTGCCGCCCGGCGGACGGGCCATCCTCGAGGCGACGAACACGGCCCGGTCCTGCCCTCGGGACACCACCACCGCACCGGTGCCGCCGTCGGCCAGCCGCGAGGCTCGCGTCCTGGCGTCCGGCGCGGACAGCACGCCGGCGATCTCGTCCGCCGCACGCGTCGCGTCGCGCGCCTGGTCGCGGGCGTCCTCCGCCTGCCGGTGCTGCCACACGGTCGTCCCGCCGAGCGTCGCGGCGGCCGCCAGACACGCGGCCAGCGCCCACCGGGACAGCGCCCGCGACCGCCGCACGGACCGGGCGGCCCTGACCGGGTCGGGGCCGCCGGGTGTCTGCTGGCGGACGGTGGCGATCCGGCGCAGCACCTCCTCACGCATGCCGGGCGCGGGCGCGGTGGCGACGGCCAGACCCAGCCGGACGGCCGTCGCGGACAGTTCGGTCGTCTCCTGGGCGCACGGCTCGCAGCCCGTGAGGTGACGCCGGAACCGCTCGTCCTCCTCGGCGGACAGGGCGTGCAGGGCGTAGGCACCGGTCAGCCGGTGCAGGTCGGTGGTCGTCACGCGGTCACTCCCAGGCAGTCGCGCATCCGGATGAGCCCGTCCCGCAGCCGGGTCTTCACCGTTCCCAGCGGCAGGGCCAGCGCCTCGGCCACCTCGCGGTACGTGAGTCCCCGGTAGTAGGCCAGGGTGACGGCCTGGTGCTGGATGTCGGTCAGGGTGCGCAGACAGCGCCGTACGTGTTCGCGTTCCAGGCGCGCCTCCACGTGCTCGGCGACCTGGTCGTACTCGGGCATCCGGTCGAGCAGGGCGGCCTTGTGGTCCCGGACGGCCGCGGCGTCCACCGAGCGCACCCGGTCCACCGCCCGGCGGTGGGCCAGCGTGAGGATCCAGTTGACGGCCGTCCCGCGGTCCGGCCGGTAGCGGGGCGCGGTCCGCCAGACCTCCACCAGCACCTCCTGCGCCACTTCCTCCGACTGCGCCTGATCGCGCAGCACGGCCCGTGCGACACCCAGCACCTGGCTCACCACCGCGTCGTAGACACGGGCGAAGGCGTCCTCGTCGCCCAGTGCCACACGTCCGACGAGCTCCTCCAGATCCGGTTCGGCCTGGGGGTGCACGCCGATATGTACTGCTTCCTTCACCGAGGCCTCCGCGGTCGGGACATGTCCGGGTGTAATCCGTTCCTGTCCGGACCGCGGATTGGTTGCAGCGGGCTGGAAGTTTCCGTGGTCAGTAGCGCTGCGCCTTGGCGAGATAGGGAGTCAGCTTCGGCTCCAGAGGCTGACGACTGATCGCGAACGCCTGTTCGCGCTGCCCCGGCTCCAGGTCCTCCGCGCCCACGAACCGTGACTCGACCACCTTGCCGTCCGCGTCCTTGAAGTCGACCTGTACGGCGTAGGAGGCCTCGCTCCGCGTCTTGTTGGTGATGGTCACCGCGACGGCGAGCAGTCCTCCGGTCTCGGTCGTCGGCAGCCCGGTCATCCCGACCTCGGACAGCGCGTTGCCCCTGCCCTGGACGCCCTTCAGCTCCTCCTGCGCCGCCGCGCTCCTACGGGCCGTCTCGGCGCTCACCGACGCCTCGAACTCGGAGGCGCGCGCCGACGCGGACGAGGCGGCGGCCGACGCGGAGGCGCGCGCCGAGTCGACGGCGGAGGAGGCCTTGGAGGCCAGCGCGGACGGTGGCGTACCGGAGAAGGAGGCGGTGTCGGGCGCGCGGGTGAGGCCGGGCGTCGGCGAGGTCGCGGAGTCGTCGCCGTTGTCGGAGTCGCATCCGACGAGGCCCAGGGTGAGGACGAGGCAGCCGAGCGCGCTCGTCACCGCGAGCCGCCGCCGGGTCTTTCCGGAGCCGCCGTTCGTGGTTGCAGACATGGTGCCGTCCCAGGTCGATGATCTGGCATCTCATCGTCACGGCACATCCGACCGCGCGCGACTCGGGAGACCGGGGAGCACACGCGCCGCCGAAAGGGTGACGAAGCCCTGGGCGGTGCGGGCCCCGGAGCCCGAAGTGGGCCGGCCGGTGATGTCAGTGGCGGGAGCTACTGTGCTGACACATGGGGATCACTTCTCTTCTCGACGACCTGGCGAGTGACGACCCAGCACTCAAGGAGGCCGCCGCCGCCCAGTTGACGGAGCAGGCGGACAGCGTGCTGCCAACACTCCTGCGGAGTCTGGCCGGTGTGCAGCGGACCCCTGATCTTCAGCCGGGCATCAGGGCGTTGAAGCACATAGGGCCGAGAGCTTTCGACGCCGTGCTCGCGGCCTGGCGGCGCAAGGAACTGAAGGACTGGCTGGCAGGCCGACTGCTGGACGTGTTCGACGAGCGCTCCGCCGGCCAGTACGCGGCGCTGGCCGCCGATCCTGACTTCGGGAAGTCGGACGACGGCTTCCAGGGGCTGCTGCGGCTGCGAGTGGACTCGGAGGCCGGACTGCGGGCCCTGGTCGACGTCTACGGCAGCGGCCGGCTCGTCCCCTTCAAGGGCAGGGACTACGCCCGCCAGATGCACGACGCGTTCGGTCCGCGGCTGCGCGCCCTGCGCCGTGACCCGGCCGAGTCCCCGAGGACCCGGCGGGGCGCGATGGCCGCGCTGGTGGCGGGCGGCGGCGCCGACGCGCTCGACGACCGCGACCGCGCGGCGATCCGGCGGCTGATACAGGTGAAGATCCTCAGCGAGATCCCGAGACTGCCGGACTCGACCCTCAGCGGCTGGTGGATGGCCGTGCCCGGCGCGTCGTACGAGGGGGCCTTCGAGGCGCTGGGCCTGCACGACCCGCAGCCCGTCACGGTCTCCGCGGGCGTGGAGGCGACGGAGTGCCGGGAGATCAGGGTGACCGGCGAGGACGGTGCCGACCTCACGGTGGGACGGGCCTTCGTCTCCCCCGAACTGGACGGCTGGCGGCTGATCTTCGGCTCCTTCGACCTGCTCGTCGGCGACCCCTGGGACGGCATGATCGAGACGGTCGAGCGGCTCAGCGTCCACTGCGGCCACGCCCAGTTCTTCTTCCTGGACGACGCCGGCGGCTCCGACGTGTGGCTCGTCGCCGAGAAGGGCCGGGTGATCCGTCAGTACGTCGCCGAGGGCGAGCCCGAGTGGGAGGGCGATCCGCTGCCCTGGGAGACCCTCGCGGCCGACGACCCCGACTTCGACCCCGAGTACGACGAGGCCCCGGCCAACGCGGGTACCACCGGGGCCCGTTCCGCCTGCGCGTACCTCTCGGTCGACCCGGGCGCGGTCGGCCCGGACACCGTGCGACGCGGTCACGGCTGGCTGGCCGTCACGGCCCCGGGCGTCGGCCACGGGGCCTTTCCCGGGACGCTCCGCATCTGACACCCGCCGACGGCGGCTCCCGCACGCGAACGGGAGCCGCCGTACCGTCCCCGGTCAGTCCTCGGCCGGCATCACTCTGGTGACCTTGCCCTTGAGGTCGGCCTCCAGATAGCCGGACGTGTGGTCGTCGGTGCGATAGACGGCCAGGCCCAGTGGGGTGTCGAAGGTCTCGTCGGCGGGGCGGACCATGATGTACGACAGCGTCGGCTGCGAGACGTTGAGATCCTTCTCGGCCCGCTTCAGCAGGGCCGGAACGACGTCCCAGTCGAATTCGTCCAGGCTGAAGGGGAGGTGGCCGGGGAAGATCGTGCTGCTGATGATGCCCTTCTCCACGCCCTGGCCGGGACGGTAGGTGTAGCTGTCGTACTTGGTGTCGCTGCCCTTGACCATGACTTCCACCGACACATATTCCGGATAGACGGTGAAGTCGCCCGCGCGGTCCGTGCCGGTCGCCTCCTTGATCTCCTTCACCGCGGTCCGGATGCCGTCCGGCGTGAGCAGGTCGGTCTCGGCATTGGCCTGGGACGCCGACGCCGAACGGGACGCCGAGGGCGCCGTGGGAGTGACGTCCTTGTCCTTCGCCGCGGGTGTGGACGAGGACGAGGACGAGCTGGCTCCCTGGGCGCCCTTGCCGCCGTCCTTCTCGCCTCCGTCCGGGAGGAGGGTCCACACCAGCACGCCCACGAGCACGGTCCCGACGACGGACGAGGCGATCGCGACACGGCCCCTGGCACGGCCGTTCCCGCGCTGGGGTGTCTGCCGTGTGGGGCCCGCCGGATAGGGCGTCGGCGTACCGGCGGGACCGGGGAAACCGGGGTGAGGTGTCGACGGTCCGGCCGGACCCGGGAAACCCGGGTGCGGGGTCGACGGCCCGAAGCCGATCGGCGGTCCGAAGCCGGCCGGTGCCGACGGCGGGGCCGGCGCGCCGGGCGGCGCCAGCGGGTACGAGGTGGTCCCCGGCGCGACTCCAGGCGTACCCGAAGCCGAGCCCCGGCCCTCGGCCGCCTCCGCGAGCATGCGGTCGGCGGTCTCCGCGTCCGGCCGGACCGCCGGGTCCTTGGCCAGCATGGCGTTCAGGAAACCGGTCAGCGGCCCCGACCGGACGGGCGGCGGCAACTCCTCGCTGAGCAGGGCCGCCAGCGTCGCCAGGGTGGTCGCCCTGCGCAACGGGTGGTGCCCCTCGACGGCGACGTACAGCATCATCGCCAGCGACCACAGGTCGGAGCCCGGTCCGCCCTCCTGGCCCGCGATGCGCTCGGGCGCCATGTAGTCGGGCGTGCCGATGATGGAGCCGGTCGCGGTCAGGGCGGTCGACTCCCTGATGGCCGCGATGCCGAAGTCGGTGAGGACGGGGCGCTGGTCGAGCCGCATCAGGACGTTGGCGGGCTTCACGTCACGGTGGAGGATGCCGACGTCGTGGGCGGCGCGCAGGGCGGAGAGCACCTCACGGCCGATCCGCGCGGCCTCGACCGGTGACAGCGGCCCCTTCGCCAGACGGTCCTGCAGCGAACCGCCGTTGACCAGTTCCATGACGAGCCACGGGTACGTGTGCTCCCCGCCGTCCACCACGTGGTGGATGGTCACCACGTTGGGGTGCTCGACCCGGGCCAGCGCCCGCGCCTCGCGCAGCACGCGCGCCCGGAGCATCGCCGCGCCCTGCGGGTCGTACTCGGCGAGGCCCGGATCGGGCGGCCGTACCTCCTTGAGCGCCACGGCCCGGTCCAGGACCAGATCGCGTGCCCGCCACACCATGCCCATACCGCCGCCGCCGAGCCGCGCCTCCAGTTCGAAGCGCCCGTCGATGACCCGTCTGCCGGATTCCCCGTCGTTCATGAGCGGGAGCCTACGAGATGCCGGTGACAACGCCCCAAGCAGGTGGCCCGGGACGTATGGCCCCCGCCCGTGCGGGTGGCCTGTACCGGGGAGTTCGGCGGGACGCGTTCAGCCGGTGCGCAGGACCCGGAAGCGGCCCGGGTCGGCCGGGTCCCGGTCGACGACCTGGACCGGTGGCCAGGCCCATTGCCACACGTCGATGCCGGGAACACGGGAGAACCGGATCTTCCCGCGGGTGCCCTCGACCGCCACACCCGGCCAGGCCTCGGCGATGCGGGCCCGGTCCGTGCCGTGGGCCCGCAGTACCTCGGCTAGGACGGTGATCGTGTCGTAGCCCTCGAAGGCGACGAAGGAGGGTTCCCCGGCGAGTTGCTCGCGGAGCGCCGACTCGACCCGGGTGCCGAGGGAGTCGAGACGCTCGGGCAGATAGCGCAGGAACGGGATCGCCGCGCCGTCGCCGCCCAGCAGTTCCGCCCACTCGGCGAACTCCGGCTGCCCGGCCGGCGCACCGATCAGTACGCCGGTGAGGCGCTGGTCGGCGCGGACGGCCCGGACGACCGGCACGGCCGGATCCGGGTGCCCGACCAGCAGCAGGAGGGCGGTCGCACCGCTGTCGGCGAGTTCGTCGCACACCGCCTCGGGGGACAGCGCGCCCGTCTCGAGCTCGACGACACCGCCGCCCTGTGCGCCGAGGCGCTCCCGCAGGACGCGCACCCCGGACGCCCAGTACACACTCGGCTGGGTCGCCACGGCGACGCGGCGGTGGCCCGCGCCGAGGAGGAAGTCGGCGTAGATCCGCCAGCCGTGCGACTGCGCCGGGCACAGCCGCGCCACCCATGGCGTCGGCTGCTCGGCGAGCGCGTCGAGCACCGCCGACGAGCAGAGGTACGGCAGACCGAGCGCGTCCGCCCGGGCGGCGGCCGCGCGCGCGACGACGCTGTGGTACTCCCCGGCCAGGGCGGCGACGCCCAGCCCCGCCAGCTCGTCCACGGCCGCCGCGGCCTTCTCCGGGTCGGCGGCGGTGTCCCGCACCACCAGCTCCAGCGGCCTTCCGGAGATGCCGCCGCCGTCGTTGACCTCACGGACGGCCAGTTCGAGACCGGCGAGCAGGTGCCTGCCCGCCCCGACCCAGCCGGGCCGGCTCAGCGGAACGAGCGCGCCGATCCGGACGGGCGATGACGGTCCGTCGAACCGCCCTGCTCCGGATGTCGTCGGTGGCGTGGTCATGCTGCGGCGTCTCCCGTCGGACGATGCGTGGCGGCCGGCCCGGATCCTGAGTGATCGTCAGTGGCGTCGAGACTAACCCAGCCGGACACCGGCGTCTCGGACGCCCCGTACCGGCACCGGCGTCTCCGGCAGCGGCGTGCCCGGCGCCCCGTACCTGCTCCGCACTCCGGCGTCAGCGTGCCGCCGCCTCCACGACCGCCAGGTCCTCGCCCGTCAGTTCCGCGACGCGATGGGCCGGTACGCCGGCGGCCAGCGCGCGGGTGAGCAGGGCGTCACGGCCGTCCGTGGTGGAGCGGTAGGCGAGCAGCTCGTCCTCCAGCCGCGCTAGGTCCCGCGGCGCGGTCTGGTGGCGTACGCGGCTCAGTTCCTCCTCGCCGAGGGGGACGGGGAGCCGCTCGGCGTCCTCCGGAACGGCCGAGGTCGCCTCCGGGGGGACCAGGCGCAGCTGGGGCGAGTTCGCGGTGACGCCGAAGGCGTGCAGCCAGGCCCGTACGGCGGGGGTGTCCATACAGGCGAGGTCGCCGACGGCGCTGGGAGGTACGCCGAGCGTCGAGCCCGTGCCGTTCACCAGGACGAGGTAGGCGTCGTCGGTCATTCTCGGCTCCTCACGCGAGATGTTCCTGCCGGTTGCTGCCATGGGGCTTCCGTATACCCGCGGTTGCTCACTTCATCGCGGGCCGGCGTGGGCGTGGCACTCGGCGTGGGGATCCCGGCGTGCTCGGGCGGCGACTTCCTTGCCAGGAGGGCGGGTTCAGTTCAATCGTTGCCGACTCCCGTGCCAGGGTGGTGGATTCGGCTCGACCGTCGCCGACTCCCGCGTCAGGAAGGCGGGTCCGGTTCCGTCGTCACCGGCTCCGGTGTCAGGACGGCAGATCCAGCTCCGCCCAGACGACCTTCCCCGACGGCGTGCGGCAGGCCCCCCAGCGCCGACACAGCATGTTGATCAGCTGCAGCCCTCGTCCCCCCTCGTCGCTGAGGTCGGCATGCTGGATCTGCGGCAGATCCGGGCCCGTGTCGGACACCTCCACCGACAGCCGCTCGTGCCGTACCAGTCGCAGTTCGCCCGGGGCGTGGCCGTAGCGCAGGGCGTTGCCCACCAGCTCGCTCACCACCAGCTCGGCGCTGTCGAGCAGATCCTGGAGCCCCCACTTCGCCAGCAGGCCGCGCACGGTGCGCCGGGCCTGGGACGCGGCCGAACCGTCGGGGGGCAGCTGGTGCACGTACACATCGCTGTCCGGGGCGAGCGCCACGGTGTCGGCGACGAGCACGATGGCGTCGTCCGCGGGGTCCCCGCCCGCGTCGGCCCGGACCGCGTCACAGACGGCCGCCGCCTGGGGGAGGGTGGTGCGGGTGGTCCGCAGCAGGCCGGCCAGTTGTTCGTCGACGTCCTCCGTGCGGGAGCGGATGAGCCCGTCCGTGTAGAGCATCAGCCGCCCGCCCGGGGGCACGGCGCACTCGATCGGGTCGTACGGGATCACTCCGGTGCCGAGGGGTGCCCCGACCGGGATGTCCAGGAAGGACGCGGTGCCGTCCGGGGAGGTCACCAGGGGCGGCAGATGACCGGCGCTGGCCACGCGGAAGGTGTTGTCCCAGGGGTCGTACACCGCGCACAGACAGGTCGCGACCTGGTCCTCCTCCAGGTCCCGCACCGCGAGGTCGAGGCGGGCGAGCACGCGCTCGGGCGCGATGTCGAGGGCCATCAGCGTCCGCGCCACCGTGCGCAGGCGGCCCATGGTCGCGGCGGCGGCCAGCCCGCGGCCCATGACGTCGCCCACCATCACCGCGCTGCGGCCGCTGGGCAGCGCCACCACGTCGAACCAGTCGCCTCCCACCCCGCCGGGGTCGGGGGTGGGGGTGTAGCACGAGGAGACGTTGAGCCCGGGCGTCCGAGGGGCGCTGCGGGGGAGCAGGGTCCGCTGCAGGGTGACGACCTGGATGCGCTCGCGGCCGTACAGGCGGGCGTTGTCGATGTAGACGGCCGCCTTGGAGGCGAGTTCCGTGGCCAGCGCCAGGTCGGCGCGGGTGAACGAGGGGCGCCTGCCCGCCCGGATGAAGTCGGCCATGCCGAGCAGCATCCCGCGGGCGATCAGCGGGACGGCCATGTAGGAGTGCACCCCGGCGCGGCGCATCAGGTCGGCCGCCTGCGGGCTGGGCCCGACGGAGTCGTAGTCGGCCCGGGTCATGCGGCTGCGCAGGACCGGGGTGCGGGACAACAGGCACTGGGCGCCGAGGCGCTGCGGGGTGTGCACGGTCAGCTGTCCGACGGGATCGGGGGCGAGATCGAGGCCCGCGATCTGGGACACCGCCATGGCCCGCAGCAGCGGCGCCTCGTGCCCCTTGCTGCGATCGCCCTCCTCGAACCTCAGGACGGACTCCAGCAGGTCCACCGCGCAGCCGTCCGCGAGTTCGGGCACCGCGAAGCCGGCCAGTTCCTCGGCGGTGTGGCGCAGGTCCAGCGTGGTGCCGATGCGCAGTCCCGCGGCGTTCAGCCAGGCCAGCCGACGCCGCGCCGCCAGTACGTCGGTCACCGGCGCCAGTACGTCGCGCAATGCCCGGTGCCCTTCGAGGAACCGCTGGACCGGGCCCGGCGCGCCGCCGCCCCGCTGTGGTACGCCCACGCCACCTCCGTCGCGCTCTGTCTCCGCCGATCCCGCCCGGGTCACCGTCACGGTGCCCGTGCCCCACTGCGCAGCCTCTCGTATTCCTTCGCGGCCGGGCAACCGCTGGCGCGACCCCATGTCGGCCGGCCGGTGGTCCGGCGCTGGTCGGCGGGGCCCTCCGCGCACCCGGGCGGGCGGTACCAAGCGCTCGCTCAGCCGGGTGCCGTTCGGCTGCGGCCCGGTGCGCGGCTCCCCGGGCGACCGGACAGCCCGTACAGTGCCGGGCATGGCTTGTCGCATCAGTGAGCTGGTCATCGACTGCGTCGACCCCGAGCGGCTCGCCGCTTTCTGGGGCGAGGTCCTCGGGTACGTGGAGTGCGGGCGGGAGGACGACGGCAGCATCCACATCGGGCCGCCCGGCACCGGCTTCGGCGGCCCGCTGCCCACCCTCGTCCTCAGTCCCAGCGGCGATCCGCGGCCGGCCGGGCTCCGGCTGCACATCGACGTCAGCGCCACCGACCGCGGTCAGGACGCCGAGCTGGAGCGGCTGCTGGCGCTCGGCGCCAGGCCCGCCGACGTCGGCCAGACCGGTGCCGAGAGCTGGCACGTCCTGGCCGACCCGGAGGGCAACGAGTTCTGTCTCCTGCACGCGCGCATCCAGCCCGTCTGACGTGGCGCGGGCCGGTCGAGGCCGGGTCCGGGCGGGTCTCCCACGAGCGGGCCGGGTCCGGGCGGGTCTCTCACGAGCCGGCCCGGCCCGGGTGGTCTCTCACGAGCCGGCCCGGCCCCGGCGGTCTCTCACGAGACCAGCGCCTCCCACTGGTCGCGCGTCGGGCCCTCCTGCCGGGGAGTGAAGTCCGGACGGGCGTCCAGCCAGGCGGTGACGTGCCGGTCCACCTCCTCGGTGCCGTAGGCCTCGTCGGCCCGGCGCAGCAGGTGGCGTACCTGGGCCCGGGCCCTCATGACGACGGGGTCGTCGAAGGCGCAGGCGGCCTGTGCGGCGGCCCGGCGGTCCGTGGAGGGTGAGCCGTCGGCGAGGCGCCGGGCGCTGGCGCTGTCGGACTTCACCTGGGCGTCGAACCACGGACGCAGCGTCTGTGCCGCCCAGGAGTGGTACCCGGCCGGGTCGGCGGCGACCTGGTCGGCGTGGGCGGCGAGGTACTGGCCGGCGAGCAGGCCCAGGGCCACGCCGTGGCCGAAGGTGGGGTTGGTGTGGATGAGGCTGTCCCCCGCGTTGACCAGGCCGGTCACGATCGGTCCCGCGTCGTCGGCGAGGGCCGTCCAGCGGTTGTCGAGACCCGCCATCGCCAGGACGGGGGACCGCGGTTCGGCGTCCAGGCCGAGCCAGGCGGCGGTCGCGGGGAACCGGCGGGCGGCGGCCTCGAACACCGCCGGGTCGGTCAGCGCGGCGCGGGTCGGATCGCCGGTGGAGAGGACCAGGTGCAGGGCGAACGAGTCGTTGTCGGACGGGAAGACACCCGCGAGGGCGAACGGGACGGACGAGCCGGTCTTCACCCGTCCGGGGTCGCGCGGGCCGTCGGCGCGCAGGCGGTACCAGCGGCACAGATAGGCGATGCCGATGCGTCCGCCGTCGACCACGGGCGGACGGCAGCCGGCCGCGGTGAGCCAGCCGGGCACCGGCGAACGACGGCCGGACGCGTCCACGACGAGGTCCGCGGGATACGTGTCCGTCCCCACCCTGACTCCGGTGACCCGGGCGGGGCTGCCCTCCTGCACCGCGAGGCCGTCGACCCGGCGGCCGCCGCGCAGTTCGACGTTCGGTTCGTGCCGCGCCGCCGCGGCCAGGGCGGCCTCCAGCACGATGCGCCGGGTGCGCACCGTCACCAGGTCCTCGTCGCCGGGCCGGTGCGGCGGATGCTCGTCGAACCAGTCGAACTCGTGGTACTCGCGGGCCCCTCGTGCGAGCAGGTCGGCGTAGACGTCGGGAGCCTCGGCGCGCAGCACGGTGCGCACGGGTGCCAGCAGCGAGTGGGGCTGGGCGGCCTGCGGGACGCGGGGACGGTGCCAGTCGAAGAAGTCCCTTTCCAGGTCCTCTCCGGGCTGCCGGGCGTCCTGTTCGAACAACGTGACCGTGTGACCTCTTCGACCGAGCATCAGCGCTGTCCCCAGCCCGCTGATGCCCCCGCCCATCACTGCAACCCGCGCCACCGATGATCCCCTTCGCGTCGTGTTGCGTGACGAGCCTACTAGTTGACGATCTTCAGGCGGGCGGCGCCCTCGGCCGACGGGGAGCGCGCGTGCGCACCCGCCCGGCGAGTGGTCCGGAAAGGACCGGCAATACGCGCTCCTCACATCCCCGTCCCATACGCTCGTGAGGGAGGCGGCCGGACGCCCTGTGCATCCACGCTGAGGAGGCGGCAGTGCTCGGTAGGGATACGCGGTTGTTCGTGGGCGCCGTGATCGTGGCGTGCGTGGTGCTCGTCGGTCCCAGCGCGCCGGGCGGCCCCCTCTTCGGCGGTCCACGGGCCGTCAGCACCGACGGGGACGTCGTAGCGAACCGGGTCATGACATGGAACATGTGCAACCCGTGCGAGGAGGGCAACACCGACCGGGCCGCGGAGATCGCGAGGTACGCGCCCCAGGTCGTCGGCCTCCAGGAAGCGTGCGCGCGGGACGTCGAGCGGATCAGGGAGTACCTGGAGACCCGTCACGGGCTGGTCTACCACGTCGAGTACGGCACGGTGCTGCGTAGCTGGAGCCGGTGCGGAGGAGCGCCCTGGCGGCCGGGCGGGTACGGGCAGGCGATCCTCTCGGCGGCACCGATGACGGACCGCGTCAACGTCGAGTACCCCGACGGAGGCTCCGAGGACCGCGGGTACATGGCGGTCACCACCACGGTCGGCGGCGCGCGCGTCCGGGTCTTCAACACGCATCTCGCCGAGCGACGTCAGGAACTCGTGCGCGCGAAGCAGACACGGGTACTCGCCGCCGCGGTGGCCCGGTACGACCGCACCGTCCTCCTCGGCGACTTCAACGCCGTACCGGACGCTCCCGAGCTCGACCGCGTCTGGGCACTGGCCACCGACACGGACCCCCAGTGCCGCCCCGCGCTCTACGGCGCCTGCCGGACGACCGCCGACTGGAACACCAAGTTCGACTACGTCTTCCTGCGCGGCATCACCTCGCGCGGGCACCAGGTGAAGCCCAGCGTGTACTCGGACCACCACCTCGTGTACGCGGAACTCGACCCGATCCGGGCATCACCCGGGCCCTAGGCCCGCCCCGCCCCCGGGCCGCCGCGGAACCGCACGGTTCGCTCGCCATACGGGCACAGTGCTAGAAATGGGACATGATCGGTCCTTCTCGCCGGTCCAGGACGAGAGCGGCGCCGTTCGGCGAAGGACGCCCCACCGACTCGTCCCGCCGTGCGGCGCGGCCGCGTTCCCCGGAACACCGCGTCACCCCGGCACTGAGCTTCCGCCCGCTCGCCGCCCAGGTCTTCCTGCTCCAGGTACTGATCATGCTGGTGCTGATCGTGGCGGCGGTCGCGGCCCTGGTGGTGCAGGGACGCTGGGAGGCCGAGCAGGGTGCCAGGAACCGCTGCCTGGCCGTGGCGCAGGGATTCGCGCAGACGCCCGGCACCGCGGCCCTGCTGGCGTCGCCGGGGGCGACGGTGCTGCTCCAGCCCGCCGCGGAGGCCGCCAGACGAGGCTCCGGCGTCGACTTCGTCACCGTCCTGGACGGCAACGGGGTACGGCTCACCGACCCCGTGCCCGACCTGATCGGCACCAGGGCGCAGGGGGTCGACCGGGCCGTCGCGGGGGAGACCTTCACGGAGACGTTCCACGGCGAGCCCGCGGACGCCGTGCGCGCGGTCGTGCCCGTCAAGGACGCCGACGGGCGGGTGGTCGGCATGGTCAGCGCCGGAATCCAGTTCGACACCCTGGGGCAGGTGCTGAACCGGCAGGTCCCGGCGATGGTGGCCGCCGCGGCGGCCGCGCTCGCCCTGGCCACCGTCGGCACGGCCCTGGTCAGCCGGCGGCTGCGGCGGCAGACGCACGGGCTCGGCCCCGCCGAGATGACCCGGCTGTTCGAGCACCACGACGCCGTGCTGCACGCGGTGCGCGAGGGCGTCCTGATCGTCGGCGGCGACGGCCGTCTGATGCTGGCCAACGACGAGGCGCGCCGCCTGCTGGACCTCCCGCGGGGCGCCGACCGGCGGCCCGTCGCCGAGCTGGGGCTCGGCACCCGCCTGACCCGGCTCCTGGAGTCGGACGAACCCGTCTCCGACGAGGTGCTCCCGGCCGGAGAGCGGCTGCTCGCCGTCAACACCCGGCTCACCGAGCCCTACGGCGGCGGACAGGGCCTGGTGGCCACCCTGCGCGACACCACGGAGCTGGCGGCCCTGTCGGGGCAGGCCGAGACGGCGCGGGGACGGCTGACCCTGCTGTACGAGGCGGGCGTACGCATCGGCACCACACTCGACATCCGGCGCACGGCGGAGGAGCTCGCCGAGGTCGCGGTCCCGCGCGTCGCCGACTTCGTCACGGTGGAACTCCTCGACCTGGTCCTGCACGGCGAGGAGCCCACCGGCGCCGTCCGCCGGATGCGCCGCACGGCGCTGAGCGGCGCCCAGGGCCACCCGCTGCAACCCGTGGGCGACCTGATCCAGTTCGTGGTGGCAGACACCCCGATGGTGGCGGCACTGCACCGGGGCAAGGCCGTCCGTGTGGCGGACCTGAACAGCGCCCAGGACTGGCGGGCCCAGGACCCGCAGGGCGCCCGCGAGGCGCTCGAGTACGGCATCCACTCGATGATCTCCGTGCCCCTGCAGGCCCGGGGTGTGATCCTCGGCATGGTCAACTTCTGGCGGGGCTCGGGCTCACCGCCCTTCGAGGCGGAGGACGTCTCGGTCGCCGAGGAACTCGTGGCGCGGGCCGCCGTCGCGATCGACAACGCCCGCCGCTACGCCCGAGAGCACACCATGGCCGTGACCCTGCAGCGCAGCCTGCTGCCCCGAGACGTCCCGGAGCAGGAGGCACTGGAGATCGCCTGGCGCTATCTGCCCGCACAGTCCGGGGTGGGCGGCGACTGGTTCGACGTCATCCCGCTGCCCGGATTCCGGGTCGCGCTGGTCGTCGGCGACGTCGTCGGCCACGGGCTGCACGCGGCGGTGACCATGGGCCGGCTGCGCACGGCGGTGCTGAACTTCTCCTCGCTCGACCTCGCCCCGGACGACCTGCTCGGCCACCTCGACGAGATGGTCGCCTCGTGGGACGCCGAGACGTCGACCGCGGGCGCCCATGACGCCCAGGTCACCGGCGCCACCTGTCTGTACGCCGTCTACGACCCGGTCGCCGGGCGCTGCACCGTCGCGCGCGCCGGGCATCTCGCACCCGCCGTGGTCGGTCCCGACGGTGCGGTGACCTTCCCCGACCTGCCGCTGTCGCCGCCCCTGGGCGTGGGCGGACACCCCTTCGAGACCGGCGAACTGGAGCTGCCCGAGGGCAGCCGGCTGGCGCTGTTCACCGACGGCCTGGTCGAGGACCGCGGCAGCGACATCGACGAGGGGCTGGGCCGGCTCCGCTCGGCCGTCGCCGGTCCGCACCGCACGCCCGAGGAGACCTGCCGGGCCGTCATCGAGTCGATGCTGCCCGAGCATCCCCAGGACGACGTGGCCCTGCTCGTGGCCCGGACCCGGCTGCTGGACCCGGACCATGTCGCGACCTGGGACGTGCCCTTCGACGTGACCGCCGTCTCGCGCGTGCGCAAGGAGGTGGGCCGCCGGCTCGACGACTGGGGCCTGGAGGCCGCGTCCTTCTCCACGGAACTCATCCTCAGCGAGCTCCTCACCAACGCCGTGCGCTACGGCGCCGCGCCGGTCCGGGTCAGGCTCCTGCTGGGCGGCACCCTCGTCCTGGAGGTCTCGGACGGCAGCAACACCTCACCGCGTCTGCGCCGCGCGGCCACCACCGACGAAGGGGGCCGGGGCCTGTTCCTCGTCTCCGAGTTCGCGGACCGCTGGGGCACCCGCTACGCGGCGAACGGAAAGGTGATCTGGGCCGAACAGTCCCTGGGCCACAGCACCGAACCGGACCCCGCCGCCCTGATCGACGAACTGGCCTGGTGATCCGAAGGGCCCTCCGGATGCCCCGAGTCCGCCTTCGTAAACAAGGAACTTAGGGCGTATGGGGCGTGGATCGCAGGGTAACCGGACGGTCAGGAGGTTGATATCCATGGTTCCTGTTCTGCTGGTTCTGCTTCTTGCGCTGCTCCTGTTCGGTGCCGGCTTCGCCGTCAAGCTTCTGTGGTGGGTGGCCGTCGCCGTGCTGGTGGTGTGGCTGCTCGGTTTCGTGATGCGGTCCACGACCGCCGGGGGCGGCCGCGGGCGCTGGTACCGCTGGTGACCTGACCCGCCCGCACATCCACGACGGTGGGGCCCGACCGGTGACGGTCGGGCCCCACCGTCGTGGTGCCGGGTGCCCGGAGCTCATGCCGCGTGCGCCCGCCGCGCGGCGCGTCCGGACGCGCGCCCCCGCGTGGTGCCGGGCCCGTCACCGGGGACGGCCCTGAGGTGACGGCGCGCGCGGGCGTGCCGCGGGCGGGAGGACGGCGCGGACAGCCAGTTCTCGAAGCGGTCCAGCAGAAGCAACAGTGCGCAGAGCCCCGGCAGCAGCAGGGCCGCAGTGACGATCACGGCAGCGTCCTTTCGTCGAACCGTGCCGGGCGGGTGCCCGGATCGAGACGGTCCGGCGCGGGCGGTGTGTGACGATGCGGTGAAAGTGCGGCCAGGGCCCGGCCCCACGCTCCCCGTCAGCGATGAGTCAGCTCCAGGCGGACGTCGACGACGCCCTCGACGGCGCGCACCGCCCGGGCGATCACGGGTTCCAGCCCGCGGTCGGGCAGGGAGCCGCCGAGCGTGGCCACCCCGTCGGTCACCGACGCGGTGAGGACGTCGCCGTAGGGCAGCGTGCCGAGGACGCCGTGGCGGATCTCCCCGGCGATGTCCTCGTCGGAGCGCAGGAACACCTTCAGCAGGTCACCGCGGCTCACGACGCCCTGAAGGAATCCGGCGCCGTCCACCACCGGCAGGCGCTTGACGTGCCGTCGGGCCATGATGCGCGCGGCGTCGGCCACCGTCGCGTCCGCGTGCACGGTCACCGCCGGGGCGCTCATCAGCTCCCCCGCGGTCACGGCGCCCGCCTTGAGCCGCAGGGCGAGGTCGCCGTCCTCGGTGTCACGGAACTCCTCCTTGGCGAGCAGATCGGCCTCGGAGACGACTCCGACGACCCGGCCCTCACCGGCCAGTACCGGCAGGGCGCTCACCTTCCACTGGTCGAGCAGTTCGACGACCTCCTTGAAGAGTGCCTCGCTGCCGACGGCGACGACCGTGTGGGTCATCACGTCGCTCACGGTGTACGGCGATCCAGGCATCCCGGCCTCCCGCGGTGGAGCCCCCCTCACCTTCGAGCGTGCGGGACCCCGCACGGAACGCACAGGTGCCAGGGGGCCCCGACGGGGAACCGGTCGGCCCCGGCCGTCACGGCCGCGCCGCACCGCAACAGCTCCCGCCGCCCGGGACGTTGGGCACGCGAACCAGGGCCGGTCGGCCCCCCGCCGGGCCCTGCGGCCCCTGTCCGCGACCGTGCCGAGGAGAGAGGCTCGAATCGCAACCCCCGGTCCAGGAAGGTGGAAGGTCATGACCCGCAGCGTCATCGTCGGACTCGACGGCTCCCGAGAGAGCGGTGCGGCGGCCGAATGGGCGGCGCGTGAGGCGCGGCTGCTCGGCGCCCCGTTGAAACTGGTTCACGTCATGGAGCCGGTACCGGTGCCCTGGGCGGAGGCGCCGCTGCTCGGCGTCGAGACCCAGCAGCACTGGTCCGAACGCATCCCCCGCGAGGCCGCCGAGGGCCTGCGCGCGCGCCACCCGGACCTCGAGATCACGATGGAACAACGAGCCGGACGTGCCACGGAGTTGCTGCCCCAGGAGGCGGGCGAAGCGGACCTTCTGGTGCTCGGCTCCCGCGGACTTGGAGGGTTCGGCGGATACGTCGTCGGCTCGATCGGCCTGTCCCTGGTCGCGCACACCGAGCGGCCCGTCGTCCTCGTCAGGGCGGGCGAGCAGGCCGCCGACGAGCACGAGACGGACCCGGCAGGCGGCCCGTCCACCGAGACGCCCTTCCGGCCCGTCCTGCTCGGCCTCGACATCGAGAGCCCCGACGCGACCCTGATCGAGTTCGCGTTCGCCGCCGCCTCCCGTCGGCACACCTCGCTGCGCGTCGTCCACGGCTGGAACCCG
The DNA here is from genome assembly GCF_042873115.1 of Streptomyces sp. NPDC005017. NCBI lineage: Bacteria > Bacillati > Actinomycetota > Actinomycetes > Kitasatosporales > Streptomycetaceae > Streptomyces > Streptomyces sp. NPDC005017. The sequence goes on along the minus strand of NZ_JBIALD010000020.1, from coordinate 63,262 downwards.
CCGCCCTACTACGCCTACGGCCTCGCCGCCGGCCTCGAACTCCACGGAGCCCTGGCACGCCAGGAGACCCACGCGCTGAGCGACGTGCTGCGGCCGTGGCGCGAGAAGTTCCCGGACGTCGAGGTCACCGAGGAAGCCCCCTACGGGTCCGCCTCCGACCACCTCGTCGACGCCTCCCGCGAGGCCTCGCTGGTCGTCGTGGGCCGCCGTATCCGCCGCAGCCCCTTCGGCGCGCACATCGGCCATGTGACCCATGCCGTCCTGCACCACGCCGCGGCCCCCGTCGCCGTCGTCCCGCACCACTGACCGGCGGGCCGGGGAACAGACCCCGCGGACCCGGCCCGCGCCGACGGGCGCGCGCCGGGTCCGCGGGCGGTGCGGGCCGAGGACGGGGCCGACCGGTCCCCGACGCACCCCGGTCAGCCCGAGCGGCGCGTCACCGGTCCGCAGGATCCTCGAAGCGCCGACAGCCCTGGAGGAGGCCCACCATGACCACGACCACCGGCGACCGGGGCGAACCGGCCCCGGTCCACGCACTGCTCACGGACGGCACCACGGTGTGCGTCCGCCCGGCCGTGCCCGCCGACCACGACCGGCTGGAGGCGCTCTACGACGAGATGTCCCCGGAGAACCTCAGGCGCAGGTTCTTCGCGGTGAGCCACCGTTCGGTCGCCCGGGCCGCCGCCCGCGCCTGCGCCCCGCCCCGCCCCGGCTACCGGGCACTGGTGGCCGAGACACAGGACCGCATCGTCGGACTCGCCGAGTACGACACCGGCGGCGAGGAGGACACCGCGGAGATCTCCATCGCCGTGGCCGACGGCGTGCACCACCGCGGCGTGGGCACCCTCCTCGTCGAACACCTCGCCTCCGCCGCCCGCGCCGAGGGCGTCACCTCCTTCACCGCCGACGCGCTCAGCGAGAACTACGAGGTGCTCCGCCTCTTCGTCGACCTGGGACTGCGCGTCAGCCGCCGCTTCGACGGCCCGGAGGTGCGCTGCACCGTCGGGCTCGACGCCGACGACGCCTATCTGTCCGCCGTGGAGGCCCGCGGCAGCCGCGCCGACGTGGCCAGCCTGCGACCACTGCTGCGGCCGGAGGTGGTGGCCGTCGTCGGCGCCGGCCGCAGGCCCGGCTCCGTCGGCCGCGCGGTCCTCCACCACCTGCGCACCGGCGGCTTCACCCGGCGACTGTTCGCGGTGAACCCCGCCGCCGACGCCATCCTCGGCGTCCCCTGCCACCCCAGCGTCGGCGACCTGCCCCTCACCCCCGACCTGGTGGTCGTCGCCGTACCGGCCGCCGCCGTGCCCGACACCGCCGAGGAGTGCGGCAAGGCGGGCGTACGGGCACTGATCGTGGTGACCGCGGGACTCGACGACGCGCAGGCGAAGGCGCTGCTGTCGGCCTGCCGCAGCTACGGCATGCGCCTGGCCGGACCCGGCTGCCTGGGCATCGCCAACACCGAACCCGGCCTGCGGCTCGACGCCACCTTCGCCTCCGGCCACGCCCGCCCCGGCACCGCCGGAGTCGCCGTACAGTCCGGCGGGGTGGGCGTCGCCCTGCTCGACGGACTCTCCCGCCTCGGCGTCGGCGTCTCCTCGTTCGTCTCGCTCGGCGACAAGTACGACGTCAGCGGCAACGACATGCTCCAGTGGTGGGAGAGCGACGACCGCACCGACCTCGCCGTGCTGCACCTGGAGTCCTTCGGCAGCCCACGGGCGTTCTCCCGGACCGCCCGCCGGGTGACCCGACGGATGCCGGTGCTCACCGTGGACGCCGGACGCACCGAGGCCGGCCGTCGCGCCGCCGCCTCGCACACCGCGGCCGCCTCCCCCCGCACCATGACCCGCCAGGCCCTGTTCACCCAGGCCGGCGTCACCGCCACCCACTCCATCGGCGAACTCCTGGAAACGGCCGCCCTGCTGCACTCCCAGCCGCTGCCGGAGGGCGCCCGGGTGGCGGTCGTCACCAACGCCGGGGGCGCAGGCGTCCTGGTGGCGGACGCCTGCGCGGAGGCCGGGCTCACCCTGCCGCCGCTCACCCCCACGACCGTCGACGACCTGCTCGCCGTACTGCCCGCGGGAGCCACGGCCGGCAACCCGGTCGACGCCACCGCGGCCGTGACCGAGGAGCAGCTCGGCGCGTGCGTGGACCGGCTCGCACGCTGCCCGGGTGTCGACGCCGTGATCGTGGCCCTCGTCCCGACCGCGGTCGCCGAGGCGACCGGCGACGATCTCGTCCGGGCGCTCACCCGGGCCCCCGGGCACCGGGCCCGGCCCGTCGTCCTCGTCCGGCTGGAGCAGGCACGGCCGGTCGAACTGCTCGCCGCCGCCGACGGAACCGTCCCCTCGTACGCCGAACCCCACGCGGCCGCACGGGCGTTGGCCCACGCGGCCCGTCGTGCCGCCTGGCTCGCCCGGCCCCCGGGCACGGTGCCGGAAACCGAGGACGTCGACGTCCCGCGCGCGCAGGCCGTGGTCGAGGCGTACCTCGCCGCCCACCCCGACGGCGGCCGGCTCGACCCGCGGTCCTGCGCCGACCTGCTGGCCTGCTACGGCGTCTCCCAGATGCCGTGGGCGTGGGCCGAGACGGAGGACGAGGCCGTGGCCGCCGCCGAGCGGCTGCGCGGACGCGACGGACGCGTCGTCCTGAAGGCGCACTGGCCCGGACTGGTGCACAAGAGCGTCGAACGGGCCGTCCTGCTGGACCTGCGCGGCGACGCGGAGGTGCGGGCGGCGTTCAAGGACCTGCGCACACGGTTCGCCGGTCTGATGACCGGGGTGGTCGTGCAGCCACTGGCCGGCCGCGGCACCGAACTCTTCGCCGGCGTGGTCCAGGACGACGTCTTCGGCCCCCTCGTGCTGTTCGGGCACGGCGGCACGGCCGTCGAGGTCCTCGCCGACCACGCGGCCCGGCTCGCCCCGCTCACCGACCACGACGTGCACGACCTGATCACGTCCCCGCGCTGCGCCCCGCTGCTGTTCGGCGCGCACGGCAGCCCGCCCGCCGACCTCGAAGCACTGGAACAGCTGCTGCACCGTCTGTCCCGGATGGCGGCGGATCTGCCGCAGCTCGCCGAGGCCGACCTCAACCCGGTCCTCGCGACACCGGACGGGGCCGTGGCGCTCGACGCCCGCATCCGGCTGCTGCCGCGCCGGTCCCACGACCCCTACCTGCGCCGACTGCGCTGAGGAGGACCAGCCTGGAAGCACGACAAGGTCGGCTCCGTGATGACGAGCGACGTCGTCCGCGCCGGAACCACCACACCGTTCAAGGAAGTGGCACGGCTGCTGGCCGGCCACCACATCAGCGGACTCCCGGTGACCGACGAGGACGACAAGGTGATGGGGGTCGTCTCCGAGACGGACCTGCTGATGCGCCGGGCCGTGACCGAGGAGGGCCCCGGCACGGGACCCGCGCGCCGGCCGCCGACGGGGCTGACGCGAGGCGCCCGCCCCGGCGGACGGTGCACAGCGCGAGGCGCGGGCGGCAACCTGCCGCCCGCGCCTGAGGGTTCGTGCCCCGGGTCGTTCAGCGGCTCGCGTCCGGGCCGTCGCGCAGATCCCACCGCACGTCCACGACGCCCTCCACCGCGCGCACCAGCCGCGCGGCGACCGGCACCAGGGACGTGTCCCGGACACGGCCCGTGAGGGTGACCACGCCGTCGGTGACGTCCACCAGGACCGGCTCCGGGGGAGCGGGGAACAGGTGGGAGACGACCTCCCGGCGCACCTCGTCGGCGATCTCCTCGTCCGCACGGAGGAAGACCTTCAGCAGGTCCGCCCGGCTGACCACCCCCTCCAGCACGCCGTGGGCGTCCACCACCGGCAGCCGCTTGACCCGGTGCCGCGCCATGACACGCGCGGCCTGGGCGAGGGTCGCGTCCGCGCGCACCGTCACCGCCGGGGACGTCATCAGCTCACCGGCCGTCACGGCCCCGGCCTTCGCCAGGTCGGACAGCCGGCGCAGCTGGTCGAACCGGGCGGGGTCGCTGTCGCGGAACTCCTCCTTGGGCAGCAGGTCGGCCTCCGAGACGACTCCCACGACGCGGCCCTCGCCCTCCACCACCGGCAGGGCACTGACCCGCCACTGCCCCATGACGCCGACGACGTCCTTGAACGGGGCCTCCCGGCCCACCGACACGACGGTCTGCGTCATGACGTCGTTCACGAGATGCGGGCTGCCGTACATGGTCTCCTCCTGAAGGGCTCACGGGTCGGGGACGGACGACGGCCGGGGGCCGAGGACTTGGGCGGGCCCGGCCGGACGGATCGGCACGGCAGGGGACTTCGGCCGTCACCGCGTGCCGCTGCCGTGAGGGGCGTAGAGGTCGAGCAGGCGGACGCGGGAGGCGTGCAGGCGGTGGGCGACCACGCGGCCGAGCCAGACCGCGACCGCGCGCCCGAACTCGGGGTCGTCCGCGCACATCGTGCGCACGGACTCCGCCTCGAACTCCCAGGCCCGCACCGGACTCGTCGCCTCGGCGTCCAACTGCCAGACGTACGGCGGGAAGTGCCAGGACCAGCCGACCAGTTCACCGTGGCCGAGCGACTCCACGACCGCGGCCCGCCGGCCTGGGACGTGCAGGTCGAGGGCGACGGTTCCGGTGCGGATGATCCAGAACCGGTCGGCAGGCCGGCCCTCCTCGAACAGCCGGGTGCCGATGTCGAAGGAGACCTCGCGGGCGAGGCCGAGCAGCCGCTCCCGGTGTCCGGCCGGAAGGCCCGTGGCCAGAGAGGTGGTGGAAGTCATCGTTCCCCCTCGGTTCGTCGCTGTCGCCGCGACCGGCCGGCGCACGCCTCGCGGCGCGGACGGCCGCCCGCCTCTCAGGTGGTGGGCCACGCCCGCGGGCCGGCCCGCCGCTTCCAGCGTGAGCCCTGTGGCCCGCGCGGGCCACGGGCCGCTCGGGCACGTCCCGGGGTCGTTCGGCCCAGGCGGCGCGGGCGCGACGTCAGTACAGCGACGCCGGCCAGCCCGCCGCCACGGCCGCCACCACACCCACGTCCAGCAGGACACCGAAGGACAGCCACGGGTTGAACCACAGCGCCTTCAGCAGCAGCCCCGAGCAGGCGGCGAGGACGGCCGCCGCGGGCCACTCGGGGCTGTGGGCCGCGGTGGCCGCGCCCGCGATGACGTACAGGGCCGCCGCCATGGCCGCCAGCCCCAGCGCGGCCCGGCCCACCTCCCGGGTCTGCGGCACCCCGGCCGCGGCCAGCGCCCACGAGCGCCGCGGGTCGAAGGCCCGTGCGGAGCCCTCGTGGGGCAGCCAGACCGCGAGGTGGAGCAGGCCGTGGAGGAACAGGAGGCCGGAGACGAGCAGGGTGGTCATGACGTGGGCTCCGGTTCTCGCCGCCCCCGGCCGGGCCGGGGGCGGCGGACAGACGTCGGCGGACGGGACCGGCCGCGATGATCAGCGTCCGCCCCCGGAGCCCCACCCGGCAGGGGCCGAACGTCCTCGGCCGGAACCGAAGGGCCCCTGCCGGGAGCGGACGCGGGACCAGTGGCCGGGCGAGGGGCCCGAACGGCCCTTTTCCGGCCCCCGGCCCGGTGGAAGCGTGGAAGGAGGGCCACCCCGCGAACGGAAGGCGGTGGGGAGCATGCAGTCACCCCTGGTGGTCGGCGTCGACGGTTCCGACGGCAGTCTCGTGGCGGTGGACTGGGCCGTGGACGAGGCCGTACGGCACGGGGTCCTGCTCCGCGTCGTCCACGCCTCGCTCTGGGAGCGCTACGAGGGGGACGTGCCGTCGTGGAGCCTGCAGCGTCCCGCGGGGCAGGTGCTGGCGGAGAACATCGCGTGGACGGCCGTGGAGCGCGCGAGGCGGCGGGCGTCCGGGCTCGTGGTCTCGACCGAGGTCGTGCCCGAGGACGCGGCCGACGCGCTGCTGAGCGAAGGCGCGGCGGGACGGACCGTGGTCGTCGGGTCCCGCGGCCGGGGCGAGGTCGCCGATCTGCTGCTGGGGTCGGTCGGGCTGGTCGTGGCCGGCCGGTCACCGAGCCCCGTGGTCGTCGTACGGGGCGACCGGATCGCCCTGGCGTCCCGCCACGAACGCGTGCTGCTCGGCGTCGGCGGTGGGGACATCGACGCCCCCGCCGTGCACTTCGCCTTCCACGAGGCGGCGGCCCGCGGCTGCGAACTGGACGTCGTCAGCGCCTGGCGCCGCCCGGCCCACCATCCGGCCGACCACCCGCTCATGACCGGGACCCCGGACTCCTTCCTCGAACGTCGCGCCGCCCGGCTCCTCGACCGGGCCATCGAGGCGGCCGCCGAGAAGCACCCGGACGTCCGGGTGCGCCGCACCACGGTCGAGGGCCCGGCCCGTAAGGTGCTGGTCCACCGTTCGGCGGCCGCGGACCTGCTGGTGATCGGAGCCCGGCGGCGGGCCGGCCTGGTCGGCATGGAACTGGGCCCGGTCGCCCACCGGGCCCTTCACCACGCCGCCAGCCCGGTGGCCGTCGTACCCCAGGGGCCCCGCACGGCACCGGACGACTGAGCGGATCTCAGGGCCGAGTGGCCCCTGCCCCGCCCGGTGACCCGGATGCCAGAGTGAGAGGTGTTCCCGGGAGGTGCACACGCCCGTGGAACCGTCGCTCCCGAGGAGGAGTCATGACCAGCGACATCCTCGCCCGCCCCGGACTCGGCACTGTCGTCGTCGGTGTCGACGCCTCCCCGACCGCCCGGACGGCCGCCCTGTGGGCCGCCGCCGAGGCCGACCGCAGGGGCAGTCCCCTGCGCCTGGTGCACGCCGCCGACACCGACCGGCGGGCCCTGTTCGCCGCCGCGGAGACGGTCGATGCGGTGCGGGAGGCCGGCCGCGACCTGCTGCTCGACACCGCGCGGGCCGTCCAGGACCGCTATCCCGAAGTGGCCGTCACCCGTGAGCTGAGCCGCCAGGAACCCGTGGCGGGGCTGCTGGCCGCCGCCGGGCGGTACGGCACGCTCGTGGTCGGCCCGCGGGGCCTCGGCGGGTTCGCCTCCCTAGCCCTGGGCTCGGTCAGCCTGGGCGTGGTGTCCCGCGCCGGGGTCCCGGTGATCGTCGTACGAGGCGACGGGGACCGTCCCGAGACGGGCACCGTGACCGCCGCCGTGAAGGGCGCCTCCGATCTGGGCTGGCTGCTGACCGCCGCCTCCGAGGCCCAGGCCCGCAAGGCCTCCCTGCGGATCCTGTCCGTCTGGAACGTGCTCGCCCACATCGGCACCGTCGCCACCATGCTGGACGACCTGGACGACATCGCCCACGCCCGCGTCCACGAGGTCAAGGAACTCGCCGACGCCGTACGGCAGACCTTCCCCGGGCTGATCGTGCACCACCGCGTCGAGACCGCCACCAGCACACCGGGTCTGCTGGTCGAGGCGAGCGCGCACACCGATCTCCTCGTCATGGGCAGCCACCATCGCGCCCTGGGCGTCGGGCCGGCCCTGGGCCGGGTCGCCCACACCGTGCTGCACCACGGGCACTGCCCCGTCCAGATCGTCCCGCCCGACTTCGCCGCCCCGGCACCGCCCCGGTGACCAGGACGCCGGCCGGCCGTGAGCACCTCCGTGCGCTCACGGCCGGGTGGTGTCCCGCTGCCGGACCGTCAGACGAACTCCAGCACCTCGGCGACGGGCCTGCGTCCCGTGGGCGCGCCCGCGGGGCCGTAGCCCAGCCGCACCAGCATGTGCACATAGCCCATTTCCGAATGGGGCGCGCGGGCCGTCTCCCGCAGGTCGGGCCACTCCAGAGGCTGGGAGATCGGCGATGTGGCGAGGCCGTCGAGCGTCGCCTGGAGCAGCACCCGCTGCAGTGCCTGCCCCGCCCGCAGCCAGTCCGCGGGCCGGTCGTCCCCGGTGCCGAGGATGACGATCTGCGGCCGCTCCTCGAAGGACGCGGCCGGGCGCCCGGGGATCCGCCCCGTGGGGTCGAATTCCCGTACCGGCGCGCTCACCCCGTGCTGGCGGGGGCCCAGGGCGTAGGAGGGGATGCCGTCGGACGGGCCGTCCTCCTCGCGGTCGCGGACCCGGGTCCAGCCGGCGATCTCGGCCCGCAGCCCGGCGTCCATCGCCTCGGACAGCTCCGCGTCGCGCACGAGGTCCCGCAGGATGTCGGTGTGCCACGGACCGGGCACGAGCAGTTGCGCGCCCTCCAGCAGCGCCGCCGACCGCAGCCGGTCGAGTACGGGGCCGGGGACCCGTTCCTCGGAGAACGGGTGGCGGCTGGTGTGCCGCCGCCGCAGGGCCGGACGGAGCAGGGCGAGGCCGTCCGGCTCACCGGGGTCCGTGGCGCGGCGCAGGGTCACCTCCGCGAGGAACCACGGGTTCTCCCGGTCCGGGAGCAGACGCACCGAGGTGCTCCAGCCCCGCCAGGCGGCGCCGACCCGCAGGCTGAACACCGCGGCACCCACACCGAGGTGCAGCGCGCGCAGCCGGGGGTCGCCCCGCGGCATGGTCCGCCCGGGGTCGCCGTAGATCTCGACCGTGTCGCCTCCGGCGTGGTGGAGGAAGCGCCAGGGCTGGGCGTTGTGCATGGACGGCGCGGTCACCGCGTCCTCCACCAGGGAGGTCACGAGCGCGGTGTCGGGGTGGTGGAGAGACATGGCAACTGTCCTGCCTGGGTGAGGTGACCGGACGGCCGGCCGCCGGGCGCCGCTCGGGGCTCGTCGGCGCCCGTGCCGTGGAAGGCGCTGTCGCCGTGGCGGCGAACGCGGCGCACCGGCTTCGGTCCGCCGTGTCGCTGGTCCCCGGAGGGGACGGTCGCGTGGCGCCTTCTCCTGCCACGGTCGCCGGGATCGGTCCCCGGCGACAGGGTCTAACGGGCCCCCGTCCGGGGCCGTTCGGTCCGCCGTCCGGCGGGCTCGGCACGCCTGCGCCCGACCGGCGAGAATGGCAGCGTGACGACTTCGCGGCGGAGGAGGCCGGCCATGTCACGCACGGTGGAATGGAAGGTCCGGCTTCGTATCGTCGAGGACGACGAGGGGCAGACCAGGGCGCATGTGCTGCTCGACACCGGCACCACGGCGCTCAGCGGCCGGGGGAGAGCGCACTGTCATCCGGCGGACACCGACGTGCCGGAGATCGGCGACGAACTGGCGGTCGGCCGGGCCATGAACGACCTCGCCCAGCAGTTGCTGAACGCCGCCGAACGGGACATGGAGGGAATGGGCGCCGCCCGGCGCCCCGGCCCTCGCCAGGCGCCCGGCTGGCCGATGTGACCTGGCGCCGCCCGCACCCACAGCCCGGCTGCACGCAGTCGCCGCTGCCGCCTGCTCCCCCTCCGCCGCGTGGGCGCGCCTGGTTTGCAGCCGCCCTTAAGGGGCGCGGGGCTGTGTCGATGTGCGGCTCGCCGCGTGGGCGTGACCGGCCCCGAACGGCCCGCAGCCGCCTGACGGCAGGTCACGCAGTCACCTCCGCCGCGTGGGTGCGACTGACTTGCAGCCGCCGGGCAGAGCATCGCACTAGGGCCGCGGGGCTGTGTCGATGTGCGGCTCGCCGCGTGGGCGCGACCGGCCCCGAACGGCCCGCAGCCGCCTGACGGCAGTTGACGCAGTCACCTCCGCCGCCCGGCCGCGGCCAGCCGCTTCCACCGCCCCCGCTCACGTGGCCGTGCCACCCCCCGGTGCCTGCGGGAGCCGCGGCCGGTAGTCGGCGTCGGAGCCGTCGCGCAGGGCGACCAGTTTCAGGGCCCCGGAGGCCGTGCCGTGCGCGAACTCGTCGTAGACGTCCACCATGTCCGCGAGGCCGCGGGTGCCGGTGACCAGCGGTGCGGCGTCGAGCCTGCCGCACTCCATGAGCTCGATCAGCCAGGGAACGGAGCGGGTGTCGACCTGACCGGTGCGGAGGGTGATGTCGCTGTTCCACAGCGTCTCCAGGTGCAGCGGCGCCGGTTCGGTGTGCGAGCCGACGACGGCCACGGTGCCGCCGCGGCGGACGAGCCGCGTGCTGAGCAGGAAGCTCTCCGGGTTCCCGGCGGCCTCGACGACGACATCGGCGCCCGGTCCCTTCGCCAGTTCGGAGATCACCGTCCCGGGCAGGTACGCCGCGTCGGCACCCACCCGGCGAGCGGCGGTCAGCCTGGGCCGCGACAGATCCACGGCGATGACCCGGCGCGGGGAGTACACGCGGGCCAGGGCCACCGTGGCCAGCCCCACCGGCCCGGCTCCCACCACGACCACGGTCTGCCCGGGGGCGACACCGCCCGCGCGTACGCCGCGTTCACAGGCGGTCGGCAGCACTTCGGAGAGCAGGACGGCCACCTCGGGCCGCAGCGAGGCGGGCCAGCGGTGGGTGGACCGGTCGGCGTACGGCACGCGCACGAGGTCCGCCTGCGTACCGTCGATCCGGAGCCCGAGCAGTCGGCCTCCCACCTCGCACCGGACGTATTCGTCGGCCCGGCAGTGGGCGCAGCCCCCGCACGCCGACACCGACGAGACGACGACCCGGTCGCCCGGGCGCAGGGACGTCACCGCGGGCCCCACCTCCAGCACCTCGCCGACCGCCTCGTGACCGAGTACGGTGCCCGGTTCGACCTGCGGCACCTCTCCCCGGACCACTCTCAGGTCGCGGCCGGAGACGGTGGCCGCCTCTACCCGGACGACGGCATCCGTAGGGGCCTCGATCACCGGGTCCTCCACGACGTCCCAGGAGATCCGTCCGGCGCTGTGGTAGACGAGTGCACGCATTTGCCTCACCCCCTCCCAGACTTGGCACGGGGGTCCGGCCGCCGGAAGGGTCGTCCGGCCCCTTCCGGCGGGTCCATGCGGCCCCCGCTCCCCGTGCCGACGGACGTCAGGCCGCCAGCGCGTAGATGCTCCGGCCCACCAGGAACACCCCCGCCGTCAGCGACACGGCGACGAGCGCCTGGTTCTGGTGGCTCTGGAGCCAGGCGCGCAGCTTCCCCAGACGCTCGTGGGCGGCGTCGGGGGACACGGCCGCGTAGATCTCCATGGCGAGCAGGCTGCTCGTGGCGAGAACGCAGTACACGGCCAGGGCCAGATAGGAGGAGGTGTGGGAGAGGTCGGCGCCCACCACCGTCGCCGCGCCCGCCGCCACCAACCCCCAGGGCTGGAGCAGGGGGCCCATGGCCGCGGCGGTCCACACGGAGCTCCGGTCGAGCCGTGACATCATCCCGCCCGGCTGGCGCCGCGGGGTGTCGCTCTCCTCGCCGTCGGCCTCCTCGCTGTCGGACCGCCGCGGCCCGCGCCGGTGGCGGTACCAGCCGTACGCGATCAGTCCCACGCCGACGGCGAGTTTCACGGCGGAGGAGGCGGTGGAGGGCGGGGACCGGGGTGCGGGGGGCTTGCCGCCGGTGGCGAACAGGACGATGGCGAGAACGCCCACGAAGCAGGCCAGCCAGGCGAGGATGAAGGCCAGGCCCTTCCAGGTACCGCCCCGGGCCGACAGCACCAGGACGAATGCGGTGACCGACAGCGGGAACACCGCGATCGCGAGGCCGATGATCACCAGGTCGAGGACCATCACGGCTCCCGCGCAGGCAGACGCACCCGACCCGCCAGGCCACTGTCGCGCATGAATCCATCTTCACGGCGCCGCGAGAACCGCACAAATCCTCTGCGGGGCCGGGGCGCGGGCACTGTTCCCACCCTCCGCCACCCCGGGGCGCCACCCACCCGCTTCCCCGCGTTCCCGCCGAGACAGGCGGGTGGATCGGCGGCACGCTGGCACCATGCAGCCAGGGACAGGGGCCGACGGGCCCGGAGGGAGCGGTCCGGACGGTGAGCCGGACGCCCTGCGGCGGCACAGACACGGACGGGGGCGAGGGGGCGCCGGCGGCTCGGCCTCGATCGGAACCCGGCTGCTGGCGCTGCGCGAGCGGATCGAGACGCGGTTCCCGGTGATCACCAACTTCATGTCCCGGCTGATCTCGGTGAACCTGTTCGACTCGGCGACCCGGCTGGCCGCCCAGACGTTCCTGACGGCCGTCCCCCTGCTGTTCGTGGTGGCCTCCATCGCCCCGCAGACGGTGCGGGACCAGTTCCTCGACTCCTTGCACCATGTGTTCGGGCTGAACGGAAGTGCCCAGGCCGAGTTGGAGAAGGCCATCAAGGGAGCCGGTGACTCCCCGGACGAGTTGCGGCAGACGACCGGTGCGGTCGGCGGTCTGATGGTCCTCGTCTCGGCCACCGCGTGCAGCCGTGCCATGCAACGGCTGTGCGAGCGGGCCTGGAGGCTGCCGAAGACGGGCGCGCGCCTGGCCGCCTGGCGCTGGATCGTCTGGCTCGCGGCCTGGCTGGTCATGATCGCGCTTCAGGGGGATCTGCGGGAGGGCTTCGGTCTCGGCCTGTGGCTGGGCGTGCCGCTGCTGCTGACGGCGGAGGTCGGGATGTGGTGGTGGACGCAGCACCTCCTGCTGGCCGGGCGCCTGCGCTGGCTTCCCCTGCTGCCGGGCGCGCTGCTGACCGGCGCGGCCCTGAGCGTCTTCACGTCCACCGCGTCGCTGTACGTACCCCGGGCTCTCAACCACAGCCTCGACGAGTACGGCTCGATGGGCGCCGTCTTCACCCTGCTGTCCTGGCTCATCACGCTGTGCGTGGTGGTGACCCTGTGCGTCACCGCCGGGGCGGTCGTCGCCCGCGAGCCGTGGGCGGCCCATCGTCTCGGAACCCCCGCGCTGCCGGACCCGCCGCCCGCGCCGGGACCTCCGGCTCCGCAGGGTCCGCCCTGTCCGCCCGGCCGGTGACCTCGTGATCACCGAGCAGGACCCGTCGGCCGTCGCCCACATGGGCGTTGTGACGAGCGCACTCGCCCCGCGGAGACCGTCGGAACCGCCGCACGGCCACCACCGCGCCGACCGCGCCCCACAGCGCCAGGACTCCGAGGTCCCGCCGGGGAAGCCCGGTCAGGTCCGTACGCAACGGACCTCAAGCGTGATGTCGAGCCGGCGCCCCGCCAGTCCACGGGCGGCCGTCACACCGAAGTCGGTGCGGTCGACGCGGGTGACGGCCCGGAGGGTGAAGGCGTCCGCGAACACCTCGGAGCTCTCGATCTCGAGGCCGACCGGCCGGGAGACCTCGCGGACGGTCAGCGTGCCGGAGACCGTGGTGCCGAGCAGCCGGTCGGAGACGAACGTGATCAGCGGGTACCGGTCGGCGTCGAGGAACCTGGCCGACCGTACGTCGGTGTCGCGCCGGGCGTGGCCCGTGGTGAAACTGGCCGCCTCGACCGCCACCCGGACACGTGAGGTGTCGGGCGGAGCCGTGACCTCGACGGTGCCGACGCGGAGGCCGAAGGTGCCGTGCACCGGCAGCAGGCCGAAGAGATGCCTGCTCCGGAAGGAGAGGGACGAACGGTCCGTGTCGATCGTGTAGTCACCGGGCCGGGGTGTGGTGGTGAGGGTGCTCCCTGTCGTATCCATGCCTCCATTCCACGGCGCCGGACACACCTCGCGGCAGGGCCGGCGGTCGGTTCCGCACCCGACGAAGGCATGCCCGTTCCGCCCGGCACCCTACTTTCGTAGGGTCCGCCCGAGACGTAAGCAGCCCGTGCCGCCGCGGGCCTCGGGCGGGTGGGGGGCGATGCCCTACGGTGAGCGTCATGACCCACGGCCCTTGGTACTGCCGGCACCGGTTCGCCGTGGACGGGCTGATCGCCGCCGCGTTCGTCGCGCTGGACACCGTTCTCACACTCGCCGGTGCCGGCTGGTGGCCCGAACGGCCGGACACCGTCGCATGGATGGTCCTGGGCCTCCAGGCGCTCGCCTGCGCCTCGCTCGTCGTCCGCCGGGCCGCCCCGCTGGCCGTCGTCGGTGTGCTCGGGGGGTTCACGCTCCTGGTGTCCCTGCTCATCGAACCGCTGGGGCTGGTGACCCCGGCCCAACCGGACTGGTTGTGGGCGCCGTTGGCCACACTGCCGGCCGCGTACGGACCGGTCTTCTACCAACACGACCGCCGCGTCGCCTACTTCGCCCTCGCCGCGTTGACCCTCGTCGTCATGCGGCCGTGGGACGCGTCCGTGACGACCATGACGATCGGGCTGCTGCGTACGGCGGTGGGGCCGCTCGTGGGGCTGTACTTCGACGCCCGCCGCAAGCTGATGAGGGCACTGGTCGAACGTGCCGAGCGCGCCGAACGCGAGCGTCATCTGCTGGCCGAACAGGCCCGCGCCGAGGAACGCGCCCGGCTCGCCGGGGAGATGCACGACGTGGTCACCCACCGGGTGAGCCTGATGGTGCTGCAGGCCGGTGCCCTGAAGGTGACGGCACCGGACGACACGACCCGGCAGGCCGCCGAGGACCTGCGCGCCGCGGGCTGTCAGGCACTGGAGGAACTGCGCGACCTCGTCGGCATTCTGCGCACCGCGCCCGACGGCGACGGAACCCCCTCGGTCGCGGGCTTCGCCGACCTGGTCGCCGAGTCCGTGGCGGTGGGGATACCGACCGAACTCGTCCAGGAGGGCGATCCGGCGCTGGCCTCACCCGTCGTCGGACGCACCGCCTACCGTGTGCTGCGCGAGGCGCTGACCAATGTCCGCAAGCACGCGCCGGGTGCCCGGGTGCGGGTGAGCGTGCGCTACGACCAGGCCCAGATGCGGCTGACGGTCCACAACACACCACCGGCCGGCGTCCCCCGGGGCGAGCTGGCCGGCACCGGTTCGGGCCTCGGCATCGCCCATCTGCGCCGGCGTATCGAGCTGGTGCGGGGCACACTGCGTGCCGAGCCCTGTTCCGACGGCGGGTTCAGTGTCGAGGCGACGCTGCCCGCGTTCGTCCCGACCGCCGAATCGGAGGTGTGACCATGACCCGGGTGACGGTCGTGGACGACGAGCCCATGGTGTGCGTGTTCCTGCGCACCATCCTCGGCTCGGCCCCGGACATCGAGGTCGTCGACGAGGCGCACGACGGTGCGGCCGCCGTCGAGGCCGTCCGCCGCGGCCGCCCCGACGTCGTCCTCATGGACCTGCGCATGCCGGGCATGGACGGCCTGACCGCCATCGAGCACATCAACCGGCTCGCCGACCCGCCCCGCATCGTCGTGCTCACCACCTTCGACGCCGACCAGTACGTGCTGCGCGCGCTGCGGGCCGGGGCGATCGGGTTCCTGGTGAAGTCCACACCGCCCGAGGAACTCATCGGCCTCGTCCGCGCCGCCGCGCAGGGCCACACCGTCCTGTCCCCGTCCGCCGCCCGCCGTCTCGTCGCCGCGTCCACGGACACCCTCTCGGCCCGCGACCGCGCCCGCGAGCTCGTCGGCTCCCTGACCGAGCGGGAGACCCAGGTCCTGGCCGGTCTCGGCGCGGGCCTGTCCAACGCCCAGATCGCCGCCCGGCTCTTTCTCTCCGAGGCCACGATCAAGGGCTATGTCTCACGGACGCTGGACAAACTGGGCTGCGTGAACCGCACCCAGGCGGGTCTGCTGGCCCATGACGCGGGGATCGTGGAGATGTAGCGAGGGGTCACGAAAAGGCCCGGGGCCGAGGGCCACGGGAACCACAACACTGCCGCGTTGTCGCCGGGCTGCCGGAGAACGGCTCGCGCCGCACGTGTGAAGGCCCCGGCCGCGTGGGCGCGCGGTCCCGCCGCCGAGAGGCTGCGATGGGACCGCGCACGGACGTCAGGACGACGGCGCCGGCTGCTCCGGTGCGAGGGAGTTGCCCCGCGGGATGCGGCCGCAGTCGGACGGGGCCGCGCGGCCCTCGAAGCGGTCGTCGAGCCAGTCCAGGGCCGGCGGCGCCCACACGACGGGCACGCCCAGGTGGCTGAGCAGCTCGTACTGGTTGTACTTGATGGCGGTGTTGCCGGTGGCGCAGTACTGCCGGGCGAGAGCGCGCACGTCACCGGCGACCATGACCCCGTCGCCCGTACCGACGCCCGGGCGGTCGCTGAACGTCCCCTCCAGGACACCCGCGTCGCCCTGCGCGATGAATCCGGGGATCGTCGGGGTGGCGGCCGAGCCCAGGTTGAGCTTGTTCACCGCCGCGAGGAACTCGGGCACCGAGTTGGGGTCGGCGTACTGCGGCTTCGCCATCTTCTTCCAGGTCAGGCCGGGGTAGCGCCCGAGGGCGTCGACGATGGAGGCGTCTTCCACCTTCTTGTAGACGTCGAGCCCGTACGCGCTCAGATAGGGCTTGAGATCGAGGTCGTAGGCGCGTGCGGTCCCGATGACGGCCATGGGGATGACCCCGGACCACGCGAGCGAGCCGTCGACGTACTTGAGGTTGTGCGCCGGAGCCACCAGCAGGCCGCCCTCGGCGAAGCCCACCAGGGACCTGTTCACGTCGGGGGCGTAGCTCGGTGCCAGCGCGGCGGCCCAGTTGGTCGCGATGGCGCCGCCGGAGTAGCCGATGAGGCCGAACCTGGTGCCCGGGTCCAGTCGCGTGTGGGAGGACCTGGTGGCGGCGCGGATCGAGTCCAGCGTGATCGTTCCGTACTCGGGTCCCGCGGCGAAGTCGGCCCGCTGCCCCTCGGTGTCCGGGAGGACGACGTCGTAGCCCCTCAACAGCAGCGGCACCAAGAGGAGGGACTCCACGTTGGGGATGAGGCCGCCCAGGGTGACATCACCGGCGACCGCGCGCGACGGGCCGTCCTCGGGGTTCAGCGAGTCGTAGAACGACTGGTAGGAGACGGCTCGGCTGCCGTCGCCCGTGGGGCTGCGCACGACCGTGGTGACGCCCGCGTCCGGGCGGCCCTGGGCGTCCGTGGTGCGGTACAGCAGCTGGACCGCCGTGACCGGCGTGGGGATGCCGAACAGGTGGTACGGCAGGGTGCGCGTCTTGAGCACGGCACCCGGCGGGTACGACGACAGCGGTTCGCCACCGTCGTAGGAGTAGAACGGGTCGTCGGCCGAGGCCTCCGTCGCCGCGACGTCCGCGGCGGCGGAGACCACCGGCGCGGCGGTCATGGACGCCGTGAGGGCGACGAGTACGGCGATCGTTCGAACGGCCGCGTGGGACATGGAACCCTCGATTCGTGTCAGGGGAGGAGGGGCGGATACGTCCGCTCCCGCGCGGTGCTGGGGTGCGCGGGAGATGTCATGGGCGTTGCGGCCGCGTTGCGCCCATGACTGGTGATCGACCGGTCGGCCGTGTTACCAACCGGTAGGGGAATTCCGCAGACCATGATGAGGGCCGTGCGGAACCTCGTGCCCAGTGCGTATGACAGAGGTTCGCGAGGTGAGTTGTGACCGTGTCCAACGGGGTGGAGGACGGCCCGGTGCCGCGGATCGGCGGCACGCCGGTCCATCAGCGGCTGCTGGAGGCCACACCGGTTCTCGAGTCCGCGGTGATGAGCCGGCTGGTGGAGCAGGTGCCCGCGTACGGCACGCTGCCGCCCGAGCAACTGCGCGGCGAGATCGTGAAGCAGGTGGCGGGCGGGATCCGGATGTGCGCCGAGGTACTGCGCACCGGTGAACTGCCGGGGGAGACGGAACAGGAGGCGATCCGCGAGTCCGCGGCCCGGCGCGCCGACGAGGGCGTACCGCTGGAGGCCGTCGTCGGCGCCTACCACCTCGGCGCCGAGGAGTGCTCCGCCCATGTCCTCTCGACCGCCCGGCCCGGCGACCTGCACGACATCCTGCTCGTCCAGCGCCGCGTGCTCGGCTTCCTCCGGCTGGTGAGCAGCGCGGTGGCCGCCGGTTATGTGCAGGAACGTCAGGCGGCCCTCAGCGACGAGCAGGTCGCGCTCCAGTCACTGCTCTCCCGGCTGCTGGAGGGGGACAGCCCCCAGGCCGCCGCCGACCGCGTCGGCATCCGCCTCCCGCCCTGCTACCTGGTGCTGAGCCTCGCCGTCGGACCGCACCCGGACGAACTGCTGCCCGGGGTGAACCACCCCGTCGTGGTGCGCCGCAAACTCCGCCGCCTGCGCAACGAACTCCAGCGCCACACCACGGGCATGGCGTTGTCCGCCCTGTCCGGTGACGGCGGGCTGGTGCTGATCCCGTGCGAGACGCCGCCCGCCGACTTCGGCGCGCCGGACCGCGACCGGCTGGCCCGGCTGCTCGGGCAGCTCGCCCGCGTGTGCGGCGCCGAGCTGCTCGTGGCCGCCGTCGCCGCCACCCCCGACGGTGTCGCCGAGGCCGCCGGGCTGGCCGCCGAGGTACGGGAGGTGGCGGAGGCCTCGGGCCGGGAACCGGGGCTGTATCTGCTCGACGACGTGCTGCTCGAGTACCAGCTGAGCCGCCCCAGCCCGGCCAGGGACGGGCTCGCCGCGCTGCTCGACCCGCTGGACCCGCGCCCCGAACTGCTCGCCACCCTGCGGACCTTCCTCGCCTGCGGGCAGGACCGGCGCCAGGCCGCCGCCCGGCTCCAGGTGCACCCGAACACGGTGGACTACCGCCTGCGCAGGGCGACGGACCTCACCGGCCTGGACGCGGCCCGGGGCGCCGACCTCCTCACCCTGCACGCGGCGCTGGCCGCCCACGACGCCGTACGGCGGGGCGAGCCGGGCGCCGGGCCGGCGTGACTGACCGCGGCGGGCTGCCGACGTGACCTGACCGCGGCGGGCCGGCGTGACCTGACCGGACCGGGAGAGTCCCGGTCCGGATAGCCGGAAACCGAACGGCCGTGGTGGCCGGGGCCCGGTGACCGGGCCCCGGCCCTGCTCAGAACTCCGGGTCGGCCCTGCCTCAGCGGTCCGCCGCGCCGCCCCGAACGACGCACGACCTGTTGTTCTCCCAGCCCCAGCCGTCACCGTCGGGGTCGGACGCACTGCCGTTCACGCAGTAGGGGTAGCCGTTCGGAGCCGTCCCGCCTCCCGGTGAACCACCCGTGTCCGCCGCGCTTCCGCGCACGACACAGGAGGCGCTGTTCTCCCAGCCCCAGCCGTCACCGTCCGGGTCCGACGCACTGCCGTTGACGCAGTACGGGTAACCGTTCGGAGCCGTCCCGCCGCCGGGGTCGCCTCCGCCGCCGTAGACGGTGGCGATACGGGACGTGGAGGCGATGCCGTTGGCCCCGTTGAACAGGCGCCGGCCCCAGGTGGTCAGGGAACCCGCGTCGAAGTTGCTGACCAGGTCGAGGTACTCGACGCCACCGCCGTTGCCGCTCCACGACCACCCGAGGTAGCCCACGCGCAGGGACTGGGCGGTGGCCATGATGGCGTCCTCGTCGGGGTTGCCGTCACTGTGCTGGTTGCCGAACTCGCCCACCACGATGGGGAGTCGGTTGTTGACGAAGTGGCTGAGGTACGACTGCACCTCGGCGGCGGTGTCGTAGACGCCGTACATGTGGATCGAGAAGACGGTGTTGCGGTCGGGGTCGGCGGCGAACACGGACGCGGCGTTGTTCCGCATGGTGTTCGACCAGTCCTGGCCCCAGTTGGGGGCGTCCACCATCAGGGCGTTGTTGATGCCGGCGCTGCGCAGCCTGACGATGGCGTTCTTGGTGTCCTGGGTCCAGGCGCCGTAACCGCTGTTGCCGAAGGGCTCGTTGCCGATGTTGACGACGACGTAGTTCTCCTGGCCGGCCAGCGCGCTCCTGATGCCGATCCAGTAGTCGGCCGCCTTGCCGAGGGTCGCGGCGGCGGAGTCCTCGCCGTAGCCGGTGGTGTCGTGCACCTCCAGGACACAGACGACCTTGCTGGCCTTGCACTGGCCGATCAGGGAGGAGACCGTCGAGCTGCTGGTCCTGGTCCAGCGGTCGCCGCTGCTGAGCACGACGCGGACGGTGTTGGCGCCCTTGGCCGCGATGTCCGCGATGGAGCGGGTCCTGTCCGGGTACCAGGCGTGGGCGTGGTTGACCCCGCGCATCACGAACTCGTTGCCGTTCGCCTCGTAGAGGCGCCCGTTGCTGACGCGCAGACCGGTCGGGGCGGCCTGTGCCTCGCCGACGGAAGTGCCCAGGACGGACAGCAGCAGGCCGAGCACCGCGGTCAGCGCCGCGACGGCGGTGGTGCGCCACGAACTCGTCAGTCCGTGCTGTGGATGTGCCATGTCTCTCCTCGGAGGAAGGCGGACAGAAGTCGCCTCGCCCAGCGGAAGGAGCAGCGCCGGGAAGGCGTCGGGAGTTGCCGTCGGTCGCTCCGGCATACGACAACGTTGTCTAGTCGAAAGGAAGGCAAGGGAGCGCCAACGGGGAGGGGTGTCGCCGGACTTGCCGTCGGCGGCGTGCCTCCATGAGAGCACTCTGTGTTTCGGTCATGTCAATAGACGGGTCGATCAATTCCCGTTTCTACGCGCGATGCAAGGAGCTCAAGAACTAAACTAAAACTAAATCGACGATATCCCCGTCAGGTTCGTTGCCGGGGTGTTCCGATTCCCCTACGTTGACGTCCGGGCCAGGTCGTCCGGCCCGACCCGCCCGGTCTCGAGGGGGTCGGGATCGACGTGGCCAGCCGGGCGGACCGGCTCGGTGGCCGGTGTGTTCCGTGGGGTGTGTCGCGCGCCGACCGGGGGCGACGGGTCCGCGCACGGCCGTCCACGGCAGACCTCTGCGTCGAGGAGCGCGTTCGTCCAGATCGCGCTTACTCAGCCAAGTGTCCTGTGGCTCTGCGTTCTTGAGTCGTCGGGACCGGACGGCGGCGCCGCGAAGGGCGGCACGTCGAAGTCGCTCGGTCGGCCCCTGTGCGGGCCGGCGCGGGATGCCGGCCGAGAGGAGGCTGCCGCCCCCGTGCATGCCTCGTTGCCGACTGCGGCGGACGCGTCGCGCCACCGTTTCGGTTCCCCGTCCGAACTGCGGCAGTCCGTCGGCGACGGCCCGCTCCCCCATGAAGCTATACCGGTTTAATAACGGAACCTTTCCGTCATCGTCATGGTGCCGACCGACGGTTAACTTAATCGGGTGGATCTACTGGAACCGATCATCAAACCCTATGCCTGGGGCTCCCATGAGGCGCTCGCCCGACTGCGGGGGCGAGCCACTCCGTCCGTGGGGCCCGAGGCGGAGCTGTGGATGGGAGAGCACCCGGCCGGGCCCGCCGGTGTCACCCGCGACGGACGGACCCGCACCCTGCGGGACGTGGTGAGTGACGCCCCGGAACGGGAACTCGGCGCGGACTGTGTCGCCCGTTTCGGCGGCCGGCTCCCCTTCCTGCTCAAGGTGCTCGCGGCGGACCAGCCCCTGTCCATCCAGGTGCACCCCGACCGGAAGCAGGCTCACGCCGCGTTCACCGATCAGGAGCTGAGCGGGGGAGAGGGACCCTACTCCGACGACTGGCCAAAGCCCGAGCTGCTCCACGCCCTCAGCTCCTTCGAGGTCCTCGCCGGGTTCCGCACCCGTGCGGAGGCCGCCGCCGTGCTCGACGGCCTCGGTGTGGACAGGCTCCGCCCCGTCGTGACGCTCCTCGAGGACGAGGGCGACGACACCGCGCTCATCGCCGCACTGCGCGCCCTGCTGGAATGGCCGGCGCGGGACCGCGTGGCGCTGGTGCGTGAGGTCGTCCGGGCGAGCGCTCGGCAGGCGGACGGGCCGGGCCCCCACCGGGAGGCCTACGGCGCGGTGGTGCGCATGGCAGGGCACCATGCCGACGACCTGGGCCTCGTGGCCTCGCTGTTGATGCGTCATCAGGTGTTGGACGCGGGAAGCGCGTTGTACATGCCGGCCGGCGGACTGCACGCGTACGTACGGGGCGTGGGCGTGGAGCTCATGGCGGCCTCCGACAACGTGCTGCGTGCGGGGCTGACGACGAAGGAGGTGAACGTCCCGGAGCTGCTGCGGATCACCGATCCCGCGGTCCGGGTCCCCGTCGTGCGCCCCACCGCGGTCGACGGCCTGGGGGACACGCACAAGTACGAGTGCCCGGCCGAGGAGTTCACCCTCTACCGAACGGGGCTCACTGTCACGGCTGTTCCCCTGGTGCCGTCGGCCGGGCCGCGCATCGCGCTGTGCACGGCGGGTGCGGCGCGGCTGAGCGGGCCGGACGGTGAGGTGCTCTCCCTGGGGCCGGGCGACTCCTGCTTCCTCCCCGACTCCGACCGGGGGATCACCGTGTCGGGGTCCGGGACCCTCTTCGTGGCAGGGACCGGACTTGCCGTTCACCGGCCCTGAACGCCTCGTGGAAGCGAGCGTACCGGGGGGCGGCCCCGGAAAATGTGAGCCCTTCCCGCAAGCATCTGTTGACAACGTTGTCAGAAGTAAGTGCCGTCCGACTCCGCGCCTTCGCGCCCGGCGACGGCCCCGGACGTCGAACAGAGAAATGAGCCCATAGGTGTACGCAGCTATCGACATCGGCGGCACGAAGATCGCCGGAGCGCTGATCGACGACGCGGGCGTGATCGTCGAGCGGGCCGAACTGCCCACGCCTGCCCGCGAGTCCACATCCCGCCTCAGCGGCACGGTCGATGCCGTGATCGACGCGCTGGCGGCCCACGGAGCCTGGAGCGGTGTCCGCGCCATGGGGATCGCCAGTGCCGGACCGGTGGACACGGTCAAGGGCACCGTGAGTCCGGTCAACATCCCCGCGTGGCGCTCGTTCCCTCTCGTCGAGAGCGTTCGCGCGCATCCGCTGGTGTCCGACGCCGTCGAGCCGGTCCTGCTCGGGGACGCCGTGGCGATGGCGGCCGCGGAGCACTGGCGCGGTGCCGCCCAGGGTGTCGCCAACGCCTTGTGCATGGTGGTCTCGACCGGTGTCGGAGGCGGCTACGTCCTGGACGGCGCACCGCACCCCGGCCCCTCCGGCAACGCCGGTCACATCGGGCACATCTGCGTCGACATGGACGGCCCGCCCTGCGCGTGCGGCGCCCGGGGATGCGTCGAGGCGTACGCCAGCGGCACCGCCATCGCCCGCCACGCGGTGCGGCTCGGCTGGGCTCCGTCACCGGGGCAGGACGCGACCGCCGCGGCCGTGGCCGTCGCGGCGAGGGCGGGGGACGAACGGGCCCTGTCCGCCTACGACCGGTCGGCCCGTGCCCTGGCGGCGGCCATCGCGGGCAGCGCGACACTGCTGGAGATCGAGGTCGCGGTGATCGGCGGGGGAGTCGCCCAGGCCGGAGACGTCCTGTTCACCCCACTGCGGCGCCACCTGCGCGGCTTCGCGGTGCTCGACTTCGCCCGGCACGTCACGGTGCGGCCGGCCGCGCTGGCCCGGGACGCCGGACTGGTCGGCGCTGCCGCCGCCGCACGACGGACCGTACTCGAGACGGTCGCCGCTGAGTGAGGCACGAAGGCCGGCCGTGAGCGCGAGGGCGGTGGCGAGCGCCCTGCTCCCGCGCGAAGCCGGAGCGCGCAGACGACGAGGGGCCACGGCATGAGTGCCGTGGCCCCTCGTCGTCGTGGTCCCGGCCCGCTACGGGCGCGGTGGTGCGGTCGACCCGCGAGGTACCAGCTGCGGGGTCGCCACGGGCTGGGAGACCATGTCGTCTCCCGCGATCACATGGAACAGCGCCTGGGCGACCTGGGCGCCGAAGGTGTGGACATCGTGGCTCATCGCCGACAGCGTGGGATGGGTGAGACGGCACAGCTGGGAGTCGTCCCAGGCCAGCAGCGACAGCTCGTCGGGTACGGCGACGCCCATCTCGGTGGCCACGCCGAGCCCGGCGACGGCCATGATGTCGTTGTCGTAGAGGACGGCCGTCGGCCGGTTGGAGGACAGCAGCAGGGAACGGGTCGCGCGGGCACCCTCCTCGCCGGAGAAGTCGGTCTCGATGTGCCGCCCGCCGTCCAGGCCGAGCTCGCTCATCGTCCGCTGGAAGGCCTCCGCCCGGATGGCGCTGTGGCCCAGCCCGCCCGGTCCGCCCACGCGGGCGATCCGCTGGTGCCCGAGCGCGGCGAGATAGCGGACCGCCTCGCCCACGGCCGTGGCGTCGTCGGTCCACACCGAGGGGAAACCGCCCGTCAGGCTCGGGTGTCCGACGGTGACGGCGGGCAGTCCGATCCTGCGCAGCGGTTCGATGCGGGGGTCGCCCTGGCGGAGGTCGACCAGGATGGAGCCGCCGATCTGGCGCTCCCTCCACCAGCGTTCCTGAAGCTGGATCTCCTCCTCCAGCGAGCCGACCAGGCGCAGCAGCAGGGAGCAGTCGCGCTCGGCGAGCACGCTCTCGATGCCGGAGATGAACTCCATGTAGAAGGGTTCGAGGCCGAGCAGCCTGGCCGGCCGGCAGATGGCCAGGCCGATGGTGTCGACCGCCTGCCGGGACAGACTGCGCGCCGAGGAGTTCGGCGCCCAGCCCAGTTGCCGGGCCACGGCGAAGATCCGCTCGCGGGTGGCGTCCGAGACTCCCGGCTTGTGGTTGAACGCCAGTGACACCGCGCCCTTGGAGACCCCCGCGGCGGCCGCGACGTCCTTGATGGTGACGCGTTCGGTCGGTGCGGTCACGCCGGTTCCACACAGAAGAGGGCCGCTCGTACGGCGTTCGCGCCCGTCTCCTCGGCGCCGCGGACTGCCAGCCGGATCCGCTCCCCGGGCAGCAGCGTGCGCAGACCGGTGTCGCAGACGGCGGAGGTTCCGAGGCGGTCGGGCTGGAGGAGGAGATCACGTACGAGTGTGTGTGCTGTCACCACGACGTCGAGACTACCCTCACCGGCGCCGACGGAGGACGACACGGTCACGTCGTACTCGGGGGCGGGATACGCGAAGTCCTTGTCGGTCACCGGGAAGTACGGGGCGCGCAGCTCCCCTTCGTCCGCGACCAGGAACTCCTTGGCGGAGGCGGCGTCCGGCACCAGTTCCGGTGGTACCGGCCGCCGGTCGACGGTGCGCGGCGCGACGGTCAGGTCGAGGACCCGCTCGGCGAGTACGGTGCCGTCCGCACGGAAGCGGCGCAGTGTCACCGTCGCCCGCCACGGTTCGGCCGCCTGGTTGATCACGGCGAGCGTGGGCCCGTCGTCGCCGGGCTGGACGGTGAGCAGACGGTCGGCGTAGACGCGGCGCAGTTCGTGGTGGAGCGGCTTGAGGCGGCCGTCGCCGTCCACCGCGGCCCAGGAGGTCACCGGCCAGCAGTCGTTGAGCTGCCAGACGACGGTTCCGGCGCAGACGGGCCAGTGCGAGCGCCAGTGTTCGATGCCGGCGGCGACGGCGCGGGCCTGGACGAGCTGGGTGAGGTAGTGCCAGCGGTCGAAGTCGCCCTCGGGCAGCGGGAAGTGGCGGGCGACGCCGCGGTTCAGCTTGCCGTTGCCGTCCTCGGCCTTCTGGTGGTGGAGCATGCCGGGCGAGTCGGGGGCGAGCCGCTCACCGGGGAGCGCGCGGCGCAGGGTGGCGAGGGCGGGCGGTGCCTGCCAGCCGAACTCCGCGACGAACCGGGGCACACTGGCCCGGTACTCGGCGTAGTCCTGGCGGTTCCACACCTCCCAGGAGTGGTGGGTGCCGTGGTCGGGGTCGTTGGGGTGGTGGTCCCAGGAGCCGGACCAGGGGCTGCCCGCGGTGTAGGGGCGGGTGGGGTCGAGTTCCGCGACGACCCGGGGCAGCAGGCCGAGGTAGTAGCCCTCGCCCCAGGAGTCCGACTTCAGCGCGGGTTCCCAGCCCCAGTCACGGAAGCCCCAGAGGTTCTCGTTGTTGCCGTTCCACAGGACGAGCGAGGGATGCGGCATCAGTCGGACAACGTTGTCACTTGCCTCGGCCTCCACCTCTCCGCGCAGTGGCTGTTCCTCCGGGTAGGCGGCGCAGGCGAAGAGGAAGTCCTGCCAGACCATGAGCCCGAGCTCGTCGCAGACGTCGTAGAAGGCGGAGTCCTCGTAGATGCCGCCGCCCCAGACCCGGACCAGGTCCACGTTCGCGTCGGCCGCCTGGGTCAGGCGGGTGCGGTAGCGCTCGGGGGTGACCCGGGAGGGGAAGACGTCGTCGGGGATCCAGTTGACGCCTCGGGCGAAGATCCGTGCGCCGTTGACGACGAGGGTGAAGCCGGTGCCGATGTCGTCGGCCGACCGGTCGAGTCCGATCGTGCGGAAGCCGATGCGCCGGTGCCAGGAGTCGAGCGGCCGCTCCGCCGAGCCGTCCCCGGTGTCGACGAGGGTGACCTCGAGGTCGTACAGCGGCTGCTCGCCGTAGCCGCGCGGCCACCACAGTTGGGGGTCGGAGACCTCCAGGGTCAGGACGCCTCGTGTGCCGTCGACGCGTCCCCGGGCCCGCACGCCGCCGAGGGACGCCCTTACCTCGAGGTAGTGGTCGGCTCCTTGCCCGGTGCGCTCGACGTCGATCCGTACCTCCACACGGCCCGTGCCGTCGGCGAGCGTCACCAGGGGGCGGACCTGCGCGAGTCTGGCGGTGGACCAGCGCTCCAGCCGTACCGGACGCCAGATGCCGGCCGTCACCAGGGTCGGGCCCCAGTCCCAGCCGAAGCCGCACGCCGTCTTGCGGATGTACTGGAAGGGCTCCGGGTAGACGTTCGGCCGCTCACCGATCGTCGTCCGCACGGAGTCCGCCTCGTCGTAGGCGGAGGTGAACTCCACGTGCAGGCCGCCGTGGAGGCCGGTCACGTCGAATCGGTGGGCGCGGTGCATGTTGCGGGTCCGGCCCAGTTCCCGCCCGCCCAGCGTGATGACCGCCGCGGTGTCGAGACCGTCGAAGACGAGGTCGGTGCGTTCGTGCCGGCCGGCGGTGGTGTGGGCGGCGTCGACGGAGCGGCTGTAGGTCCATGTCCGCCGCCCCACCCAGGCCACCTCGTTCTCGTTGAGGCCGGTGCAGGGGTCCTCGATCACTCCCGCGGCGAGCAGGTCGGTGTGCACACAACCGGGTACCTGGGCCGGCAGCGCGCTTCCGTCGTGCCCCAGGCTCCACCCCTCGGCGAGCTGGACGACTTCCTTCATGGACGGCTCCTCCTTGCAGGACAGATCTGTCGATGTGGGTAGCGACGAGCCTCAACTTAACGCTCAGGACATGAACCGGTCTAGTCCTGAACTTCGACGGCCCGCGGAGGGAAGCTCCAGGTGAGGCACCGTTCCCCCGATGAAGGTCGTGACCGGCGTGTAACGATTAAGTATCGCGCCCATGCGTGAAGCTTTACCGGTTCATCAACGAGCTGGCATAGTCCCCGGCAACTACTGGAGCCCGAGCCGTAATCCGATGGAGGAGTGGGGCACATGGGGAAGAGAACGCCGAGCATCGCACTGCTGGTCACCGCGGCGCTCACGGTCGCGGGATGCGGCGGCGGCGCGACGCCGAACGTCGGCGAGACCGCCGCCGCACCGCTGGACGCGGACAGTGTCTCCGGCGGCATCACGGTGCTCACCAACCGTACGGACCTCGTGCAGGACGGCACGATGAAGAAGTACGCGGCGGAGTTCAACAAGACCTACCCCAAGGTGAAGGTCAGGTTCGAGGCCATCACCGACTACGAGGGCGAGGTCAGGATCCGGATGAACACCGAGAACTACGGTGACGTCCTCCTCATCCCCGGAGCGGTCGCCAAGGGCGACTACCCGAAGTTCTTCGCCCCGCTCGGCACCGCGGCCTCGATGCGTGCGAAGTACCTCTTCACCGACAAGACCGACGTCGACGGCAAGGTCTACGGCATCGGCACCTTCGGCACCGCCAACGGCCTCGTCTACAACAAGACCCTGTGGAGGAAGGCCGGCATCACCGACTGGCCGACGACGCCGCGGCAGTTCCTCGCCGACCTCAGGACGGTCAAGGAGAGAACCGGCGCCACCCCCTACTACACCAACTTCAAGGACGGCTGGCCGCTCAGCAGCCCGTGGACCAACAGCGTCGGCTCCGTCAGCTGCGACAGCAAGGCCTCCGACAAGCTGGCCGAGATGGACGACCCCTGGGCGAAGGGCACCGACCTCAACGCCCTCGACACACTGCTGCACGACATCGTGCACGAGAAGCTGTCGGAGAAGGACCCGACCACCACCAACTGGGAGAGCTCCAAGACCCTCCTGGCCAAGGGGGAGATCGGCAGCATGATGCTGGGCTCGTGGGCGGTCAACCAGATGCGTGCCGCCGCCGAGCAGGCCGGGCGCAGCCCCGACGACATCGGCTTCATGCCGGTGCCCGCCCAGAGTGTCGGCCAGTTCTGCGCGACCCTGGTCTCCGACTACCAGCAGGCCGTGAACGTCCACTCCGAGCACAAGGAGGCCGCGCGCGCCTGGATCGACTGGTTCACCGAGAAGTCCGGCTACTCCGCCAAGGAGGGCGCCGTCTCCGTGCTGCGGTCGGCCGAGCTGCCCGAGACACTGAGGGAATACATTGACAACGATGTCAAGATGGTGGAGCGTTCCGAGCTGAAGACGGCCGAGGTCAACGCCATCGACGACGCCTCGGAGATCGGTCTCAACAAGCAGGACTACCGTCAGAAGCTTGTCGACGTCGCCCGCGGTGCGCAGGGCGGCTCGCTCCAGGACTACTTCGACGAACTGAACAGGCGTTGGTCCGAGGCCAGGCAGACCGCCGGTTCCTGACCTTGCGCGTGCCCGGGTTCCGGCCGCCGGCCCCCGCGGCCGGAACCCGGCGCAACACCGCTCAGCGGACGATGAAAGGCCCTGGCCCTCACATGCCCCGATCCGTAACCACCACTCCACCGCCCGCACACGTCCCGCACGAGGACCGGCCGGCGAAGCACCGCGCGCGCCGCGCCGCCGCCCCGGGACGAGGCTCCTGGCGCGACAGGCCGATGCGCCGCCTCACCCCCTGGCTGTTCCTGCTGGCCCCGCTGGCCCTGCTGGTGACGTTCACCTACGTCCCCGTGGGCAACATGATCTACTACAGCTTCACCGACTGGGACGGCGTCAGCCCCGACCGCGACTTCGTCGGCACGGAGAACTACACCGAGGTCTTCACACGCCCCGACATGTTCCGGGTCTTCGCGGTGAGCCTGTACTACCTCGCGGCGTCCGCCGTACAGATCGCGATCGCCCTGTACCTGGCCACAGTGCTCAGCTTCGACCTGCGCTTCAGGAACCTGTTCAAGGGGATCCTGTTCTTCCCCTACCTGATCAACGGGGTCGCGATCGGTTTCGTCTTCCTCTACTTCTTCCAGGACGGGGGCACGCTCGACTCGGTCCTGTCCTGGTTCGGAGTGACCTCCGACCACGCCTGGCTCGGCGACCCGGAGTCGGCGAACACCTCCCTGGCGGGTGTGTCCGTGTGGCGGTTCACCGGACTGAACTTCGTGCTGTTCCTCGGCGCGATCCAGTCCATCCCCGGTGAGCTCCACGAAGCGGCCCAGCTCGACGGCGCGAGCCGGTGGCAGCAGTTCCGGCACATCATCGCCCCGGGCATCCGGCCCGTGCTGAGCCTCGGCGTCATCCTGGCGATCTCCGGCTCCCTCGCCGTCTTCGAGATCCCGTACATCATGACCGGCGGCGCCACCGGGACCTCGACCTTCGTGATCCAGACGGTGAAGCTCGCCTTCCAGTTCAACAAGACGGGCCTGGCCTCGGCCTGTGCCGTGGTGCTGCTGGCGATCATCCTGCTGATCACCTGGATCCAGCGCCGCCTCGTGCCCGACGAGAGGGTCGATCTCGTATGACCATCACCGCTCCCGCCGAGCGCCGGCCGCGGCGACGCCCCGGCATCGCCGGCACGCTGACCTATCTGGTCCTGATCGCCGCGTCGCTCGTCGTCCTGGTCCCGCTCGCCGTGGTGTTCCTGACCTCGCTCAAGACCTCCGGCGAGGTCGCGGACGGCAAGGGCGCGCTGGCCCTGCCGGACGACTGGCTGAACTTCTCCAACTACGTCACCGCGTTCAACGACGGCCAGATGCTCATGGCGTTCGGGAACACCGCCTTCATCCTGCTGTTCTCGATCACGGGCACCGTGGTCATCGGCTCGATGACGGCCTACGCGATCGACCGGTTCGACTTCCGCCTCAAGAAGCTGGTGATGGCGCTGTTCCTGGTCGCCACCCTGGTCCCGGGCGTGACGACCCAGGTCGCGACCTTCCAGGTGGTCAACAGCTTCGGCCTCTTCGACACCCGCTGGGCCCCGATCCTGCTCTACATGGGTACCGACATCGTGTCGATCTACATCTTCCTGCAGTTCATCCGGTCCATCCCGACATCGGTCGACGAGGCCGCGCGGCTGGACGGCGCCAACGCCTTCACCGTCTACCGCAGGATCATCCTCCCGATGCTGAAGCCGGCGATCGCGACCGTGGTCATCATCAAGGGCATCACGACGTACAACGACTTCTACGTCCCGTTCCTGTACATGCCCTCCGAGGAACTCGGCACGATGTCCACGGCGCTGTTCCGCTTCAAGGGGCCTTTCGGGGCGCACTGGGAGACCATCTCGGCCGGAGCCGTCCTGGTCATCGTCCCGACCCTGGTGGTGTTCCTCTTCCTCCAGCGCTACATCTACAACGGGTTCGCGCAGGGGTCGGGCAAATAGCCGTGCCCCGGGTGCGGGAGGGCCGGGCCGTCCGGTCCTCCCGTACATGAGCCGACCGGTTCTCGGCCCCCGTGTTCACGCCGTGGCCGGTCCGCTCACTCCTCGCCCGGCCGCGGAGCGCAGTTCTTCTCCAGCTCCGCCGCCGCCCACCGGATGGACGACTGCGGATCGTCGTGCAGGTAGCGCAAGGCAGGGAGCACCGCCCGCACGGCGGCACGGTTCTCCGCGTTCGCGCAGTCGGCGATGTCCGCGATGAGCAGCAGCAGGGTGGAACGCGCCTGGTTGTCCGGGTCGGTCATCAACTCCGCCAGGAACGGCACCGCCGGCGCCGCCGCGGTCAGCCCCGAGCCCTTGGAGACCAGCAGCCGGTAGAGGTCGTGCACCGCGTCCATGGCGGTCTTCTGCTGGTCGGAGGCCACCTTGCGGATCAGTCCGGGCACCGCGTGCGCGGGACCTCTCGCCGACCAGTACGAACCCCAGTCGATGCCGTCCAGACGCAACTGGAGGTCGCGGTGTGGCCAGAGCCTTGCCGCGTCGAGCCGCAGCGTCACCGGCCCCGACGGTCCGGTGACGCACAGTGCGCCGTCGCCGGTCAGGGTCAGATCCGTGATGCCGGTGCCGAGCGGCAGTTGGGCCACCGCGCCGGAGTCCAGGTCCCAGACGCGGACCAGCCCGTCGGCCCAGCAGCATGCCAGCGCGGGGCCGGTGGCCAGACGGGCGCCCCCGAGCGCGGTGACCGCGGTGCGCCGCCGGTCGAACGGGTACGCCCGCGGGGCACTGTCCGTGCGCCAGTAGCGCAACACACCCTGGGCGTCGCCGCTGACGACGGCGGTGCCGGTGTCGTCGAGCCGGACGCAGACGAGGGCGGTCACCGGAGCGCGGTGCAGCGACTTGGCGAAGACCTCCTGCGCGGCGGACTCCCAGACGTGGACACGGCCTTCGGCATCACCGGCGGCGGCCAGGACGGAGTCCTCGCCGAGCGCGGTGGCGGTACGGTCCGGCAGAGCCCGGAGCGCGTCGGGAACCGTGCCCTCCACGGGGGCGCTTCCGGTCGATTCCACCCGCCAGCGGCCCCGGTCGTCGCCGTCGCCGTCGGTGAGCGTCAACGGGTCGAGCCGCTCCAGGGGTTCGGGCACCTCGCTGGGGCCCTGGATGTCCTTGTCGGTGAAGGTGATCCCGAGTGTCTCGAGGACCTGGAGCAGCGCCTCGCGGGTCCGGCCCTGCATCACCAGGGCGAAGTCGGCGCCCCTGCCACGGCCGTGGACGACAAGTGCGTCCGGACCGCCGTACATCAGCGCGTCGCAGCCCATTTCCTGCCAGGGCAGCAGCCCCAACTCCCGGTACGAGGACGTCAGTCGCTCCAGGATCGCGGGGTCCGCCTCGACGTCGGCCCGACGTACCTTGAGCGTCCAGCCGTATGTTCTCGGCAGCCGCTCCAGCGCAAGCTGGAGGAAGAACTCCGACAACGACCTGCTCTGCAACTGCCAGCCGCCGCCCGTGCTGACCAGCACCCGGGGGTCGGGGTGGGAGGCCTCGGCGGCGAGGTAGGCCCACTGGTTGCAGTACTGGTACTCCGACATGAAGACGCAGATCCGCCGGTCGGTGACGTCGGGCGGCAGCAGCGGGTGGTCCTTCGGCAGTCCGTCGGCCCGCGCCGGGTCGAGGAACGTCTCTACCTCGTCCTCGTCCTCCTCGAGCTCCTGGACGTCGTCGCGCTCGCCGTACTCGTCGACCCAGATGGTCGGTGGCCACTGCGTGTGCGTCCAGTACAACCGGGGCCGGAACGAGAAGGAGTTGACCGGGGAGTCCCACCATTCGGCGAGCGCCTCGGGAATGTCCAGGCTCTCGTCGATCCCGTAGCTGGAGTTCTCCCCGCCCCACCGGGAGGCCGTCGGCTCGCCTCCCGGGTCCTCGTATCCCCACTCGCGCTGTACCGCGTCGAGCAACTCCCAGCGGCCCTTGCCCCGTTGTCTCTTGAGCCGCTCGGCGAACTGTCCGTAGTCGATGATCTCTGCCACCGAGGCATCGTACGGCTGTTCCCACGCGCGGCCCGCGAGACGTGGGTGACGGGCGTCACTCCGGCGCACGGGAACTCCCGCCACCGCGGCCCCGACCAATGGATCGGTACGGCGTGCCCCGAGTGCCGTCGTGCGAGGCGAGGCGGTCTGGAGGTCTGCGCATGCCCGAGTCCACGCGGTCCGGTGTCGGGGGTGAGGAGAAGGGCGGCGGCGCGGTACGGCAACTGCTGCCGCCACCCGCGGTGTTCGGCTTCCTCCTGCTCATGGCGGTCGTCTTCGTGGTGTCGTACGCCGTGGGCGTGAAGGTCGGCCCCGTAGGTCCCGGTACGGGCGAGAGCAGCACGACCAGCCCTGTCGGGAACGGCGGTGGCAGCCACGTTCCCGAGCACGGGCACGGGCACACCGGAGGCGGCTGACACGCTGTCGCGATGTCCGGGGTGGTGGTCCGCCCGCCGGCCGGCTGGGCCGGTGGCTGTGTGAGCCGACTCCGTTGCGGTTCACGGGAACTCACCCCCGCGCCCTTCCGACTGCTCTCTCGAACGACGAGCAGGAGGTGGGATGGACGGTCTGGATGTGCGGATGCGTGACGTCGCCTGCCGCCACGGCCGGGTCGAAGCCGTGCGCGGTGTTGATCTCGACATCGAAGGGGGCGAGCGGGTCGCGCTGACGGGTACCAACGGATCGGGCAAGACGACGTTGATCCGGGCGGTGCTCGGTCTGCACCGCCGGGCCGGTGGACGGATCCTGGTCGGCGGCCGGGGCACCGAGTCGGCGGCCGACTGGTCCTGGCGGCGCCGGGCCTGCGCCTGGATCCCGCAGAAGCCCGCGGTGGGCCGATTTCCGCTGCTCGCTGGCGAGTTGCTGGCCAGCAGCGGCGCGAGCGCCCCGGCCCTGGAGGCCGCGGACAAGCTGGGAGTCGGCGCGCTGACCGGGCGGCCGCTGCACACGCTCTCCGGAGGGCAGTTGCAGCGCGTGTACCTGGCCCGGGCGGTCGGCTGTGTCGCCGCGGGGGCCGGTGTGCTGCTGGCGGACGAGCCCACGGCGGCACTCGACTTCGCCGGGCAGGAGGAGGCCGCAGACGTGCTGCTGTCCCTGCCGGTGACGGTCGTCGTGGTCACGCACGACAGGTCGCTGGCCGAACGGTGCGACCGGACGCTGGAGATGGCCGCCGGCCGGCTGAGGGAGGTCCGGTGAACAGTCTGGCCGCGGCCGACCTCGGACAGCTCCTCCAGCTTCTGCCGGTGCAACGAGCGGGAGCGGCCCTGTTGTTGGCAGCCGTGGGTCTGCCGGTGGTCGGTGTCGTGATCGTCGGCCTGGACATCATGCCGGTGCGGTTCGCGATGATGCACGTGGCGCTGCTCGGTATCGCCCTCGGGCTGCTGACCGGGCTCGACCCGTTGCTGTGCGCACTCGTGGCGTGCGCGCTCGCGGGGGCCGGGGTCGCGCCGCTCGCCCGCACCCCGGACGGGCTGTCCGGCGCGATGGGCCTGCTGATGAGTCTGGCGATCGCCGCCGCCCTGCTGGTGCTGTCGGTGTCCGGGGTCAACGCGCAGGGTGCCTTCGCCCTGCTCTGGGGCTCGATCCTGTCCGTGGGCACCGTCGACCTGTGGCTCCTCGGCGCGCTGGCCCTCGTCGTCCCCGCACTGTTCTGGTGGCGGCGACGCGATCTGGCGCTGCTGCTGCACGACCGTGAACTCGCCGTCTCCTGCGGGGTACGCGTCGACCGGCTCACCCTCCTGCTCCTCGTCCTGGTCGCGGTCTCCGTGGCCGGGGCGATCAAACTGACCGGTGCGCTGCTCGTCGACGCGCTGACCCTGCTGCCCGCGCTGGCGGCGCGGCGGCTCGGTACGTCCCTGAAGTCCATCACCGTGTGGGCCGTCTGTATCGGCGTCGTCGTGAACCTCACCGGGTTCCTGATCGCGCTGAAACTCGACTGGCCGCCCGGACCCGTGCTCGTCCTGACCGCCGGGACCGTCGTCCTGGCCGTCCATCTCATCCCCGAACGGAGAATCAGCTCATGGCGCGCAACCGCGTCCGCATCGCCCGTGTCCCTTCCCTCCTCGCACTGAGCCTGAGCACAGCCCTGCTGCTCACGGCCACGGCGTGCGGCTCCGGCGACAAGGACGCCGCCGGCGGCCCGGACTCCGGCGCGGGCGGGAAGAACGGCGACGGCCCCGTCGTCGTGGCCACGACCACCTGGGAGGGCGCCTTCGCCAAGGCGGCCGGCGCCGAGGACGTGACGGTCATCGTCCCCTCGTCCGCGCGGCACGCCCCGGACTACGACCCCAGGCCCTCCGACCTCGCGGCCGTCGCAGCCGCCGACTTCGTGCTCTACGCCCCCTTCGAGCCGTACGCCGAGAAGATCCGGCAGGCCGCGGGGTCCAGCGCGAAGCTGGTGGAGGTCGCACTCGACAACGACGCCGGCAAGGCGAGCGCCGAAGTCACGCGCCTGGGCGCGCTGTTCGGCACGGAGGACGCCGCCGCGCGGTGGAACACGTCCTTCAAGAGCACCTACGGCACGTTGCAGAAGGACCTGAAGGCCGCCTGGCCGGGCGGCAGGGCCCCGGCCGTCGTCGCACAGGTCTTCTCCGTGTGGTCGGCCAGGATGACGGGGGCGAACGTGACGGGCACGTACGGGCCCGAGGCCGTCACCGCCGGTCAACTGGCCGATCTGGCGAAGAAGAAGCCGTCGTACGTCTTCGACAACGTGCACATGACCACGGGTGAGGTCCTCCCCGACGCGGGTGCCGAGCAGGTGGGGATCGTGAACTACCCCGGCGAGGACCTGGACCTGCTGGCGGTCTACAAGAACGCCGCCGACACGATCGAGAAGGCGATGACCGCGTGAGGCGGGAGCGTCCCTGACACACTGCCGCCGAGACCTCGGCGCACACCGGGAGGGGCCGCCGGGAATCCCCGGCGGCCCCTCCCGGTGTGCCTCACCCGGCCTGGGCGAGCGTCTCCGGCATCTGCTCGACGCACTGCTCCCGCAGCCGGGCCCGATCGGGCTTGCCGGCCGGAGTGAGTGGCAACTCGTCCAGCACCAGCAGTCGTTCGGGATGCTTGCCGCGCCCCAGGCCTCGCGCGTCCAGATGCGCGGTCAGCTGTTCCGGCGTCGGCGCCCGGCCGTGCTCGCGCGGCACCACGCAGGCCGCGAGCCGCTCGCCCATCAGCGGATCGGGCACTCCGACGCACACCACGTCCCGCACGAGCGGATGAGTGGCGAGCTCCACCTCCACCTCCGCCGGGCTGATGTTGGACCCGCCGCGGATGACGACGTCCTTGAGGCGGCCTACGACGCGCAGACCGCCGTCCTCCTCGATGACGCCGAGGTCGCCGGTGCGCACCCAGCCGTCGGCGGTGCGGTACCGGGCGTCGAGCTCGGGGGCGGCGACGTAGCACAGCGGGGTCATGGGGCCGCGGGCCACGATCTCGCCGACCGAGCCGCTGGGCACCTCCTGGAGGTCCGGTGTGCCGGGGACCGCGATGCGTATCTCGGTCACCCGGGGGTCCGGACGCCCGGCCGGGACGCCCGGTCCCTCGCCGCGCGGGGGCGCGCCGGACAGTCCGGTGTGGCAGTTGACGCCGTCGGCCGAGCCGTAGAGGTTCACCACCGGGCACCCGAAGACCCGGCGTGCCTCCTCGGCGGTGGCCTCGTCCAGCGGCGCGCCGCCGACCACGACGGCCGTCGGCGGTGTGAAGGGCCGGGTGTCCCCCTCGGCGACCCGGTCGAGCATCATCCGGATCATCGTCGGCACACCGAGCACGTGCGTGGGCCCGTGCTCGGCGAGCGCATCGAGGGCCGCCTCGGGGGTGAAGTGGTCCAGCAGGACGAGCGTGCCACCGTGCCGTGCCAGAGCGACCGCGGTGCCGTTGCTGCCGAACGCCGAGGCCAGCGGCACGAGAAAGAGGCAGACCGGCGGCCGGTCGTCGGGTATGAGCGAGGCGAGGAAGTTGCCGCGCCCGCCGGCCAGCGCGTTGTGCGAGTACGCCACCATCTTCGGCTCGGCCTCGGAACCCGAGGAGACCAGCACACGGGCGGCGGAGTCGGGATCGGGCCGCCGAGGCGTGAAGGACATGGGGTCCGTGCGCAGCAGCGAGGCGAAGGCGACAGAACCCTCGGGAGCCGTACCCGGCCCGGCGGCGATCACGTTTCGCAGTGCGGGCAGCTCGGCGGACAGGGCCAGCAGACCGGCGGCATGGCACAGGCCGCGGTGCTCGGTGGCCGCGATCACGGCGACCGCCTCCGATCTGCGCAGCAGCGAGGCCGCCTCCCGGTCGCCACGGCCCACCGGGAAGGGCAGCGCGACGGCCCCCAGCGCGGCGAGGGCGAGATCGGTGATGACGGCGTTGCGGCCGTTGGGCAGCTGTACGCCGACCACGTCACCGGCGCGTACGCCGAGGCCGGACAGTCCGGCGGCCAGTGAGCGCGCCTTGCGGTCCAGGGCGGTGTAACAGAGCTTGCCCTTGGCGTCGAGAACCGCCGTGCGGTGCAGGTCGGCGATCTGGCGGGCACGGTAGAGGCTGTACAGGTCCAGGTCGGGGCAGGTTCCGTCGAGGGCCCAGGAGCGGCGCAGCTCGGCGGGCAGCAGGTCGTGCAGGTCCACGGTCATGCGAAGCTCCAGGGGGTCGGGACGGCGGGGGCGCCGTGCGCGTCGCGGCTGACCCCGGGGGAGTCGAGGAGTCCGGCGAGGTCGGTCACCACCGGGACGGCGGCCGGCCCGTCCGCACGCAGCCGCTCCAACGCCTGACGTGTTGTCAACTCGCTTACTTCGTACGGCATCACGGTGTCGTCCGTGACCGCGATCCAGCCGTCGGCGGTGGACAGCGGGCGCCGGAACCCCGGCGGCCGGCGTGGACCGAGTCCCCGCGCCGCCCGGGCCCGAGCGGGGGCGGTGAGCACATCGGCGGCGCCGAGCAGGGACGAGTCCACGCGTACGCCGTGCCCGGTGCGCTCCCTCGACAGCAGACCCGCCGTGATCGCCTCGGCGCCGAGCAGCCCGCCGAGCACGTCGAGCAGGGTCATCAGGGAAGGGAAGGGCGCCTCGTCGGCAGGCCGTACGGCCTCACCCGCACCGGTGCGCGCCTGCACCATGAAGTCCGTACCGAGGGGCGCGTCCGGCAGCCGGCCCGCCCAGCCGCTGGTGTACGCGTACACCAGCGCGGGGTTGACCGCGGCCAAGTGCTCGTGGTCCAGACCGAGTTCGGCGGCCTTGCCCGGCGCCCAGTTGTGCAGGAACACATCGGCGTCGACGGCCAGCTCGCGCAGCCGCTCGCGCTCGGACGGGTTCTTGATGTCCACCTCGACGGCGTCCTTGCCCCGGTTCAGCGCCAGCCACCGTGCCGAGACACCGGAACACGCCGGCGGCATACCGCGCAGCGGGTCACCGCCCGGCGGCTCGATCCTGATCACCCGAGCGCCCAGCAGGCCGAGAAGGCGGGCGGCCAGCGGCGCCTGGATACGACGGCCGGCCTCCAGCACGGTGAACCCGCTGAGGGGCAGTGCGCCGGTGGCGGGCCGGCCGGTGTACGCCGCGTCCCGAGGGGAGAACTCCCATGGCGGCGCGTCGTCGCACTCGGCCGCCCGCTCGGCGAGGGACCTCAGCCGGCACACATCGGCGCCGGACAGGAGGGCGGCGTTCCGCACTCGGGCCCAGGTGCCGACCCGCGCGACCTCGTGCAGCGACTCCGGGAACGGCGCGCACGCGGTGGCGTAGCGGAACTGGAAGGGCCGCCATCCCCGGCGCATCGCCTCCTCGGGGGCGTCGAGAGCGCGCCAGAACGCCGCCCAGACGCCCGGGTCGAGCGCCTCCAGCTCGAAGACGACGCCGTCGGCCGTCGTGAACGGCGGCCCGCCGGGGACGAGTTCGGCGGCCTCACCCTCCTCGGCGCCGGCGGCGGCCAGGTACTGCGACACCGCGAGCAGTCCGGCCCGCTCCGCAGTCACCTCGACTCCGGTCACCCCGGTGCCACCGCGGGCGCGCGCCAGCAGCCCGGCCAGCAGACCCTGCACGGCCAGCACACCGGCGGCGGTGGCGGCGTAGTCGACGGCCAGGCCGCGGGGAGCCCCGTCGCGTCGGCCGTGCACCGCCATGATGCCGGTGACGGCCTGGACGGTGGCCTCGTCCATGGCGGCCTCGCCCCAGGTCGTGCGGACGGTGACCTCGCCGAGGCCGCCCCCGGCGACGGTGATCGTTCCGCCCGACCCGCCGGCGGGTCGGGCGCCGAGCAGCCGCAGATGGTCCGCGACCAGACCGTCCGCCGCACCTGGTGGGCCCGATCCCTCGAAGCGAAGTCCGCCGAGCGGTCCGGCCGTTCGCGCGATGGCCGGTGTGGCTGGAGTTGCCATGCCTCTCCTTTCCTGACGCGCGGGAACCCGGGGACGGTCGCCCCCGACCAGTTCCACGAAAGAAGCAGTCGGACGGCCGACGGCCCGGGTTCCCGCGCGGCCGGGAAAGCGAGGAGGTATCCGCATGGTGGAGTTCACGGGAGAGCCCGAATGCCCCAGCGGTGTAGTTGAGTTGAGGGACCGGGTCGCCGCGTTCGTACGCGACCGAGTGATGCCGAACGAACCCGTGCTGGACGCCGGTGGAACGGAGGCCGCCGAAACGCTGCGGGACCTCCGGGCGCTGGCGAAGGCGGAAGGGCTGTGGGCGCTGCCACTGCCCACCGAACTCGGTGGCCAGGGAATGCCGCTGCGCTCCTACGCGCACATCGCCGAGGCTGAGGGCGCCAGCGACCACGGGCCGTCCGCGCTCGGATCGGCGTCGCTGCTGGACGCGCTGATGCTGTGGCGGCACGGCAGCACCCGGGTCCGCGAACGCCATGCCGAGCGGCTGGTGAGCGGCGAGCAGCGCGCCTGCTACGCCATGACCGAGCCGGACACCCCGGGCACCGATCCCTTCCTCACCGCCACACGGGCCGTGCCGCTGCCGGACGGAGCGTGGCGGGTGAGCGGGCGCAAGTGGTTCACCAGCGGCGCCGCCGACGCCGACGTGGCCACGGTGCTGGCCCGAACCGACGGCGGCCCGTCGGACCGCGAGGGCCTGTCACTGCTGCTGGTGCCCACCAGCTCGTCCGGCTTCCGACTGGTCCGGGAACTACCGGTGTTCGGGGCCGCCGGACAAGGGGAGATCGAACTCGACGCCGTCGTGGTCGAGGGCGACCACCTCATCGGTGAGCGCGGCAAGGCACTGGCGGTCGCGGGTGAACGCCTCCAGCTCGGCCGCACCCTGCGCTGTCTGCGCTGGCTGGGTCAGACGCGACGCGCCTTCGATCTCATGCGGGAGCGGGCGGTGACCCGCACCCGCTCCCGGGGCCCGCTGGGCGACCTCCAGCTCGTCCAACGCCATGTCTTCGAGTCCCTGCTCGCGCTGCGCACGACGCGTCCGCTCGTGTACGAGGCCGTCGCCCTCCTGGACGCGGGCCGTGACGCCCATGTGGAGGTGGGCCTGGCGAAGGTCGCCGCCGCCCGCACCCTGCAGCAGGTCGCCGACGCTGCGATCCAGGTCCACGGTGCGGCGGGCCTCGGCCCGGACACCCCACTGCCCGCCCTGTTCCGCACCGGCAGGGCGGCCCGTGTCCTGGACGGCCCGGACGAACTCCACATGACGTCGGTCGCGCGCCGGGTGCTGTCGACCGGTTCGGGGACCGGTGCATGACGCGAAGCCCGCCGCACCCCGTCGAGCTCCGTCGTCGTCAGGCGGGCTAGGCCGTGTGAGGGTCCACGAGACCCGTCAGCACGGCCAGCCCGTAGGCGAGGAAGAAGTCGCCCCAGACGAGTTCGTGCGCGGTGGCGGTTCCGGCGGCGAGGTCGTAGCAGCCGTGCAGCAGGCGGCCGTCGGCGGTGAGGTGATGGCGTACCAGGTCGTGGAGCAGGGCGGCGGCCTGGTCGTGGTGGCCGAGCTTGAGCAGGGCCACGGCGGTGACGGCGGCGGCGGAGGTGTCGGGCGGGCCGTCGGGGTGCGCCTCGTCGGCCCGGGGAACGACGGCCGCGGGGAGCAGACGGTGGAGCGGTTGCGACAGATCGTCGCCGCCCAGGCGGTGGACCGCGTCCGCGACGGCCAGCAGCAGCCAGGCCCGTCCGCGGCTCCAGCCGGGCGGTGGATCGTCGTACGGAACCCAACCGGCGCTCTCCTCGTATCGCCAGGACCAGCGGAAGGAGTCGCCGCCGAGGCAGAGTCGGAGATGACTGTGCAGATGGGCCGCGGCGAGGCCGGGAGCCGTCGAGGCCAGCAGCGGGACCGTGCCGGGGACCCCGTCGACGCGGGCCAGCAGACGGGGGCCGCCGAACGCGGCACCCCACGGGACCAGGCCGAGACGCGGCTCGTACGAGGCCCGGCACGCCTGCGCCGCGCGTCCGCGCAGGCCGGCGGCCTCGCCGGTGTCGGCGAGCGCGGTGCCGTACCAGAAGACCAGGCCGCGGGTGGCGGTGTCGGCGTCCACCCAGTGCGCGAGGCGCCCGGTGAACCGCGCGGCGGCCTCTCGGTCCGCCGCCGAGCCCGTGTACCTGGCGCGCAGCCACAGCAGACCCGTCCAGAAGCCGCCCGCCCAGGAGCCTCGTCCCGTCGTCGTCCACCCGCTCTCGTCAGGGGCGGCGAACAGCGGGAAGCGGTCGCCCACTTGGGCACGGGTGACGGAGACCCGGTCTAGCACGGCCCGTAGCGCGCGGGCGGCCCAGCCGGGCACCGCGCCGGGCCCGTCCGGGGAGGCCGCGCTCATGGACGTACGCCCCGGCGTTGTTCCCGTACCGCCCAGGCCAGTGCCACCGCGCCCGCGCCCGCGAACTCCGCGGCGACCAGCAGCCAGCCCGTCCCGTACCGCCCGGCCGAGGCCAGCAGGCCGAACAACGGCGGGCCGAGCGCGAACCCGGCGAAGAAGCCCGCAGAGACCAGCGCGGAGTCCTGCCCGGCGCGGCCGGGTGCCGCTCGCTGCATCACCAGCACCATCGACACCGCGTTGGCCGCGACCGCGAACACACCCACGGCCACGGCCGCCACCCACGCCAGCGGACGGACGTGAGCGGAGGCCGTCAGCAGCAGCGAGGCCGCGACCGCGCCGACCGCCAGGCCGGACGGCAGCCACAGCGCACGGCCCGGCCGGTCCGCGAGCCTGGACCAGCCCACCCGTCCGGCGATGCCTGCGACGCCCAGCACCGCCACCAGGGCCGCGGCCGCCGTCTCCCCGAGCCCGAGGCGCCGTACGCCGTAGAGGGCCAGGTAGGTGTTGACGGAGGCGATGCCGCAGCCCAGCAGCAGCGAGAAGGCGGCCAGCCAGGCGATCGTGCCCCGGGGGAGCCACGAGGCGGGGGTGTACTTCGGCGGCGGATCGGCGGGCAGCGTGCGCGCCGCCCAGACGGCGGTGACGACGGCGGCCGCGGCGGCCGTCCACACCGCGCCCCGCCAGCCGACGGCGCCCGCGAGCGCGGCCAGCGGCAGCCCGGCGGCGAACGCCCCCAACTGCACGCCCGACTGTTTCGTACCGGTCACCGAGCCACGGCGTTCGGCGGGCACGGCCGCGAGGATCGACTTGTTCGTGGCGGGGTTCGCGAGGGCCTGGGGCAGCCCGCCCAGCGCGACCGCCGCCAGCAGGAACGCCGTACCCGGCGCGGCGCCGATCAGCGCCAGAGCCGCCGCGGACACCAGCAGCAGCGCGATCAGACAGCGGCGCGGGCCGACCCGGTCCACCACGCGTCCGCCGAGAGGCGAGAGCACGGCCGCCGCGCCGAAGCCGACCGTCGTCGTCAGCCCCAGCACGGTCGGTGACACCCCGAGGTCGTCCACGAGCCGTGGGCCGAGGGCGCCGAGCAGGAACAGCTGCATCATTGAGAAGGCCATGGCACACGTCAGGAGCGCCGTCATGGCCGCGCCTGCCTGTGCCGGGCCCGGTGCCACCCCGGTGGGTGTACGCGTCGGCGCCGGGGCTGCCGCCGCTTCGGTCCGTGTGCTCGTCTCCGCCGCGGCCGGGCCCCGTGCCGCGCCGGCCCGTGCCTCATCGTGCTCCGCCGCCACCAACGCCCCCTCCTCAGTCCCGCGGTGCTCGCGGGTCCAGGCCAGAAGTCGGCCTTGATGCCCGGCGAGTTCCCGGCGGTTGTCGTGGCGTGCGTCACAAAGGAGGGTTGAGTAGGGAACCAGGATTGTTTCCGTACCCTCTCGTGACGTGTGAGCACCGGACTGCGAGGATGAGGCCGACATGACTGCTGGGGGGTGTGCGCGCGCTCTCAGGGCCGCGGTGTTCGCGGCCGTCTGCGTGCTGCTCGCCTCCCTCGGCCACGCCATGATGTCGGGGACCGCCGTGCCCTGGTGGGCGCTCGTCGCCGGCGCGGGGGCGAGCGGGGGCGTGGCGTGGTCCCTCGCCGGCCGGGAACGCAGGCCGCTCCTCGTCGGCGCCGCCACCGTGGCGGCCCAGGCCCTGCTCCACACCTCGTTCTCACT
Organism: Streptomyces sp. NPDC005017; assembly: GCF_042873115.1. Lineage (NCBI taxonomy): Bacteria > Bacillati > Actinomycetota > Actinomycetes > Kitasatosporales > Streptomycetaceae > Streptomyces > Streptomyces sp. NPDC005017. The sequence continues at coordinate 20,686 of NZ_JBIALD010000020.1, read as the reverse complement.
GGCCCAGGCCCTCGCCGACCCGCAGACGGCCGCCACGAGACCGCTGGGCAGGCGATGGCTGGGCTACCTGCTGTGCGGTTCACCCTCGGGACCGGGCGAGGCGCATGACGCCATGCCGATGTCCCAGGGCACGCAGGGTCAGGGGATGAGCGGCACGCACTCCATGGGGCCGATGCACCACATGGACGCCGGGCAGGTCCTGGACCACGGTATGGGCGGCATGTCCTCCACGGGCATGCTCGCCGCCCACCTGCTGGCCGCGCTGCTGTGCGGCGTCTGGCTCGCCCACGGCGAACGCGCCGCCTTCCGCATCCTGCGGGCGGTCGCCGGTTGGTTCGCCGCACCGCTGCGCGCGCTCCTGACGCTGCCCGCGCCACCGCACCGGCCGCGCGTCCACGCCCGCCGCGGCCGGTCCGAACGCGCCCCGCGCCAACTCCTTCTCACCCACGCGATCACCTCTCGGGGACCGCCCACGGGGACCGCTGCCGTCGCCTGACGACAGCCGGATTCCCGGGACACCTGCCGACACGACGACCCGTCGGCTCCTGTCCCGGGCATCGGCCGAGCACTCTCACGCCCGGCCGTCCCCCCCCATTTCACCGGACCGCACCGTCCCGCACGGCAGTTCCGGCCGCCGCGGTACGAACCGGTCCTGGTTTCCCGAGAAGGAGAGACACCAGGTGATCACGCCTGCCCTGTCTTCGGCATGCCAAGGATCCATGTCCCACGAGGAGTTGACGTATCGTCAGGAGCCCACGTCCGGTGAGGAGCCCACGTCGGGCAGGCTTTCGGGGGACGCGGCGCTGGAGGCGTCGATCACGGCCTGGGCGCTCGACGCCCGCGGCGGTGACCCCGTCGCCGTGGAGCGTTTCGTCCGCGCCCTGCACAAGGACGTCCGCCGGTACGTGACCTTCCTCGGCGCGGATCCCCAAAGCGCCGACGACCTCACCCAGGACACCTTCCTGCGCGCCCTGGGCAGTCTGCCCCGCTTCGAGGGCCGCTCCTCGGCCCGCACCTGGCTGCTGTCCATCGCCCGTCGCGCGGTGATCGACAGCATCCGCTACGCGTCCACCCGCCCCCGTCTGTCGGACACGGAGGACTGGCAGTCGGCCGCCGAGCGGACGCAGGCGCGCGAACTGCCCGGCTTCGACGACGGCATCGCCCTGGCCGAGCTGCTGGCCATGCTTCCGGACGACCGGCGGGAGGCGTTCGTCCTCACCCAACTCGTCGGATTGCCCTACGCGGACGCCGCTTACGTCGCCGACTGTCCCGTCGGCACCGTGCGTTCCCGGGTGTCCCGCGCCCGGACCACGCTGATGGCGTGGCTGGACGACGCGGAGAACCCGGCGTGTGCGGCGGTGGCCGCCTGACGAGAGGTCATGCCGTCGCCGCCCGGGTGCTGTTCCGGGCGGCGACGGTACGTGGGTGCGCGGGGTTGGGATGCTGTTCTTGGGCGCCGACGGTACGCGGGCGTGCGAAGTCGGGATGCTGTTCCGAGCGGCAGTGGCACGCGGGCGTGCGAGGTCCGCACCACGCCCGACGCTCCGCTGGACTCAGGGACGCGCCCTCTTGCGTTCCTCGTCACGCAACGGCGCGGCGGTCAGCCGAGGCCTGCCGCGGCCGACGAGCATGGGCCAGAGCATGTCGGGCGAGAACAGACGGGTGGGCGGCCTGCTGAGGCTCATCACGTCCAGGAGAGCGTCCAGGGCGCGGGGGTTGCCCGCCGCGGTCGCGACACAGCGGTCTACGTAGCGGGCGAGCAGCTTCTCGGCCAAGGTCGGCGGCTTGTCGCCGGCACCCGGGTAGAAGATGTCCTGGCCCACGGCGAGGTCCCAGGCGGCGCCGACCGGACGCGCGGCGGCACGCTGAACGCGCCGGGCCGTGCCGGGCGCGGTGATCCGGTGGGCCCGCAGGGTGTCGCGCAGGGCGAGAGCACACTGGGCGGCCACGGTGAGACCATGTCCGTAGACGGGGTTGTAGCGGGCGATTGCGTCGCCGGTGACGACGAAGCCGTCGGGCCAGTCGCGTGCCTTCTCGTAGTAGCGGCGCTGGTTGGCGGTGCTGCGGCTGGTGACGACGTCGCCGATCGGTTCGGCGTCGCGCAGCAGCTCACCGATGAGCGGGTCGTCGAGGCCGAGGGCGAAGTCGACGAACTGCCCCGACTCGTCACGGGGTTCGCCGCCGCGGCTGCCGGAGAGCGTGACGATCCACTGTCCGTCCTCGACGGGCACGATGATACCGGCCTGGCCGGGGGGCTTGGCGGGGTTGGCCTGTACGTTGACCAGGGGGAAGACGACGGACGTGGTGCCGCCGGGTGCCTTGAACAGGCGGGTGGCGTAGCGGACTCCGGCGTCGACCTCGCGTTCGGGTACGTCCGGCAGGCCGAGTTCCCTCAGCCAGTGCGGGGCGCGTGAGCCCCGGCCGGAGGCGTCGACGACCAGGTCGGCGGGGAGTGTCTCCTCCTCGCCACCGACGCCGCCGACGCGCAGGCCGGTGACGGTGGCGGAGGTGCCTTCGAGCCGGAGTGCCGTGATGCCCTCCCGGAGGGTGATCCGGGGGTCGTTCAGAACGCGGGCGCCGACGACGGCGTCCAGAAGGGGGCGCGAGCACACCAGGCTGTGGTGACACACGGAGGTGAACCGCCTGAACCACACCTCGTTCGGGGCGCGGCTGACCATGTCGCGCATGATGTGGACCAGGCGGGCGCCGCGCAGGACGGCCTCGTCGACGACGCCCGGGAGCAGCTCGTCGAAGGCGGCCACACCGCCACTCCACACGAGATGGGCGTGCCGGGCCTGGGGAACGCCGCGTCGGGCCTGGGGGCCGTGCCGGGGGAGGCGGTCCCGCTCGACGACGGTCACCTCGGCGAACTCCGCCAGCGCGGCGGCCGCGAACAGTCCGGCGGCGCCGGCGCCTATGACAACGGCTCTGTATGGGCGAGCAGTTGTGCTGTCAGACATGGGAGGGCGTGCTGCCTGTGCTCGCCTGTCGGCGGACGCGGTCAACACGATCGGGGCGGAGCATGGCCCGTGAGATCGCCGTGAGATGGTCCGAGACCTCCCGACTGATCTGGGCGGGCCCTCCGGCGTGATCGCGGGGCGTGCCGCTGGTGTACGAGTCGACGGCGGCGCGCAGGGCGATGACTCCGGCGACGCCCCGGGCGGCCGTCTCGCCGTGCCGGTCGGCCGCCGCCCGGTAGGCCCGCTCGTACAGCGTCTCGTCGAAGAACGGCGCGAGACGCAACAGGCCGTCGTGGATCTGCTGCTGACGTTTCATCAGCCGCAGGTCCAGGGGCGCGAAGCGGCTGACCCGGGCCCGGGCCGACAGCGGGGCGACCTCGCGGATCAGGTTCTTCAACGGCTTCAGGACCCAGAAGGCGGCCTGATCACACGGCCATGTCTGGAGGAACGGTCCGAGCACGGGCAGGATGAAGCCGGTGGCCACCAGGGTCGCGCCCAGAAGGGCGAACAGCGGAGCGACGTCGGTACTGAGCATGTCCCAGTCCCTGCCGGTCCAGCGGGCGCCGATGGCGATGAGCTTGCAGACGGCGAAACCCAGGCCGAAGGCGTAGCCGGCCTGGAGAAACACCAGACCGCCCCGTAGCCATCGGCCACGGACCCGCCCGATCCAGGTCCAGATCATCCACGCGGCGACAAGGGCGGAGACCATGTAGCCCAGCAGGTACAGCACGATGTGCTCGCGCATCCAGGGCGTGTTGGCGTAGTACGTGTCCAGGTCGTAGACGCGCTCGACCGGTACGTCGGCCCGCAGGAACGTCACCCACAGGCTGGCGACGGCGCCCGAGTAGATGACCCAGATCAGCTGGATCCTGCGCCGCCGTCGCGAGGTCGGCTCCTCCCGCCAGGTGATGATCATGGTGAGGCAGGCGCCGCAGAACAGTGTGAGCAGGGAATAGGACCACGGGGCGGCGAAGTTCGCCACTCCGGTCACCGTGTTGATCCTCCGGATGCTGCTGGGCGCCACGCTCAGGAAGACGGCCGAGGCGAACAGCAGCACGAACCAGGTCGCCCGCGCGTTGGGGTCCTTCCAGGAGCGCAGGATCGTCGGGGACTTCAGGCCGAGCCCTGCCATCAGCAGAACGGTCGGTACGACGTACGGGATGCGGAGGTCCTCGAGACTCATCCCAGGATCTGCCCACTGTGGTTGCTGAGGGACAGGTTGATGCGCCCTTCCACGGTGGACGGGCTGACCGGGCCTCTGGCGTAACGCCCCTTGACCCACGTACGGACCTCACGGGCGAAGATCAGCCCGAACGTCTCGGCATCCGCTTCGTGTTCGTCCACGGAAGCCGCGCGGGCCGCGACGGCCAGCAGCGTCTCGCGGGGGACCTCCTCGGCGGCGAGGATCTCGGCCGCGACCTGATGCAGGGCCTTCGGGGACTCGGCGGAGCCGAGCGTCCGGGCAGCCGCGGAGAACCCGGTGGCATGACGGTCGCACCCGCCCTGCTCCTCGTGCCACAACTCATGCCCCAGAATGACGAGTTGCGCTTCAGGGACGGCGCGCGCCTCCACGACGATGACGGATCTGTCACCACAGTCCAGTCGCAGGCCGGAGGCGGGGACGTCCTCGGGGAACGCCCTGAAGACCAGTTGGATCGGCCGGCCCCGGCGCACGCTCATGGCGCGACAGAACTCCTCCATCACGACCCTTGGATCCGCCGGCCGTTCAAGAGTCCGCGCCGCACGGCGGCCCAAGTCGGCCAGGAGCGACTTCATCGCCTTGCTGCTCATCGCGCCGCGACCTCCAGCGGCACCATCACCGACCGGACCGCCGAGTCCGCGAGGGCGAGTCTCTGCACTTCGATGATCAGGCCGAGTCGGCGTAATGTCTCGCCGAGCGGCCTGGACGGCTGCTCCACTTGGCTGCTCCCCGTTGTTGTGTTGACGGTCGAAAGCGTCGCGCAGACATCACCCTACGCACACCCCCCTGTCGCTCAACGACCGCTTGTTAGCCAAAAACCGTCGTTGACACCTGCGCGCGGGTACGACGGCAGGAGGCCTGCCGGGAAGGAAATCGATCGCTGACAAGGGCAATGCGGTCCGTATTGCTGAGCATCGCAGGTGAGCGCCGCTCCCCGACATCCGCCGCTCCTGCGGACCGTCTGGGCATCGGGCGGCCGCCCGCATTCTCAAGAAGACCAGAAAGCCACGACAACGCGACGCGACGGCGAGTGCCCGAAGCGCCTGCGCCGCGAATCCGTGGCCCGTGCATGGTGCACGGCACACGTTTCAACGAGAAGAAATTCAGCCACTCCGGCTGTCGCCGCCCCAGGTGGACGGGTCAGCGGACACCCGTCACCGGATTACGCAGATCTCGGGCAGCGGCAGCTGCCATTCACCGACCTCCGTGCGAGCAGGCGGCTGTCCACCACGACATCACCCGAGCGGCCATCGCATGCGGCTCGGACGGCACAGGGCTGAGGTCGAAGTGATCCTCCAGCTCGTGCCGCAGAAATTCACCGAGCTTCCGCTGGTCGACGCCGGCGCTCAGCATCTGGAGCAAGGGGACGAGCATGCAGTCGTACTCGTCGTCGACGTCGTCCGCGACGCCTATCGGATCCCACTCGTTGAGCAGGCGCCGCAGGCCGGTGCTGGCGGCATCGGTGACAGGTTCCATTGCTCCAGGGTGTCATCACGCTGCCACGGCCGGGCTCCCGGGCCGTCACGGACCGTTCCGTGCCGCTTCCGTCTCCGGAGTCCTCGCCGTCGCCGTCGCCCGGCGTGGGAGCAAGAGCGGTGTCGCCAGCAGAAGTACGCCGGCCAGGCCGATCGCCGGGCGGAGCCCGAGAAGGGTGGCCGGTACGCCCCACAGGGCAGTGAGCAGAGCCGTCGAGGCACGCGCTGGCGGGCGCCCGGTCGGTACCTCTCGCCCGGCTCGCCGGGCACCGGATCTGGATGCCCGGCATCGTCCCAGGAACCGAATGGGCCGCCTACTACGATGCCCTCGTCGCCGAGTTCGGCCTCACCATCGAGGCGACCGGCCCCAACTTCGGCTCCGACGTGCTCCTCGACACCATCGCCGACACCCCGGCCCTGGCCACGTTCACGGGCGGGCACACCCGCCTGGTCTGGCCCGCCGGCCACGGTCTGCGCCGTATCCCGGTGACCGACCCGACCCCCGTCTACCCGCACTCACTCCTCTGGCACCGCGACAACCCCCACCCCGCGCTGAACACCCTCCGCGCCCACCTGGCCGCCGCGGCGGCCGACCAGGACACCGCCGGGACCTGGACACCGGCCTGGGCCATTCCGCGCTGACCGGAGACGAAGCGAAGTACAAGCAGGCAGCGGCGACAACGGGTGTGGACGACCTCCTGGCTTGGTGGCCGCTCCCGGGACCCGTAACTTCTGGTCGCACACCAATTGCAGGTGGTGAGCTCGGACAGGAAGCCGACAGCCCCTGACCAGGCATGTACCGCGCCTCGCCCGCCTGGCATATGACGCAAAGCCCGGCAGACCGAGCCTGCGAGCAGCGGAAGGATGGCTTCCGGGGCGCGCGGCTCGGGTGGTCACCGGCCGGGACCACAGATTCCGCGCGTCCCGCCAAGACAGGACGCCCGATACCACTGCCGGGGGCCCGCGTGCAGGCCAAGCCGCGCGGCCGAGACGAAAATGCCGCGACCCCGTCGCGCTCCCGGGCTACGGTCACCGCGGAGGTACACGCGTGTCCTGGCCATCTGTGATCATCTTTGTCACCGGCTACCCCGCATGGGACTGACGCCGCGTACCCGGCACAGACCTTCCGCAGGCCACCGCGCCGTAACGTCCAGCCCACCGGCGAGACTTGATGACACAGGGCTGTTCGCACCGAAGCCCGGCCCCACCGCGGGCGCAGCGCTCATCTCCGAGAGCGGCCCGATCGCCGTGCTCCATCTGCGTCAGGCGCTGTCGCCGTCGGATGCAGGATGGCCTCCGCGATGCCGCGTACGCGTCGGAGGGCGAAGCCGGTCCGCTGCTCGACCGCACGCGTGCGGTGAGGTTCCTGGAAGGTCACGGATGCTCGCAGAGCTGAAGCACACCCCCCACCGAGAAGGCGACCGCGCCCAGGAGCGTGCCCCAGTTGGCGATGCCCGCGTTGACCAGGGTGTCCGTGGCGGGATGGGTGTACGCGGCGAGTGCCGAGACCATGAAGAGCACCGAGCCGACCTGGTTCACGGCGACGATCCACCAGCCGAGACCGCGGCAGCGCAGACACGGCCCCCGGCCGTGGCAGATCTCGACGAACCCGAGGTGTCCGGAGATCAGGAACAGCACGCAGCCGATCACATCGGGGGCCCAGATCCGCCGGTTGACCTGGTGGGCGTTCAGCCCTTCGCGGAACGACTCCACGAGGTCGACGGCGAACACCAGAGTGCCGGCGAAGAGGACGAACGCGCTCAGCCAGTCCACCCGCGTCGGCTCGTAGCTCCACCAGCGCCAGCCGCGGGTGACGAGCCGGCCCTCGCCGCCGGGCACATGGCGGGGCGCGTTGACCGCCTGGAGCAGGGAGACATAGCCGCCGGTGTTGAAGAAGAGACCGCCGGCGAAGTAGACCGAGGCGGAGGTGAGGGCGTCTCCGGAGCCGAACTGGGCGATGCCGGCGCCGACCGCGAAGAGGGCCCCGCCGATGACGAAGGCGGTCGCGGCGACGGTGTTGAGCCTGCGCAGCCGGCTCAGGGAGACCCGGTCCGCGCTGGCGTGGCTGCTGCCGCGGGCGCCGGGTTCCCGGACGGCGATGACCCCGCGCCGCCGGGCGGGCCGCGACTCCCACACCGCCGTACCACCGCCGGGAGGCCGCCAGGTGAGCCGGGTGGTGAACGGCCCCGCGCCCTCCGCGCGCTGCTCCGCGGACCTCATGCGGACGCGCCGACGGCGATGCCGCGCGTAGGCCGAACGACGGGGAAGGCGTGGCGTGTGCGGGCGGACGCCACAGCACGGTTCCCGGTGCCCCGGCCGGCCGTCCCGCCGCAGTCGTCCTGTGAGTCGTTCATGGCACATCCCGGGTCACTGGGCGCACGGGGCACCTCGCTTCGTGCCGCCGCCGAACAGCCACCGACTCTGCCAGAGCACACCGTGCGCAACGGTCATTTCCCGGGCGTTTCACCGTAAGGGTGACCGAGCTCGACCCGAGCGGCGACGACACCCCCGGCGCCCGCACACCGGACCCTGGGCCCACGCCCGCCCGCCGTGACCGTGCCCCGGGTGGAGTACGTCCGCTGTCACGTCCGGAGGCCTGCCCATAGCCTCCGAGAGAGACACGGCAGAACAACGCGAGAGGTGCGCCCGGTGGCCCTGCACGACGCCAAGGAAGCGGCCGCCGACCCGGCCGCCGACATCTTCACTTCGCCGATCAGCGAGCAGCCCCTGTCCAAGCGGGTCATGCCGGAGCTGCCGGCGCCCCCGCACGTCGTCTACCAGCTGCTGCGCGGCGAGCTCCTGCTCGACGGCAACGCCGCGCAGAACCTGGCCACGTTCTGCACCACCTGGGCCGATGACGAGGTCCGCCGCCTGATGGACCTGTGTCTCGACAAGAACATCGTCGACAAGGACGAGTACCCGCAAACGGCGGAGATCGAGTCCCGGTGCGTCAACATCCTCGCCAACCTGTGGCACGCGCCGGCCGGTGCCGACGGGAACGCACCCGCAGTGGGGTGTTCCACCACCGGCTCCAGCGAGGCCGCCATGCTCTGCGGTCTGGCACTGAAGTGGCGCTGGCGCGACCGCCGCCGCGCCGCCGGCCAGTCGACCGAGCGGCCGAACCTCGTGTGCGGCCCGGTGCAGGTGTGCTGGGAGAAGTTCGCCCGCTACTTCGACGTCGAGCTGCGCCAGGTCCCGGTGGAGCCGGGCGCCACCGGCCTCCAGGCGCACCAGCTGAGCCAGTACGTCGACGAGAACACCATCGGGGTCGTCGCGATCCTGGGCGTGACCTACACCTGCACCTACGAGCCGGTGGTGGAGATCGCGGCCGAACTCGACCGTATCCAGGCGGAGAAGGGATTCGACGTCCCGCTCCACATCGACGCGGCCTCGGGCGGCTTCATCGCCCCGTTCCTCCACCCCGACCTGGAGTGGGACTTCCGCCTGCCCCGGGTCTCCTCGATCAACGCCTCCGGCCACAAGTACGGCATGGCGCCGCTCGGTGTCGGCTGGGCCCTGTGGCGCGACAAGGCGGCCCTGCCCGAGGACCTGGTCTTCCATGTCGACTACCTCGGCGGCGACATGCCCACCCTCGCTCTCAACTTCTCCCGCCCCGGCGGCCAGGTCGTCTCGCAGTACTTCATGTTCCTGCGCCTGGGCCGCGAGGGGTACCGGCGCGTCTACGAGGCGTGTGCCGACACCGCGCAGCACCTCGGCCGCCAGATCGCCGACATGGGCCCGTTCACCCTGCTCTACGACGGCGCCGGAGCGCTGCCCGCCGTCTCCTGGACCCTCACCGATCCGGCCTCGACCGGGTGGAGCCTCTACGACCTCTCCGACCTGCTCCGGATGCGCGGCTGGCAGGTCCCGTCCTACCCGCTCCCGCCCGACCGCCAGGAGACGGTGATCCAGCGAGTCCTCGTACGCCACGGCGTCGACCGCGACGAGGTCGAACTCCTCGCGGAGGACATGCGCAGAGCGATCAGACGCCTCGACGAAGGACGCCCCCACGACGCCGACCGCGTCGGGTTCCACCACTGATCACACCCGCGAGGGGCCGATTCGGCGGGCACCCCCTGAGGTGCGGTGGGCCTCAGGGGGCTTCCTCGTGCTCAGAGACCGCTGACCTTGCCGCTCGCCGAGAGTTCGTAGACGAGGGTGATCGAGCGCCGGCCGCCGGGTGGCAGGGCGATGTCCCAGCGGACGATGCCCTCGTCGTCGACGGTGTCGGGTACGGGGGAGCAGGCTTCCTTGCGGAGGCGTACGTCCACGGCCGACACCTCGGAGACGGGGACGCGTTCGCGCAGGACGACCGTCTGGTCGGTGTGGGTGCCGGGGGCGGAGAAGCGGGACAGGTGCAGGCGTACCGTGCGGGTGACGGTGGTGCGTTGGGTCAGTGTGGTGGTGTCGCGGGTCTCCTCGGTGTGCCGGAGGACGCGGTAGTCGTCGTGGCTGCCGAAGGCGAGTTCGACGGGGGCGCCGGGGGCGGTGAAGCCGAGTGTGCCGCGGCCGGTGAAGCCGCTGCCGCGGACCAGGTCGACGGGTCCGGCCAGCAGGGCGTGTCCGGTCGGGTTGTCGAAGCGCACCAACTGGGCCACGAGCGGCGACAGTTCGGGGGAGCAGGCGTACTCGCTGTGCGCGGGGGTGGTGACGGAGGACAGCGGTACGCGGTGGGCGCGTCCGTCGGTGGGCACGGTGACGGGGGCGGGGGAGTGCATTACCCGCGCCTGGCCGCCGTCGTCCACGCCGGGCAGGCCGAGCACGGGGGCGGGGCCGAGATCGGTGATCTCCTGCTCGCGCAACTCCACTTCGACGGTGCGTCGTTCGGCCGGGGACCGGTCGGTCAGGGTGAGCCGGTCCTCGGTGAGGCGCGGTGGTTCCGTGGCCGAGGACGAGCGGGCCGTGGACAGCGTCAGCAGTACGTCGGACCAGTCCTCGCCGGTGCGCTGCCAGACGATGGCGTCCGTCTCCAGGGTCAGGGACTCCCCGTCGAGCACGGCCCGGTAGGCGGGGCGCCACAGGGCGCAGGCGGTGAGGTGGCTGAGCCGCAGGCGGGCGGGTCCCGCGGCGGCGGACCGTACGGTCAGTTCGATGTGGCCGAGCAGTTCGGCGGGCTGCTGCTCCGACAGGAGGACGGCTTGCCAGGTGTCCCGGATCTTGGCGGCGAGTGTCGTCAGCTGCGCCTGTGTGGCGCGCAACTGCTCGCTGTGGTCGTCGCGTTCGGCGTCCACATGGTCGAGTTCCTCGGTCCAGCGGAGGGTGTCCGTCTCGCCCGAGCCGGTTCCCTCGCCGATCTCGCGCAGCAGGTCCGTGGAGAGGCGGCCGAGCAGGTCGAGCCGGGCGCGCAGCCGGTCGGCGCGCTGTTCCAGCGCGTGCTGTTCCTCCTCCAGCGCGTGCGCGCGCCGACGCAGTTCCGAGTCTTCGGCGGTGGGCAGCGGCTGGCGCGGTGTCCAGGCGCGGACGATACGCGCGTCCAGCACGCTCGCCTCGTGCCCGGCCGTCACGTCGGCGTGGAGTGTGCGGTCGAGGGCGAGCGCGCTGACCGGGCCGAGGCGCAGCCGCTGCACCCCCGCTCGCAGCTCCACGGTGAGGGCGCGCTCCACCTGGGCGCGGTCCTCCAGGCAGGTGACGGCGGTGACGGGGGCGGGGAGGATGTCGGGATCCGTGGCCATGGTGTGTGTCAGCTCCTGCGGTTGCCGCCGGCCAGCGCCTTCGCGGCGGGGATACGGATCTCGTAGCCGCCGTGCAGGGCGGCGGTGCCCCCGGCGGGCAGGTCGACGCGCCAGACGCGGGTGCCCGGGGCGTGGTGGTCGGGTCCCTTCTCGTCGTCGGGGACGGTCCAGTCGGCCCGTTCCTCGATCCGGACGTCCGCCTCGGAGGTGACCGGCACCTGCTCGTGGACCTCGACGCGGACGGGCCTGGCGAGCCGGTTGGCCACGTCCACCCGCACCCGGTGGTCCAGGACGGTGACGTTGTTGCGCAGGCCCGCCGTGGACTCGTTGAGGTGAGCCCGGCGGGTGACCTGGATGCCTTCGGCGGGTCCGAGCCCCATCCGGCGGACGCCGCCGGGTGCGAGGGTGGGCAGGGCGGCGGTGAGGAGGAAGTCGTCGTCGACGGTGACCTCCACGGGCCCGGCCAGCAGCGCCTGGTCGGTGGCGTTCGACAGCACCAGGGTCCCGTAGACCTTCTCCTGCACGCGGGGCACGCACAGGTACTCGGTGCGCAGGCCGACGGGGATCTCGCTGATGGTGACGGTGTGCCAGGTGCCGTCCGAGGGGATGTCCGCGCGGGCGACGGCGTCGTACCGGTGGTCGAAGGAACCCGCCGACTCGCGGGGCCGTACGGCGTGCCCGGGCAGCGGCAGCGAGGCCACGGCCTCGGCACGTCGCCGGTACTCGACCGCCACCAGGTCGGAGGGGGTGTGCGGGAAGAGGCGGCCCCTGCGGTTCCCGGGCTGCTCGGGGCCGTCGAGGACGAGAGCGGCGTAGTCGAGCTCGTCGCCGGTGGGCTGCGGCGGGCCGGTCACCGGCGCGGGAGGCGCCGGGGGTGCCTGGGGCGGCGGAGCCATCGAGGCGGCGGGGGCCGGCGGGCGGGCGGCGGGCGCGCCGCCCGCGCGCGGACGGCTGCGTTGCCGTGCCTGCGCGGAGTCGGCTGCGGCGGCCTGGACCGACGGCGGGAGGCCGCCCGGCTCGACGGGGCGTGGGGGCCGTACGCCGTACAACGTCTCCTGCGGAGGCATGGGGACGGGCGGGAGGACGGGGGCGGGTGCGCTGCCGGCGAAGGCCGGAGGAGGCGGCGGAGGCGCGGCTCCGACGGCCACCGGGGCGGTGCTCGGGCGCGGGCCGGCGGAGTCGTAGCCGGTGAACAGGTCGGCCAGGCCCGCCGGGGGCTCGCGCCAGCCGGTGGCGGCGGGGGTGGGCTGGCGCCGGCCGATCCGGAGGGAGCGCAGCTGCGGCAGGTCGGTGCGGCGGCGCAGATCGGCGGTGGCCAGGGCGATGCGCACCCCGGTCCAGTCCTCGCCGGTGCGCTGGGCGACCGAGGCACGCAGGACGAGACTGCCCGAGTCCGCGCTCTGACGGTAGGCCAGCCGGTAGGCCGGCACCCACACGGCGCCCGGGACCCCGTACTCCAGCTCCAGTTCGACCTCACCCGTCCCGTCCAGGGTCAGGACGGCGCAGACCGTGGTCTCGACGTGGGCGGCGGGGGCGTCGGTGGAGCTCCTGGTCCAGCGGTCGGTCGCGACGGTGAGGTCGTGCTGGACACGGCTCAGTTCCGTCTCCAGTTCGGCGAGGCGGCGGTGCAGGGCCGTCAGCCGTTCGTCGACGAAGTCGGCGAGGGTCAGCCACGCCTCGACGGGTGTGCGGCGGTGCGGGTCGTCACGCTTGCGGGCGGGCGGGACCGGGCGCAGGTCCGTGATCTCCTTGATGCGGGCGAGGAGCCGGTCGCGGCGGCCTTCCACCGCCGCCTCCTCGTCGGCCAGCCGGTCCACTTCCTGCCTCAACGCGTCCGTGGAGCCGGACGCTGCCGGCTCGGCGTCCACCTCGACCCGGACCTCGGTGACGCGCACACCGGTGTCGCCGAGCACACGGGCGCGCAGGGATCCCGGGTCCATCGAGCGGGGCAGACCCGCCACCCGTACCCGCCCCTGCGGCGGCACCGTGCCGTGTGCCAGCCGACTGCACAACGCGCCCTGCGCGTACACCACTACCGCGTCGAGGGCCGACGCCCACCGCGGTGTCTCCTCGGACTTCATGCCTTACGCCCCCGTCGTCTCCGTGCCGCGCGAAGCCTAGCGCGCGGGGCGGCGGTGGCGGGAAGTATCTCCTGACCTCGCCCATAGCCCTGCCGCCCGCGTCCGGTGGCGGCAGGGTGACATCCGGAACGACTTGTCCGCGCGGCCGGGGTTGCGTGCTGACAGGGCGGGATCCGGTCGACCAGAGTCCGGACATGGTGCAGAACCTTGTCGCCGTGTTCAGCCTGTTGGTCGGTCTCGCGGGACTGGCGCTGAGTTACGCGGGTCACCGGCAGAAGGTCCGGCAGGAGCGGGAGTCGACGCGTCGTGCCGACGAACAGGGCAGAGCCGAGCGTGCTCGTGAGCGGGAGGCGGCGGAGCGGCTGGAACGGGAGCGGCAGGACCGGGAGCGGGAGGCGGACGCCCGGCGGGAGCGGGCGAGGAGGGCCCGGCGAGAACGTGAGCGGTATCAGGCATCCATGATCGTGGGGCAGGTCAGGTTGTCACGGTCGACGCTCAGTGACAACTGGGTCGTCCCGCAGGTGGTCGTTCTCAACGGCTCCGACCAGCCGGTCCTGGACGTTCGCGTCTCCCTCCGCGGCGAGGTGATCAGCGAGATGCCGGTGCTGGCCGGCGGCAGCGAGATCTTCCCCCTGCCACCCGTGCGGACCACGGACGATCACCACGGCCAACTGGGCGAGGTCACTGTCGAGTTCACGGACGTCCAGGGCATCCGCTGGCGCCGTGAGGGCCAAGGGGCCTTGGAGCGCGCCGGGCAGGGCGTCGGCGGCCAGGAGAACTGGGGTGCCCCGGAGCCACCTGTCGTCCGACCGGACGGCCCGCCCTCGGGCCCGTCGGCTCCAGAGGGCGAACGGACCTATGCTCCGGCGCCCCCGCCGAGCGCGGGCGGAGCCCGGACGCCCTACGGTGGCGGAGCCCGGACGCCCTACGGCCAGGAGGCGACGAGGCGCCGTGCCGCGTTCCTCCGGCCACTGATGGTGCTGGTGTCCTTGGCGCTCATCGCCGTAGGCATCTGGTGGCTCCTGCGATGAGCACGTCGACGACGTCGCTCCGCTCGGCACAGGCCGACCGGCCACCAGCAGGGTGGCCATGGGACGGCAGGCGTGAACAGCACAGCCCGTTGTCAGTGGTGCCTGCAAGGCTGGTCGGATGAACGGTGACGAGCAGCTGCTGCGCGGACGGGTGTACGGCCGCGACCATGACGACCCCGGTCCGCTGCCCGGGCGGACGTATGCCGCGCTGACAGGCGGGCCGCTGGACGGGCTGCTGCTGGACATCACCGGCTGGGCGGCGAGGGAAGTCGAGGACGGGGCCGCGCTGTTCACCGAGCTCGGGCGGTTTCCCGGCGGCCGGTCGCTCTACGTTCCGCGCGCAGGTGAACCCCGCGCGCCCGCGCCCGGCGTCGTGTGCCGCTTCCACCACTCCGGCGATGCGCCCTGACCCGAGCGGACGGGCGGCCTGCTTCGGGAGGCTCAGTAGCCGGACGTCGTGTCGCCGGTGGTGCTCGCGGCGGGCGGGTCGCCGGCGCGGCGGGCTTCGAGGTCCTCGAGGATCGCCGCGGTGGCCGTGGCCCCGAAACGGGTGGCGCCCAGGCGGTTGAGTGCGAGCAGCGCGTCCAGGGAGCGGACGCCCCCGGCGGCCTTGACGCGCACGCGGGGGGACACGGTGCGCCGCATCAGGGCGATGTCGGCGGCCGTCGCCCCGCCGGGGGCGAACCCGGTGCTGGTCTTCACGAACGCCGCGCCGGCGGACTCGGCGGCCTTGTACCCGGCGGTCTTCTCCTGGTCCGTCAGATACGCGTTCTCGAAGATCACCTTGACGACGCGGCCCTCGGCGGCCTGGACGACACGCGCGATCTCGTCCTGGACGTAGGCGATGTCGCCGCCGCGCAGGCGGCCGATGTTGATCACCATGTCGATCTCCTCCGCCCCGAGGGAGACCAGTTCGGTGGTCTCGAACACCTTCGCCCGCGTGGTGCCGCCGCCGTGCGGGAAGCCGACGACCGTGCCGACGGCGACCTGGCCGCCGCGCAGCGTGGCGGCCGCCGCCGTCACGTCGGCGGGCCGGACGCAGACCGACGCCGTGCCGTACCGGAGCGCGGTCGCCAGTCCGTCCTCGACCTCGGCGGGAGTCAGTTCGGGTCGCAGCAGCGAGTGGTCGATCATCTTCGCCACCTCGTCGTACGAGGGCAGAGGGCCGTCCCAGCGCGGGACGTCGATCGAGGCCACGGACATGGCGCTCTCCTTCGATTCGACTAAGCTGTATATACAGCCTATACAGCTGTCATCGGCAGTGTCGACCGGCGTCACACTGGGAGTCCGCACGTCGGACCGAGGAGGAACCCGCCCGTCATGGCTTCGTCGCAACCGCTGTACGAGCGCATCGAGAAGGAACTGCGCCGACGTCTGGAAGCCGCCGCCGACGGCGACCCGTTCCCCTCCGAGTCACGGCTGGCGCAGGAGTTCGGGGTCTCCCGTATGACGGCACGTGCGGCCCTGGTCCGGCTGGAGCGCGACGGCCTGCTGGAGCGGGTCCCCGGCAGGGGCAGCTTCGTACGTCAGGCCGCCGCCGCCCGGCCCGTCGGCACCCTGCTCAGCTTTCACGACCAGGCCCTCGCCGCCGGCAGGACGCCCCGCTCCCGGGTCCTGGAGGCCGTGCTCCGCCCCGCCACCGTCCAGGAGGAGGCCGTACTCCACCCGGCCGCCCCGGCGCAGCCCGCGTCCGTCGTCGCGATCACCCGCGTCCGGCTCTTCGACGACCTGCCCGTGGCCATAGAGCGCGCGGTCTTCCCCGCCTCCCTCCGGGCGCTGCTCACCGCCGACCTGGAGACCGGGTCCCTGCACCAGACGCTGCGCCGCCTGGGACTGCACCCGACGCTCGGCTCCTCCGTCCTGACCGCCCGCACCGCCGACGACGACGCGCCCGACCTCGACGTCGACCATGCCACGCCGATGCTCGTCGAGACGCGTTCCATCGTGGACCAGCACGGCAACCCCCTTGAGTACACGGTCAGTTCGTACGTCGCGCACCGCTACGCCCTCAAGGTCGACTTCTCGGTCGCCGCGCCCGGGCACTCCGCACCGGCGTCCTCCGGCGCACGGTGAGACCCTGACGGATGCCGCTGGGCGGGTAGCCGGGCACGCCCGCGGTCAGGGGCGGCGTGCGGCCCAGACGGAGCGTTCGGTGCGCACCGTCAGGTCGTCGCGGCGCAGGACGCTGTGCGGGCTCGCGGTGTCCAGGAGCTGGTCGAGCGCGGTGAGGTCCTCGGGGGCGAGGGCCTCGGCGGCGGCGCCGCGGAGGCGCAGCAGGCTGCCGAGGGCGTAGCGGCCGACGCCCTCACTGCCGGAGCCGTCGATGTGCACGCTGACCGTGCGTTCGCCCTCCACGGTGAATCCGGCGGCGGTCAGCAACGGCCCCCAGTCGGCGCCGCGATGGGGCACGTGCTCGGCGTGGAAGCGGGCGCTCGCGGCATGGCAGCGTTCTTCCAGACCCGGGCGGCCCTCGGGGGCGGTCTCGGGCAGGAAGCGGGGGAATCCGGCCAGTTCGACGACGGCGAACAGACCGCCGGGCGCGAGTGCGTCATGGACGTTGCGCAGTGCGCGGTCGGGGTGGGCCATGTGGTGCATCGACGCGGAGGCCCACACCAGGTCCGGCGAGCCGAGGTCGGGCCAGGCGGCGTCGTCGAGGTCGGCGTGCACGGTCCGCACGCGTTCGTCCACGCCGCGGGCGCGGGCCTTGGCGCGCAGCCGCCGGAGGTGTTCGGCGGACGCGTCGACGGCGGTGACATGGGCGTCGGGGAAACGGTCGAGGAGCGCGAAGGTGCCCGCGCCCGTGCCGCAGCCCAGGTCGGCCATCCGTCGAGGGCCGGTCGTCAGCGGCAGCCATGCGGTGATGGAGGCGGTGTGCTCGGCGAGGACCTCGGCGTCGAGGTCGAGGATCTCGGCCTGGCCGTCGGTGTCGTGCTGCCGCTGGTGCTGAGTGTGGTGGGGGTGTGCGTGGGTCATGCCGTCACCGTAGGGCGGGTATGCCTCAGCGGCACGGTTGCTTGCCGTTTCCGCAAGGTGATGGCCGGGTGTGCTGCCCGAGGCGCAGGTCGTGACCGTTGTGCGGAGTCGCCGCCCGGCCCGATCCGTCCTCACCCGTCGGTGCCCTGGACCGTGCCGTTCTGGGTGCCGCCCTCGCTCGCGTCGCCGCTTCTGCGCCGATGGCCCCGGCGGGCGTCCCGGTCGAAGGTGCCCAGGATCTCGCAGGGCCCGCCCTCGGCGCCGATCGCGTGCGGCATCATCGCCGGGAGCAGCGGCCTGATCTTCGACCACGCGCCGTCGGCACCGACGAGGACGCCGCTGGTCACGGCCGAGCCGTCGGCGCAGGTGAGGAGGTGGCGCCCGGCGCCCGGCGGGCGGACTCCGGCGACCTTGCGACCTCGCGCGACAGGTAACCCGCCGGACACGCGCCGCGTACCGGAGGAGGCGGGGCGACCCGCTGCCCTGTGCCCACGTCTTGCCGACCCTCTCGCGATTACCCTAAGTACTCATGCG
This sequence comes from Streptomyces sp. NPDC005017, assembly GCF_042873115.1. Lineage (NCBI taxonomy): Bacteria > Bacillati > Actinomycetota > Actinomycetes > Kitasatosporales > Streptomycetaceae > Streptomyces > Streptomyces sp. NPDC005017. The sequence goes on along the minus strand of NZ_JBIALD010000020.1, from coordinate 2,759 downwards.
ACTGCCGTCTGTGTCCACTGTCACCGGTCCGGCGCGGCTGGGCTGGCTGGACGCCCTGCGGGGCATCGCGGCATTCGTCGTGGCGTTCGACCACTCCTCCGCGACCTTCATGCCGGAGTTCCGGCAGGATCTGATGCCGGAGTTCAACACCAGCCGGTACGGCATCCTGGTGTTCTTCCTCGTGAGCGGCTACATCATCCCCGCCTCCCTCGAACGCCGCGGCTGCGTAAGGACGTTCTGGATCGTGAGGGTGTTCCGCGTCTACCCGCTGTGGGCGGCCGTGGTGGTCGTGACCCTCGCTCTCGGCCTGCTCGGCGTCGCGAGGATCCGTGACCTGGGGGCGGAGGGCGCCGGAGCGCTGGCCGTCGCCCACGTCACCCTGCTCCAGGAGCTGCTCGGGACTCCCAGTCTCCTGCTGGTGCTGTGGACGCTGTCGTACGAGATGGCCTTCTACCTGCTGGTCGTCGCCCTGTTCACCCTGCGGGTGCGGCGGTCCGGGACGGTCGCCGCGGTCCTGGCCGGGCTCGCGGCCGTGAGTGTCACCGTGGGGGTGACACTGCGCGGCTCCGCTCTGTCGGACCTGGTCGGCGTCGGCCCCCTGATCGCGTTCGGTTCGGTCGGCATGGTGGCCGCCATCTGCTGCGCGAGCGCCACGACGCCCGCGCTTCGCGTGTTCGGGGGCGTGCTGGGCGGGGTCCTGGCGCTCGTTCTGGTCTGCAACGGCACGGTCCCCCTGTGGGAGAGCCTGATGATCCTCGCCGTCATGTTCCTCGGCACCGCCGTCCACCAGGCCGAGCACGGCCAGAGCCCCTGGTGGCACGCGGTGGGCGCGGCGCTGGTGGTGGTCGCCTGCGGGGTGTGGAGCGCCTACCGGTACGGCGACGGGGACCTGTTCACCCGGCGTGGGTGGATCCTGGCGTTCCTCCTGGCCGTGCTCACCTTCGGCATCGGCCTGGCCCTGCGCCGTCGACGCCTGCCGCGACCGCTGACCGGACTGGGAGTGATCAGTTACTCGGTCTATCTGGTGCACCCGGTGCTGCTCGCGGTGATCGCCGGCACCATCGCCCGGCGATGGCAGGACAACCTGCTCCTGGAAGTCGCCTTCTTCGTCGTGCTGCTGCCCCTGTGCGTCCTGACCTACCGTTACATCGAAGCCCCGTGCCACGACTACGGCCGCAGGCTGGGGCGTCGCGTCCAGCCGCCGTGAGGGGCGGCGGTCTCGCGCCGCAGCCCCGCGCGGAGCCGTACGAGCGGTGGTCATCAAGGGGTGAGGAGGGCGGCTGGCCGGGACTTCTCCGGCTTCGGGCGACGCGTTGCCGGAGCGAGGGATGACCGGGCCGGCCGGAACGAGGGATGACAGGGCCGCCGGAGAGACGACCTGTCCGGCCGGAGGAAGACACCTGCTGGTTCATCCGCCAGGGGAGGAACCTAGCCGACCCACCCCCGCAACAACTCCTCCCGCTCCGCCCTCCGAGGCGATCCGCCCTCCCGGGCGCGGCCCCACTCCGACATCGCCGTCAGGGCCGTGGCCATCGTGGCGGCTCCCTCCGTGAGGTGGGTCAGGAGGGCGCGGGAGAGGTCGACCTCGGTCTGGGTGTAGCCGACGGCCGCGGCGGAGTACGTCGGCAACCCATGTGTCTCGGCGCCCGATTCCAGCCATACGGTCATGAGCGGCGGGGCCTCCTCGGTGGCGCCGCCCTCGGGCGCGGCAAGGTTGATCACCGTGCTCAGAGCCAGGCCCGTCGCCGCGCCGACCTGCCGCCTCAGCGTCTTCACCGGCACGTCCCCCACCGTCAGGGCGTGTACGTCCTCCCACAGGAAGAGGCGGGACCGCCCGTCGCCGAGCGCGAGCACGCCCTCAGGGGTCAGGCGTACCCCGCGGCCCAGACCGGACGGCTTCGCTCCCACGTACACGTCGCCCTCGGCGATCCAGAACAGACCCACCATGGCCATGCGTTGCTCACTGCTCCCGTCGACGGCGCCGCCGTCGTGTCACACATCGAACGATCAGGTCGTTCCCGGTAACGCGACAGGGAGGCGGAAAGTTTCCGTTCCCGGAGGGCAGAGCGGCGCGGCCGGGGTGCCGCTCCCATCCCGGGCAGGCCCGGAATCAGGGACCGCAGCCATGAGCCGAGCCGCGGGTCACTCGCCTGTGGGGCAGCGGGTCCGGTCTGGTGTCCGGGCGGCTGATGCCGACGCCCCGCGACTTCGACATGTTCGGCCGGGGTGTGACGGCCGCGGGCAAGGGAACCTCCTCGACCAGTCTGGTGACCGTCGGCGGCCGGAACCTCACCCAGACCTTCAACGGCCCGTTCACCGCGCTCGGGGCGCCACGCCATCGGCGCGCGGCATGGACATGTGGTTCGGGTCGGTCACCGCGGGCGATCTGAACCGTGACGGCCGCCCCGAACTGCTCGTCTCGGCGGTCGGCGAGGACGGCTACGCGGGTGCCGTCCGGGTGCTGCCGGGCGGCGCCGTCCGGCCGGCCGGACGCGGCAGCCAGGTGTTCACCACGTCGCTGTTCGGCCTGCCCGCCCAGGGTTACCAGCTCCTCGGAGGCAACAGGCTGCCGCAGTGAGGCGCGGGCTCGTTCACGGGCAGGCGAGGCCCCTGACCTCCTCCCTCGGCCGTCGGGTCCGGGGCCTCGGACAGGTTGAGGACCGTCAGGGTCTTTGAGAAGTGATGTTGTGTCCGGGTTCGTCATGCCAGGCCGAGGGCGGTGAGGGGCCGCAGGTGGTTTCGGGCGGTGTGGCGGAGGG
>NZ_JBIALD010000019.1:0-161089 GCF_042873115.1 Streptomyces sp. NPDC005017 | reverse complement strand
CTGCAGGGGGGACCCTGTGGGAGAGTAGGACGCCGCCGAACAATTATTGGAGAAAACCCCCGTACCGTAAACCGGTACGGGGGTTTTCTGCGTTTAGGCTCCAGGTATGCGCTATGACCTCGTCATCTTCGACAACGACGGTGTGCTCGTCGACAGTGAGCCCATATCCAACCGCCTGCTGGCCGAGTACCTGACCGAGGTGGGTCATCCGACGACGTACGAGGACTCCATCCGGGACTACATGGGGTCCGCGATGCACAGGATCCACGATCTGATCGAGGAGCGGACGGGGCAGCGGCTGCCGGCGGAGTTCGATGACGTCTTCCACGGGCGGGTGTTCGAGGCGTTCGAGCGGGAGCTGAAGCCGGTGGACGGGGCCGCGGAGGTCCTCGCGTGGCTGGCCGAGAACGGGGTGCCTTACTGCGTGGCGTCCTCGGGGAGCCATGAGCGGATCCGGGTGGGGCACCGGACGACGGGGCTGGACCGCTGGTTCGAGGACGGGCGGATCTTCAGCTCGCAGGACGTGGGGCGAGGGAAGCCGGCGCCGGACCTGTTCCTCCACGCGGCGGAGCGGATGGGCGTGGCGCCCGAGCGCTGTGTGGTCGTGGAGGACAGCCCGCTGGGCGTCCGGGCGGCCGTGGCGGCGGGGATGGACGTGTACGGATTCACGGCGATGACCCCGGCCGCGAAGCTGGCGGCGGCGACCGGGCTGTTCTCCTGCATGGCCGAACTGGACGGGCTGCTCGGATAGGGATCCAAAGCTGGGAGATCCAAAGCTGAGCAAAGTTCAACTTCCCCGTATCCAGGCGGACCACGGGGCCCTACGCTGCCCGCCATGACTGATGTGCTGCGCCGCGGCAGGGCCTCGCTGGCGTTCGGGTTCTTCGCGCAGGGTGTCGTCTTCGCTCTGCTCGTGACGCGCATTCCGGCCATCCAGGACCGGTACGGGGTCTCCGACGCGCTGCTGCCCGCCTTCCTCGCGGCCGTGCCGGTGCTGGCCGGCGCGGGGAGCGTGGGGACCGAGTGGCTGGTGAGGCGCGTACCGGCCGGCGTGGTGCTGCGGTGGTCCCAGCCCGTTGTGCTCCTGGCGCTGCTCGGGGTCGGGGCCGGGGACCGTATGGCCGAACTGGCCGTTTCGCTGGCGGTTTTCGGGCTGGCCGTCGGTGCGCTGGACGCCTCGATGAACATGCTCGGGGTGAGCCTCCAGCGGGCGTACGGGCGCAGCATCATGCTCGGGTTTCACGCGGCGTACAGCCTGGGCGGGATTCTCGGGGCGTCGCTGGCGTGGACGGGCGCGCACTGGGAGCTGACGCTGTGGGCGTCGTATCTGCCGGTGGTGTGCCTGCTGGTGCCGCTGTGCCTGGTGGGAAGCCGGTGGTACGTCGACGGGGACGGCGGCCCGGCCGCGAAGGGCGGTGAGGGCGGCGACCGGGGTGTGGCCTTCAAGCTGCTGCTGCCGCTGTGTCTGGTGATGACGTTCGCGTACATCGGGGACTCGACGGTGTCCAACTGGAGTGCGAAATATCTCCAGGACGTCCTCGGCAGCTCGGAGCAGGCGGCGACGCTTCCGTACAACGTGTACATGGTGACCACGCTCGTGGGGCGGGCGCTGGGGGACTTCGGGGTGCGGCGGTTCGGGGCCGCGGCGGTCGTACGGGGCGGGACGCTGGTGGCCGCGGGCGGGTTCGCCGTGGTGGCGGCGGCGCCGGGGGCGGGGCTGGGGCTGCTCGGATTCACGCTGGTGGGGCTGGGTCTGTGTGTGCTGGTGCCGCAGACGTTCGCGGCGGCGGGGCGGATGTTCCCGGGGGCCTCCGACGCGGCTGTCGCGCGGCTGAACGTCTTCAACTACGTGGGGTTCCTGATCGGTTCGCCGTTGGTGGGCGCGCTCGGGGACGCGTGGAGCTACCGCGGGGCGATGCTGGTGCCGATGGTGTTGGTGCTGGTGACGCTCGGGTATGCCCGGTCGTTCGCCGCTCAACCGGACCGATACGGTGGCGGGCATGAGCGGCCGCGCACAGCTGATGTGGGACGAGGCAGTAACGGGGTATGACTTCGGGCCGGGGCATCCGATGGATCCGGTCCGGCTGGCCCTGACCCGGCGATTGATCGACGCGTTCGGGCTCGACCGTGAGGTGGAGGTCGTGGCGGCGAAGCCGGCGGGCGAGTCGACGCTGCGGCTGGTCCACCGCGAGGACTACATCCAGGCCGTGAAGGCGGCGTCGCTCGATCCCGGGGCGGCGGACGGGTCGTACGGGATCGGGACGCTGGACGATCCGGCGTTCGCCGGGATGCACGACGTCTCCGCGCTGATCGCGGGGATGTCCGTGGAGGCGGCGGAGGCCGTGTGGCGCGGGGAGGCGGCGCACGCGGTGAACTTCGCGGGCGGGCTGCATCACGCGATGCCCGGGGCGGCGGCGGGGTTCTGCGTCTACAACGACGCCTCGCTCGCGATCGCGCGGCTGCTGGAGCTGGGTGCGGAGCGGGTGGCGTACGTCGATGTCGACGTGCACCACGGGGACGGGGTGCAGGCGGCGTTCTGGGAGGACCCCAGGGTGCTGACGATCTCGCTGCACGAACATCCGCGGACGCTCTTCCCGCAGACCGGGTGGCCCGAGGAGACGGGGGCGGCGTCCGCGGAGGGGAGCGCGGTGAACGTGGCGCTGCCCGCGGGGACGGGGGACGCGGGGTGGCTGCGGGCCTTCCATGCCGTGGTGCCCGAGCTGATCGCCGACTTCCGGCCGCAGGTGCTGGTGACCCAGCACGGGGCCGACACGCACTTCGAGGATCCTCTCGCCCATCTCGCCGTGTCGCTGGACGCGCAGCGGGCGGTTCAGGTGGCCTGTCATTCGCTGGCGCACGAGTACGCCGACGGGCGGTGGGTCGCGCTCGGTGGGGGTGGGTACGCGGTGGTGGACGTGGTGCCTCGGTCCTGGACGCATCTTGTGGGGATCGCCGCGGGGCGGGAGATCGCGCCGGAGACGGTGGTTCCTGAGAGCTGGCGGCAGGAGGTGTTCGCTCGTACGCGGCAGTTGGGGCCTCTGCGGATGACTGATGGGCGGTGGCCTGTCTCGTGGGCCGACTGGGAGGGCGGGTACGACCCCGCCGACCGGCTGGACCAGGCGGTGCTTGCCGCGCGGCGGGCGGTGTTCCCCCTACGGGGGTTGTTGGCGTAGGGGGCGGCTGGTGGCTTTCATGGCTCGGCGCTGACGTTGTGCTGCCCGGTGGGGGCTTGAGGGCGGGGCGGTGCGCAGCTCGGCGCGACGAGGTGCCGCCCCGCCCACCCGTGCCGCCCCTGGCGGCACGCATGCCCGCGGCGGCGGCGCGCGGCCCCAGGCGACAGGCGACGGGAAGGCGCGTACGGCGGCAAGGCGGCGGGCGACGGGCGACGGGAAGCCGCGTACGGCGGCAAGGGGACGGGCGACGGGCGACGGGAAGGCGCGTACGGCGGCAAGGGGACGGGCGACGGGCGACGGGCGACGGGAAGCCGCGTACGGCGGCAAGGGGACGGGGCGGGGGGTGTCCGCCCGCAGCGGCCGCCGTCAAACACCAGAACCCCCGCAAGGGACCGGATCGGCGGACCGAGGACGGACACCCCCCGCCCCGGCCCCGCACCACCCACCCACGCAACGCGCTACGCCCACCCCCACCGAACGCGAGCGGGCCGCCGCAGGCACACGCCCCGCACCACCCACCCACGCAAGACGCTACGCCCACCCCCACCGAACGCGAGCGGGCCGCCGCAGGCACACGCCCCGCACCACCCACCCACGCAAGACGCTACGCCCACCCCCACCGGACACGAGCGGGCCGCCGCAGGCACACGCCCCGCACCACCCACCCACGCAACGCGCTACGCGCACCCCCACCGAACGCGAGCAGGCCGCCGCAGGCACCCCCGTCGTTACGCCAACCGTGCGCAGTTCCGGGGTTCGGGGCGCGGGGTGGGGCGGGAGGCGTCACCATCACCGTCATGGTGAGCCGCCGTGCCCTGCGTGAGCATCTTCTCGCTGCCCGGATCGCCGGGACGGTGGCGACGTCACGGGAGGAGAGCCTGCGGAGCTACCGCCTGTTCGCCGCCCGCGACCCCCGCGTGCTGATCGGTCTCGACCCCGAATGCACTTGGGGAATGCGGGAGTTGATCGCACTCATGGCGGAGAAGTGCGGAGTTTCGGCCGATCCGGCCCGCACTTCCGGGCATGATGTGATCGACCCGCACCGCACACTCACCGCGCTGGACGCGTTCGCGGACCGGGTCGGCGCCGCCGCCAGGCGAAGGGCACCCGTGCTGCTCGGCACCGGTCACCCCCACCGCCTGCTGGGCTTCTACGCCACCCTCGCAGACGCTTTGTCGACAGCAGGCTGTGTTGTCCTCACCCCGGCGACGGGTCGCTGTATCGACATAACGACCCGGTTCGGCCTACGCACCCACACCCTCGACTACGTACGAGGAGTCGCGCTGGTCCGGAAGTCCCGCCCCGGGAGCCCCGGTTGTGCGACCGGCGCACACACGCACTCACCACTGCCGGTTCGTACCGCGCTCGCCGCCGCCGCGGAGGCCGGCGGCCCGCTCCCGGAGCTGGTGATCGGAGACCACGGCTGGGTCTGCGGAGCAGGTCAGCTGGGGTTCGAGGCCATCGGACTGGCCGACGCCGACGACCCGGCGCTCTTCGTGGGCGAGGCCGAGGGCGTCGTATCCGTGGCCGTTCCACTTGATGACGCTGTGCGGTCCGCTTACTACCGCCCGCTTACGCGCTACGTACTCAATCGAGCGTGTCTGTCACAGTAGGCCGCCGATGGGTGCACCTCTTCCCCACTCGCATCACCCGCCCCTACATTGGGGAGTGAGCACGCAACGACGAAGAGTCACCGGAAGGGGAAGCCGGTGGCCGTCGAGTGCGGAAGGTTCAGGTGTGTCATGGCTGCAGCTGGCGAGAGGCCTCTGAACGAGGTTCAGTTTCTCACCGTGGCGGAAGTCGCTTCGGTGATGCGAGTGTCGAAGATGACCGTGTACCGGCTGGTGCACAGTGGTCATCTGCCCGCGATCCGGGTGGGGCGGTCCTTCCGCGTCCCGGAGCAAGCGGTACACGAATACCTGCGTGACAGTTACGTGGGGGTGGAAACCGCCTGACGACCCCTCCGCGAGGAGATCCGTTCCGGGCATGGCAGGGCAATACCGGTCGCTTGTGGATCTCCTCGCTCACCTCGATTACGACCTCAGCGCTCGGGCGGGTAGGCTAGCCCCTCGTAGGTCGTGTGGGCCCATGGCGCCCAAACACCGAGTGATGAGAAGTGAGCGAGGGTAGTCGTGGGCTCTGTTATCAAGAAGCGGCGCAAGCGGATGGCCAAGAAGAAGCACCGCAAGCTGCTCAAGCGCACGCGCGTTCAGCGTCGCAACAAGAAGTAAGCGCCGCGGGCCGCCACTTGCAGTGGCAGGCCGGCATGGCGTGGCTGTGGCCCCCCACCCATCTGGTGGGGGGCCACACGCATGTCCGGAGACGCTCCACGCCTCCGAACGGCCACCGACAGCCCCGCCGGAGACGCTCCACGTCCCCGAACGGCCCCCGACAGCCCCGCACGGCCCCGAACCCCCACCCGGACGGCCGAGACCACCTTGGGAGCACGAAACCGCCCCCGCCCGATCCACATGCATACGCACACACCCCCACCCCCGCCCGCATGGTGGTACGACCGCACTTTCTCGTCACGTCACGCATCGGGGGGTCATCACAGCGCAACATCGACCCGCTAGGTTGGCCGCACGGGGGGAACACGGCAGGGTACGAGCCAGAGAACCGTGAGGCCGAAGGAAGGCGCTGAACTTGGGCAAGGTCGTGCTCGTCACCGGAGTGGCCCGACGGCTGGGCGGCCGGTTCGTACGACGGATCCAGCGTGACCCCGATGTGGACCGGGTCATCGCCGTGGACGCGGTGCCACCCGAGCACCATCTGGGCGGCGCGGACTTCATCCGGGCCGACATCCGCCAGCCCACCATCGCGCGGGTGCTCGCCGAGACGGGCGCCGACACGGTCGTCCACATGGACGTCACCGCGACCGCGCTGGGCAGCGGCAGCCGGACCACGGTCAAGGAGACCAACGTCATCGGCACGATGCAGCTGCTGGGCGCCTGCCAGAAGTCCCCGACGGTGAAGCGCCTGGTGGTGAAGTCCAGTACGAACGTGTACGGCTCGGCGCCGCGCGACCCGGCCGTCTTCACCGAGACGACCCCGGCCAAGTCGCTGCCCAGCGGCGGCTTCGCGAAGGACGCCGTGGAGGTCGAGGGCTATGTGCGCGGTTTCGCCCGCCGCAGGCCGGACGTCGCGGTGTGCGTGCTGCGGTTCGCCAACATCCTCGGCCCGAGCGCCGACTCGCCGCTCGCCTCGTACTTCTCGCTGCCGGTCCTGCCGACCGTCTTCGGCTACGACCCGCGGCTGCAGTTCGTGCACGAGGACGATGTGATCGAGGTGCTGCGGATCGCCTCGCACGAGCCCAGGCGCGGCACGCTCAACAGCGGCACCTTCAACGTCGCCGGCGACGGCGTCCTGCTCCTCTCGCAGTGCGCGCGCCGCCTGGGCCGCCCCACGGTGCCGCTGCTGCTGCCCGCCGTCACCTGGGCCGGTACGGCCGTGCGTACGCTGGGGGTGACGGACTTCTCGCCCGAGCAGATCCGGCTGCTCACCCACGGCCGGGTCGTGTCGACGGCGCAGATGCGCGAGACACTGGGATTCCAGCCGAAGTACACCACCGCCGAGACCTTCGCGGACTTCGTACGCGGCCGCGGCCCCGGGCTGCTGCCGCCCGAGGCCGTCGCGGGGGCCGTGGACCGGATCGCCGCGCTGCCCTTCGCGGGCGGCGGCCACTCCCCGACGCAGAGCGCCAACTGAGGAGCGCAGCAACGATGGCGGACGCCAAGGTCATTCCGTTCGACGACGACCGGTCCCGCGGGGGTGCCGTGCAGCGGCCCGCGCGGCGCCGTGGCGGGGGGAGCAGGCTCAAGGGCGCGCAGGCGGCGCCGGTGCACGAGGTCCAGCCCCTGCACACCAGGGCGGCGGCGGGGGACGATGCCCCGGTGACACCTGAGGAGGTGACGGAGTCGACGCCGCCGCGGCCCGAGGAGGGCCCCGGAGGCCTGGAGCGGCGCGTGGCGAGCGGCCTGGCGTTCCTGCGCCGTCGGCTCACCGGGGACTACGAGGTCGACGACTTCGGCTACGACGAGGAGCTCACCGACCAGGTCCTGATGTCCCTGCTGCGTCCGGTGTACGACACATACTTCCGGGTCGAGGCGAAGGGGCTGGAGAACATCCCGGCCGAGGGCGGCGCGCTGATCGTCGCCAACCACTCCGGCACGCTTCCGCTGGACGGCCTGATGATGCAGGTCGCGGTGCACGACCACCATCCGGCGGGCCGGCATCTGCGGCTGCTCGCCGCGGACCTGGTCTTCGTGCTGCCGGTGGTCAACGAGCTCGCGCGCAAGCTGGGGCACACCCTGGCCTGCGCGGAGGACGCCGAGCGGCTGCTGGGGCAGGGCGAGCTGGTCGGGGTGATGCCGGAGGGCTTCAAGGGCATCGGCAAGCCGTTCAGCGAGCGCTACAAGCTCCAGCGCTTCGGCCGGGGCGGGTTCGTCTCGACGGCGCTGCGCAAGGGCGCTCCGATCATCCCGTGCTCGATCGTCGGGGCCGAGGAGATCTACCCGATGATCGGCAACGCCAAGACCCTGGCGCGGGTTCTCGGCTTCCCGTACTTCCCGCTGACCCCGACCTTCCCGTGGCTGGGCCCGCTCGGCGCGATCCCGCTGCCGACGAAGTGGACGATCCAGTTCGGCGAGCCCATCCCCACGGACGGCTACCCGCCGGAGGCCGCCGAGGACCCGATGCTGATGTTCAACCTGACCGACCAGGTCCGTGAACAGATCCAGCACACCCTGTACAAGCTGCTGGTCCAGCGCAGGTCGGTGTTCTTCTGACGACCAGGACCTGACCGGCCCCGTCCAGGACCTGATCGAGCCGGTACGACGACGAGGGCGCCCCTCCTCCGAAGAGAAGGGGCGCCCTCGTCGCTGTGGCGGCGCGCCGCGGCGCTACTCGGCGTCCTGGCTGTCGATGCCCAGGCCGGGCAGCAGGCCCGGGAGGAGCGGCGGCAGCGTGACGTCCGGTTCCGCGGTGGGCGTCTTGCTCTGGGACGGGGACGCGGTGCCGGTGCTCTGCGGCGGGTCGAGGAGACCTCCGGTGCCGCCGCCGAGGAGGCCCTCGTCGGAGTCGGAGCCCGCCGACCTGCTCGGGCCGCCGGTGCCGCGGTGGTTGTCCGGGGCGCTGCTGCCCGCGCTGGGCGCGGCGGAACGGCCGGTGCCCGAGCTGCCGGTGGACACCGACGGGCCACCGCCCTGCCGGCCGCCCTCGCCCGTGCCGCCGCCCTGGGCGGGCGACTGCGGGAGGAGGGACTCCAGCGGGGCGACCTCCTGGTCTATGGCGTCGAAGACCGACGACACTTCCTGGCTCACGTCCCCGAGCTGCACGGGCAGCCGGTCGCGCAGGGCACCCCAGACCTCGCGGTGGGAGCGCGAGAAGGCGGAGAGCGCCTGGATGGGGCCCAGCGAGTCGGGGTCGCGTTCGTACGCCTCGTGCAACAGGCGGTGGCCCTCGGCGGCGTCGTGCCGCATGCCGGAGAGCGCGCGGCGGACCTCGCCGAGCGACTCGTGGTCGAGGGGACCGCTGCGGCCGCGCTCCATCAGCCGGCGGGCTTCGCTGAGGCGGGTGGAGGCGTGGTCGAGATAGACCTCGCCGCGCTCGATGTTCCCGTCGGCCAGGACGTTGAGCTTGAAGTCCTCGATGCCGCGCTTGAGGCCGTAGAGCGAGTCACCCGGCAGGGCGTCGGAGCTGGCAGCGGCGACTCCGCCGAACGCGCCCGCGGCAACGCCCACGCTCAGTCCGCCCGCGGTGAGGCCCTTGGCCAGCCGGGTGCGGGGCCGGAACTTGCCGAGCGATGTCGCCCGGTGTGCGCCCTTGGCCCGACGCTGCTCGGGCATCGAAGGGTCCGTCGCCTCGCCTCCCGCGGTGCCCGCCCGGAGCATGGCCTCCATGGCGGCCACCAGTTGGGCCCGCTGGACGACCTTGACCTCCGGGTCCAGCACCGGCTTGGGCAGTTCACCCAGTCCGGCGGCGAGTGCCAGCAGGCTTCCCGGTTCGGTCTGCCGCGCGGGTGCCGGAGCCGGTGCCTCGGACTGATCGGCCGCCGGGCCCCGGTCGGACTGTTCCTCCAGGGCCTGGGCGAAGGCGTTCGCCCGCCGGTGCGCCGATACGTTCGCGATCACTGGCGGCACCTCCTCTCGTCATGACGGTCGACTCCCTGGGGATCCTTGGGGTTGCACGCCCGCGACCGCTGCCAACCGATCGGGTGATCGGGCTCGGTTCGGGCGTGACCACAGGGAGCCTGCATCCCGCACAACGAGCGGCGCGGCACTTGGGTTACGGACGGCGGATGATCGGATCGAGAAGTCAACGGACTTTCACTCGCCGTGAGTTGTCGTCACTCAGGGTGGCGGTGGATGGGGGTCAGCGCGCGTCGTCCGGGAGCAGCCGGGCGAGCGTACGGACGGCGCGGTACTGGAGGGTCTTGATGGCGCCCTCGTTCTTGCCCATGACCCGGGCGGTCTCCGCGACGGACAGTCCCTGGAGGAAGCGGAGGGTCACGCACTCCTGCTGCTGGGGGTTGAGCCGGCGTACGGCGTCCAGCAGCGCGGCGTTGGACAGGGACTCCAGGACGGAGTCCTCCGGGGAGCGCTCGACCTCGTTGGCGTCGAGCATCTCGCCGGTGGTGACCTCCAGCCGGAAGCGGCTGGACTTGAAGTGGTCGGCGACGAGGTTGCGGGCGATGGTGACGAGCCACGCGCCGAAGTCGCGGCCCTGCCAGGTGAACGTGCCGATGCGGCGCAGGGCGCGCAGGAACGTCTCGCTCGTCAGGTCCTCGGCGGTCGCCTTGCCGCCGACGCGGTAGTAGATGTACCGGTAGACGGTGTCGCTGTACTGGTCGTAGAGCCGGCCGAACGCCTCGGTCTCGCCGGCCTGGGCGCGTTCGACTAGGTCCATCATCCGGGCGCTGTCACTGTCTGCGGCCGGGCGGCGTGCGGTGGTGGCGGCGCCGGAGCGTCCTCGTCTGCCGACCGCGGCGCCGCTCTCGGCCAGTGCGTAGCACGGGCCGGCGGGCGCGGTGGCGAAGGCGGGGACGGCGTACGCGGTGGGGACGAAGCCGCGCAACAGGTCGAGGACCGTTGCGCGCAGCGTAGCCAGGCCCGAGGCGTCAACCCCGACGTGTGGGTACACGGGACTCCCAGAGGCAGAGCTTCCATCACGTGCAGTGCGGGACCGTTCACCCGTCGTAGCGACGGAGAGGTACCGGTTTGCGTCTGAGGAGAATAACGCTTCGTGCAGGCCCTGCTACACCGAGTTGCTCAAATCATCGATTACGTCGCTTCTGTAACCCATTGGCGCTCGGTCGGGTGGCGCAGAGTGACAGATTGTTGATCGGTTTGGCTCGTATTCGGGATGGATGCGGGGCGTGTTGTGGCAGGGCGCGGACAACTTGCTGCGTGGTGGGGTGGGGTCGGGCCGCAGTGAGTTTGCTCGGGGCTGTCCGGTTGTGGCGGGGTGGGGCGTTTCGCGGCTCGGCGTCAGCGGGGCGCCTCCTCCGGAGGGGGCGCCCCGGCGCCCACCCGTGCCGCCCTCAGCGGCACGCATGCCCGCAGCGACGGGCGGTGCGCAGCCGCGGCGGCTGTGTCAGCGGCGGCGTCTGCTCAGGGCGATGGCTGCTGCTGTGCCGCCGGCCACCGCGCCCACGCCCGCGGCGGCGGGGATGCCGACCTTGGCGGCCTTGCGGCCCGTGCGGTAGTCGCGCAGGCGCCAGTCCTGGGTCCGGGCGTGTTTGCGGAGCTTGGTGTCCGGGTTGATGGCGTAGGGGTGGCCGACCAGGGAGAGCATGGGGATGTCGTTGTGGCTGTCGCTGTAGGCGGCGCAGCGGCCGAGGTCCAGGCCCTCGGCGGCCGCCAGGGCGCGTACCGCCTCGGCCTTGGCGGGGCCGTGCAGGGGTTCGCCCACCAGCTTGCCGGTGTAGACGCCGTCCACCGACTCGGCCACCGTGCCCAGCGCACCCGTCAGGCCCAGGCGGCGGGCGATGACCTGGGCGATCTCCACCGGGGCCGCGGTGACGAGCCACACCTTCTGGCCCGCGTCGAGGTGGGCCTGGGCGAGGGCGCGGGTGCCGGGCCAGATGCGCTCGGCCATGTACTCGTCGTAGATCTCCTCGCCGATGGACTGGAGCTCGGCGACGCGATGGCCCTGCACGATGGAGAGGGCGGAGTCGCGGGCGTCCTGCATGTGCTCGGGGTCCTCGCTGCCCGCCAGCCGGAACCAGGCCTGCTGCCAGGCGAACCGCACCAGGTCGCTGGTCTCGAAGAACTTCCGCTTGTACAGCCCGCGCCCGAAGTGGAAGAGCGAGGCGCCCTGCATCACGGTGTTGTCGAGGTCGAAGAAGGCCGCGGCCCTGTCGTCGCCGAGGACCGGGAACGCCGGCTCCTCCGGTGACGCCTTCTCCTCCACCTGGGCTTCGGGCACCGACTTGCGCGCGGCTTCGGCCGAGGCCTCGCCTGCCAGCACGCTCCGCGCCGTGGCGGAGCGCTTACGGGAAGTGAGCCATCCGAGAGCGGCCATGGCGTGAGCATAGCCATTCCGTTCCGAGCCGCCGGACCTCCGAGGTTTGGAGGCTGTGAACTCTCCGCGACCGCGTCGTTAAACAATGGCCGGTATGAGTCCCATTTTTCGCCGCAAGGCGGCCTCCAGGGCACCGCAGGACCGGCTCGTCACCCTCATCCGCAAGCCGGGGTGTCATCTGTGCGACGACGCGGCGGCCGTGATCGAGAAGGTGTGCGCGGAACTCGGTGTGCCCTGGGAGCAGAAGGACATCGACGAGGACGCGGAGCTGCACCGTCAGTACTGGGAGCAGATCCCGGTTGTCCTGGTCGACGGTGAGCAGCACACCTTCTGGCGCGTGAACGAGGACCGCCTGCGCCGGGCCCTCACCGAGTGACACCGCACACGGTCGAGCCCCGCTTGAGGAACAAGTCACTGACCGACCAGTCCAAGTCGTCCGGAAAGTCACTTAGGATCGACGGTGAGCAGGACCCGGGGGCATGGATCGTTGAGGAGAGTGTGCGGTTTTGCCCCCAGGACGCAAGGAACGAGCGCTGGTGTGCGCCGGTTCCCCGCAGGTGCGCCGGGGGCGCGTGACCCCGGTCACGTTGGCCGGGCAAATCGGACACCATCTTTGTGCACGCGTTCACAAAGACATAGCCTGCTGTCGACGGGGCGGTCCGGGGACATATGACCGCCTACAGCCCCGCTCTACCCGCAGGAGCACCGTGGCAACTGGCCGAACTCACCGACCGGCGACCCGTAGCCGAGGGATTCCCGAGGCCACCGTCGCCAGGCTTCCGCTGTACCTCCGAGCCCTCACCGCGCTCTCCGAGCGTTCGGTGCCCACGGTCTCCTCGGAGGAACTCGCGGCGGCCGCGGGCGTCAACTCCGCGAAACTGCGCAAGGACTTCTCCTACCTCGGCTCCTACGGGACCCGCGGTGTGGGGTACGACGTCGAGTACCTCGTCTACCAGATCTCCCGAGAGCTGGGCCTGACCCAGGACTGGCCCGTGGTGATCGTCGGTATCGGTAACCTCGGCGCCGCCCTCGCGAACTACGGCGGTTTCGCCTCCCGCGGCTTCCGCGTCGCCGCGCTCATCGACGCCGATCCGGCCATGGCCGGCAAGCCGGTCGCCGGTATCCCCGTGCAGCACACCGACGAACTCGAGAAGATCATCGAGGACAACGGCGTGTCCATCGGCGTGATCGCGACGCCCGCCGGCGCCGCCCAGCAGGTCTGCGACCGGCTGGTGGCCGCCGGAGTCACCTCCATCCTCAACTTCGCGCCGACCGTCCTGACCGTTCCGGACGGGGTCGACGTGCGCAAGGTCGACCTCTCCATCGAGCTGCAGATCCTCGCCTTCCACGAGCAGCGCAAGGCCGGCGAGGAGAGCGCCGCCGAGGCCGCGGCCCCGGCCGCCGCCCGCAAGCAGGCCGCCGAGCAGGGACCCGACGGGGACGTACCCGCCGTGATGCCGGCATGAGCGTCCTCGTCGTCGGACTGAGCCACCGCAGCGCCCCGGTCAGCGTGCTGGAGCGGGCCGCGCTGAGCGCGGACGCCCAGGTCAAGCTGCTCCAGGACACCGTCGCCGCCGAACCGGCGAGCGAGGCCGCGGTGCTGGCCACCTGCAACCGCATCGAGCTCTACGCCGACGTGGACAAGTTCCACGCCGGGGTCGCCGAGCTGTCCACGCTGCTCGCCCGGCACAGCGGGGTGGGGCTCGACGAGCTCACCCCGTATCTCTATGTGCACTACGAGGACCGGGCCGTGCACCACCTGTTCTCGGTGGCGTGCGGGCTGGACTCGATGGTCGTCGGCGAGGGCCAGATCCTCGGCCAGATCAAGGACTCCCTGGCCCGCTCGCAGGACATGCACAGCGCGGGCCGGCTGATGAACGACCTGTTCCAGCAGTCCCTCAGGGTCGGCAAGCGCGCCCACTCCGAGACCGGCATCGACCGCGCCGGGCAGTCCCTGGTCACCTTCGGCCTGGAGCAGCTCGCCGCGGGCGCCGACGTCGCCGGCTGGGCACGCGGCCGCCGGGCGCTGGTGATCGGCGCCGGGTCGATGTCCTCGCTGGCCGCGGCCACGCTCGCGCGGGCCGGGGTCGCCGAGGTCGTCGTCGCCAACCGGACCTTCGACCGGGCGGAGCGGCTCGCGCAGATCCTCGGGGAGGCCAAAGACGCCGAAGGCCCGGCCGTGGTGGCCCGGGCGGTACCGATGGAATCGGTGCCGGCCGAGCTGACACGTGCCGACGTCGTCGTCTCCTGTACCGGCGCCACCAGCCTGGTCCTGGACGCCGAGGCCGTCGCCGCCGCCGTCGAGGGCCGCACCGGCGCCCCCGCCGAGCGGATCGCCGCGGACGCCCCGCGCGGGACCGACGTGCGCCGGCCGGCGCCCGCCGAGGAGTCCTGCCCCCTCGACCTGACCGCCGTACAGCCCGGCTTCTCCGTCATGGGCGAGGCAGCGGTCGCCGGGATGGACGCGGCGACGCTGGAGCAGCACGCCGCCTGGGCCGGGGGTTCCGCCGTCCGCCGCGAAGGCGCACGGCGCACACCCGAGGCCGACGCCGAGCTGATCACCGCGCTCGCCGCGACCGCCGCCACCGTCGGCCGTATCCCCGAGCGCCGCAGGCCGGAGCCGGTGGCCGAGCCGCCGCGCCCCGAGCCGGGCCTGTTCCTGCTGGACCTCGCGATGCCGCGGGACATCGACGCCGCCGTGCACCGGCTCGCCGGGGTGCGACTGGTCGACATCGAGTCGCTCGCCGAGGCCTCCGCCGACGCCCCCATGGCGTCCGACGTGGACCAGGTCCGCCGGATCGTCTCCGACGAGGTCGCCGCGTTCGGCGCCGCGCAGCGCGCCGCGCACATCACGCCGACCGTCATCGCCCTGCGCGCCATGGCCGCCGACGTGGTCGCCGGTGAGATCGCGCGGCTGGAGGGCCGGCTGCCCGGCCTCGACGACAGGCACCGGGCGGAGATCACCCAGACCGTGCGGCGCGTCGTCGACAAGCTGCTGCACGCGCCGACCGTACGGGTCAAGCAGCTCGCGGCCGAACCCGGCGGCGCCGGGTACGCGGACGCCCTGCGCACCCTGTTCGACCTCGACCAGGAGACGGTGGCCGCCGTCTTCCGCGCCGAGGACAGCACCACCGACAAGAACCGAGGGCCGGCATGAGTGAGAAGGCACTGAGGCTGGGAACACGGCGCAGCAAACTCGCCATGGCCCAGTCCGGACAGGTGGCCGAGGCCGTGAGCCGGGTGACCGGGCGGCCCGTCGAGCTCGTCGAGATCACCACGTACGGCGACGTCTCGCGCGAGCACCTCGCGCAGATCGGCGGCACGGGTGTGTTCGTCACCGCCCTGCGGGACGCGCTCGTGCGGGGGGAGGTCGACTTCGCGGTGCACTCGCTGAAGGACCTGCCCACCGCGCAGCCCGAGGAGCTCGCGCTCGCCGCGATCCCGCCGCGCGAGGACCCGAGGGACGTGATCGTCGCCCGGGACGCGCGCAAGTTCACCGACCTGCCCCGCGGGGCCAGGATCGGCACCGGTTCGCCGCGCCGCACGGCGCAGCTCAACGCGTACGCCCGCGCCCACGGCCTCGACATCGAGACCGTGCCGATCCGCGGCAACGTCGACACCCGCATCCGGTACGTCCACGACGGGGAGCTCGACGCGGTCGTACTGGCCGCCGCCGGGATGAACCGGATCGGCCGTGCCGAGGAGATCACCGACTTCCTGTCGGTCGACACCGTTCTTCCGGCCCCCGGTCAGGGGGCCCTGGCGATCGAGTGCACCGCTGCTCAAGCGGACCTCATCGCCGCGCTGGGCGAGCTCGACGACCCGTTCACCCGGGCCGCCGTGACCGCCGAGCGGTCCTTGCTCGCGGCCCTCGAGGCCGGCTGCAGCGCCCCCGTGGGCGCACTGGCCGACCTGACGGCCGACGGGCATGTTGTCCAGGAGATGCGCCTGCGCGGCGTCGTCGGCACCACCGACGGCACCTCGCTGGTGCAGCTGTCCACCACCGGTCCCGCGCCCCAGACGCACGAGGCGGCGATGGCGCTCGGTCGCGAACTCGCGGCCGAGATGCTCGCCCAGGGCGCGGCCGGTCTGATGGGGGAGCGAGCACATTGAGCCCCACCACCCTTCCCGCCGGTCCGGAACACGGGCACGTCACCTTCCTCGGTGCCGGACCCGGGGATCCGGGACTACTGACCCTGCGCGCCGTCGAGGCGCTGGCGAACGCGGACGTTCTCGTCGCCGAGCACGAGGTGCTCGACGTCGTACGGACACACGCCAGGCCGGGCGTCGCCGTCGTCGACCCTGACACGCATCCCTCGTCGGATGCCGGTCCGGGCGTGGGCACGCCTCAGCAGACGGCTGTTGACGGCGTGTCAACAACCGCTGGTGCTCCCGCGGTGCGGGATGCGGCACATCTTGTCATGGAGGCCGCGCGGGGCGGCAGGCGGGTCGTGCGTGCGGTGTCCGGGGACCCCGGACTCGACGCGTACGCCGCCGAGGAGATGCTCGCCTGTGCCGCCGCGGGTGTGCCCTTCGAGGTGGTGCCCGGCATCGCGAGCGCCGTCGGCGTACCCGCGTACGCCGGTGTCCCGCTGCGGGACGCGCAGGGCGCGGACGTACGGTTCGTCGACGCCCGTACCGCCTCCGACCGCTGCTGGACCGAGGTCGGCTCCTCCGACGGCACGGTCGTCGTCTCCACGACCCTCGACTCCGTGGCCGCCGCCGCGGGCGAGCTGGTCTCGGCGGGCCGAAAGCCGGACACCTCGCTGACCGTGACGATCGCCGGCACGACGACCCGGCAGCGCACCTGGACCGCCACCCTCGGCACCATCGCGCAGACGCTGAAGCAGGCGAAGGTGCTGCCGTCCCCGGACGGCGGCCGGCCGGTCATAGCCGTGGTCGGGGAGCGCGGCGCCGCCGCCCGGCGCGACCAGCTGTCGTGGTTCGAGTCCAAGCCGCTGTTCGGCTGGAAGATCCTCGTGCCGCGCACCAAGGAGCAGGCCGCCTCGCTCTCCGACCAGCTGCGGTCCTACGGCGCCGTCCCGCACGAGGTGCCGACCATCGCGGTCGAGCCGCCGCGCACGCCCCAGCAGATGGAGCGCGCCGTCAAGGGCCTGGTGACGGGCCGCTACGAGTGGATCGCGTTCACCTCCGTCAACGCGGTGAAGGCGGTCCGCGAGAAGTTCGAGGAGTACGGCCTTGATGCTCGGGCTTTTGCGGGTATCAAGGTGGCTGCGGTGGGTGAGCAGACGGCGAAGGCCCTGATCGCCTTCGGCGTGAAGCCCGACCTGGTGCCCAGCGGCGAGCAGTCGGCCGCGGGCCTGCTGGAGGACTGGCCGCCCTACGACCCGGTCTTCGACCCGATCGACCGTGTCTTCCTGCCGCGTGCCGACATCGCCACCGAGACGCTCGTCGCCGGGCTCATCGAGCTGGGCTGGGAGGTCGACGACGTCACCGCCTACCGGACCGTGCGCGCCTCGCCACCGCCGGCGGAGACGCGTGAGGCGATCAAGGGCGGCGGCTTCGACGCGGTGCTGTTCACCTCGTCCTCCACCGTGCGCAACCTCGTCGGCATCGCTGGCAAGCCGCACAACGTCACCGTCATCGCCTGCATCGGCCCGGCCACGGCCAAGACCGCCGAGGAGCACGGGCTCCGCGTCGACGTCATGGCCCCGGAGCCGTCCGCCCTGAAGCTGGCGGAGGCGCTGGCCGACTTCGGCATGAAGCGGCGCGCTGCCGCGTTGGAGGCGGGTGACCCGGTGACCCGGCCGAGCGAACGCCGCCCGGGTGCGCGTCGGCGTCGCGCGGCGACGTAACCAGGCCGATGCCACCAGGCAGTGCGCCCGGACCCCGCCTTCTCTTGAGTGAGAGAGAGGGCGGGGTCCGGGCGTTTCAGCGACCGCGCGTGCCGGGCAGCGGCGGCAGGAAGGCCGCCCAGGCGGTGGGGGTGAGGGTGAGGCGGGGGCCGTCGGGGTTCTTGGAGTCGCGGACGAGGATGTGGCCGGGGGTGGCGGCGACTTCGACGCAGTCGGGGCCGTCTGCTGTGCTGTGGCTGCTCTTTATCCACTCCAGCCCGGTGGGGGCTTCGGAAGCCTTGGGCGTCATAGTGTCGTCTCTCGGTTGCCTGCGTGGAGCAGGAACGCCGCCCAGGTGCTGGAGGTGAGGGTGAGGCGCGGGCCGTAGGGGTTCTTGGCGGACCGCTGGGGCGTGCGCTCCGGCCCGGTGCCGTGCAAGACGGTGTGGGCGGAACTCGATCTGGCGCCTGATCCCGGGCACTCTCCGTGATCCTTGGAGACCTTCGGAGACCGCCGCCCCGGAGTCCGCGAAACCGTCGACCGGACTTCCGGGCGCCGGGGCGGCGGGCGGTAAAAGACTAAAAACCCCAGGTAAAAACCTACCAACCAACCAAACCTCACCCCGGTCACACGGCTGGGTGAACTTGGCCCGACCGGCTGGCGTGTCGTGGCCCCAGCGTGCACTCTCGGTACAGGCACCACTCACAACTCCACAGCCCCACAAACGAATTCGGCCCCCGCCGGGACTGGCATCCCAGGGCGAGGGCCTGACCAACGAGGAAGCGAACCCTTCCCATGGCTGAGATGAAGCCTAGTCCTGTCGCGCGTCCGAACGAGGAAGTTCGGCGATCCGACACCCCGTCCGGGGTCACACACGTACGGACGTACCAGTCCGGCACCTACACGGTCGTCGGCAACCACCTCGCCCAGCACCACGAGCTGTCGCTGACCGCGATCGGGCTGGCCGCCCACATCTTCTCGCTGCCCGAGGGCTCCCCCGTCGACATCCGCAGCCTCGCCGACCGCTTCCCCGAGGGGCGGGACCGGATCACCTTCGCCCTGCGGGAGCTGGAGACGCACGGCTACCTGGCGCGGGTGCGGGAACGCACGGAGAACGGGCGGCTGTTCATCCGCACCTACGCGCACCACACCCCCGAGGCTGCCGCAGCGCCCCAGGGGCCGGTGGGTCTTCCCGCCGCCCGTTCTCGCGGCAAGAGCGCCGCCGTCCGCCGCTCGGGGGACGACCGGCAGGCACCTCAGGAGGACGACCGAGGCGCGGGCCAGGGCGCGGATCGAGCCGCGCCCCCTGCCCCTGCCCCTGCGGCTCCCGCTCCGGTGGCGAAGGCGCGGGCGGCCCGGCAGGCACCCGTGCCGCCGCCGAGCCGTCCCGCGCAACCGGCCGCCCCGCTCGACGCCCGCCATGACAGAGCCGTCGCCCTCCTCGCGGGCCTCCGCCGTACCGACGACCGCCTCGTCCTCACCCAGCGGGACCTGTCGCGGCTCGCCCCGCTCGTCACGGCATGGTTCGACCGCGGGGCCTCGGCCCTGGTCGTCCACCGGGCGCTGACCGACGACCTGCCACAGGACATGCGGTACCCGGCCGGTGTGCTCGGGTACCGGCTGCGCGAACTGCTGCCCGCGCCTCTGCCTGCGGTCCCCGTCCCGCGTGCCGTGACGGACGACAGCCCTGACGTCCCTCGCCACCCCCACCGCTTCCAGGACTGCGACGGCTGTGACCGTCCCTTCCGCGCTCCGGAGCCCGGCCTGTGCCGCGAGTGTCGGGAACGCGAGGCGGCAGGGGGCGGGGTGCAGCCTCGCGCCGCCTGAGCGCTCCGATGGGTGCGGTGGGTTGAGCGGTTCTTCGGGTGCGGCGCCGTCGTGGCCGGTCGCGCAGTTCCCCGCGCCCCTTTTAGGGGGCGTGCGTGGTCTTTCGGCTGCGGCGGCGGTGTGGCTTGCCGCGCAGTTCCCCGCGCTCCTTCGGGGGCGGTGCCTTGTGCTGCTCAGGTGGGCCGGGCTCCGACGGGCAGTCGGCAAAGGGGGTGCGGGGACGGGCGTAGCGTAGGCCGCATGACGACGTACGGATCCTTCCCCGGCACGCGACCGCGGCGGCTGCGCACCACTCCCGTCATGCGGCGCATGGTCGCCGAGACCCGGCTGCACCCGGCCGACTTCATCCTGCCCGCGTTCGTCCGCGAGGGCGTGAGCGAGCCCGTGCCGATCGCGGCGATGCCCGGGGTCGTGCAGCACACGCGGGACAGCCTGAAGAAGGCCGCCGCCGAGGCCGTGGAGGCGGGGATCTCCGGGATCATGCTGTTCGGCGTGCCGGAGGAGTCGAAGAAGGACGCCCTGGGCACTCCTGGGACCGACCCGGACGGGATCCTCCAGGTGGCGCTGCGGGACGTGCGGGCCGAGGTCGGCGACGACCTTCTCGTGATGTCCGACGTCTGCCTCGACGAGACGACCGATCACGGACACTGCGGCGTGCTCGACGCCGAGGGGCGTGTCGACAACGACGCCACCCTGGAGCGCTACGCCGAGATGGCCCAGGTGCAGGCCGACGCGGGCGCGCACGTGCTCGGGCCCAGCGGCATGATGGACGGCCAGATCGGGGTCATCAGGGACGCCCTGGACGAGATCGGGCGCGAGGACGTGGCGATCCTCGCCTACACCGTCAAGTACGCCTCCGCCTTCTACGGCCCCTTCCGCGAGGCCGTCGGCTCCTCGCTCCAGGGTGACCGCAAGACGTACCAGCAGGACCCCGCCAACGCGCGTGACGCCCTGCGGGAGCTGGCCCTGGACCTGGAGGAGGGCGCCGACATGGTGATGGTCAAGCCCGCCGGTCCCTACCTCGACATCCTCGCGCGCGTCGCCGACGCCGTGGACCTGCCGGTCGCCGCGTACCAGATCTCCGGCGAGTACTCGATGATCGAGGCCGCCGCCGAGAAGGGCTGGATCGACCGCGACCGGGCCATCCTGGAGTCCCTGACCGGCATCAAGCGGGCCGGGGCCAGGAACATCCTCACCTACTGGGCCGTCGAGGCGACCCGGATGATCGCGGCGGAGCGGTAGAGCGCAAGCGCGCAGGCCCGGTGGACCGGTAGCTCCGAGTCCACATCGCGAAAAGGAAGTTGTAGGCGACACGGACTCCCTAGGCTGCGGGCACGAGCCGTACGCGGCGTACCCTCGCAGTCGAAGGAGCCCTGTCATGACCGCCCCCGCGTCCCTCCCGCCTCTCTCGGCGCGCTCCTCGGCGATCGGCGGGTCGCCCGTACGCGACATCCTCGCGGTCACCGCCCGCCCCGAGGTGATCAACTTCGCGGGCGGGCTCCCGGCGCCGGAGCTGTTCGACCGCGAGGGCATCGCCGCCGCGTTCCACGAGGTCCTGGAGCGGACCCCCGCGCAGGCGCTCCAGTACTCCACCACCGAGGGCGAACCCGCACTGCGCGAGGCCCTCGCCGGCCGGATCACCGGTCGGGGCCTGCCCTCGGACGCCGACGACCTGCTCGTCACCACCGGCTCGCAGCAGGCCCTGTCCCTGCTGGCCACGGCCCTGCTGGACCCCGGTGACACCGTCCTGGTCGAGGACCCCTGCTATCTGGCCGCCCTCCAGGTCTTCGGCCTCGCGGGCGCGCGGGTCGTCGGCGTGCCGACGGACGACGACGGCGTCGACCCCCAGGCCCTCGCCGATCTCGTGGTGCGGGAACGCCCCAAGCTGCTCTACACCGTCCCCACCTTCCAGAACCCCACCGGCCGCACCATGCCCGCCGGCCGCCGGGCCGCCGTGGCGGCGGTGGCCGCACGGCACGGACTGTGGATCATCGAGGACGACCCCTACGGTGAGCTGCGCTACGACGGCGAACCCGTGCCCTGGATCGCCTCCTGCGACGGGGCCGCCGACCGTACCGTCCTGCTCGGCTCCTTCTCCAAGATCATGGCCCCCGGGCTGCGGCTCGGCTGGCTGCGCGCCCCGGCCGCGCTCCGCCGGGCCTGCGCTGTCGCCAAGCAGGCCGCCGACCTGCACACCCCGACCCTCAACCAGCTCGTCGCGGCCCGCTACCTCGACGTACTCGACGCGCACGTGGCCACGGTGCGAGCCGTGTACGGAGAGCGCAGGGACGCCATGCTCGCGTCCCTTCCGGCGGCGCTCCCGCAGGGCTCGGTCTGGAACCGGCCCGAGGGCGGCATGTTCCTCTGGGCCCGCCTTCCCGACTCCTACGACACCACCGCCCTGCTCCCCGAGGTGGTCCGGCACGACGTCGCCTACGTCCCCGGCGCGCCCTTCTACGCCTCGCGGCCCGACCGCTCGACCCTGCGCCTGTGCTTCGTGACGCAGACGCCGGACGAGATCGCGGAGGGGCTGCGCAGGCTGGCGAAGGGGCTCGGGGGCGGCGCGTAGGGCGCGGGGGTCAGTCCCACCAGAACACCCAGACGCGCTCGCCGACCAGGCTCTTGGCGTACTCCCGCAGGCCGCCCGAAGCGGTCTGCGTGACGTTGTCCGGGCAGAACGCGTAGTGCTCCGCGGCCAACGCCTCGGCCGCTTCGAGGCCGGCCGGCGGGGCGGCCACGGACACCGTGAGCGTGTCGAAGCCGAGGGCGATCACGCGTATGCCGAAGCGGTCCTCCCAGGAGCGCAGGACCGCGCAGATCCGGGCCACGTCGTTGTCGTGGTTCAGCGGGCCGGTCCAGCCCAGGGCCGCGGGTATGTCGGCGGAGCGGCGGGCCGGGACGAGGGCCAGATGCGGGCTGCCCAGCCACCGGTGGGTGCCGTCGCACAGCGCGTCGGCGACCTGGGCCGCGCACGCGCCCGGCTCTGCCGTCACGCGGGCCGCGGGGGCGAGGCCCGGCCAGTCGGGGCCGAACGGCTCCAACCGGTCGGCGAGATCGTCGTCCCAGTAGTCGTCGTCGCCCTCCCAGTACTCCGCGAGGACGTCCTCGGCGTCGTGGTCCCCGGGGTAGGACACGTCCCCGGGCGCCAACTGCCAGTCCTCCGGTCCTCCTTGGCGGTCCGCCAGGTCGACCAGGACCGGCAGCAGGCCGACTTGGGCCGCCGACCCGCCCAGCGAGGCCCAGTGGCCGGGCCCGGCGGGCGTACCGGCGTGCCACATCAGCGGCTCGGGCCACGGACCGTCGTCCGTCGCGTCGAACAGCCTGCCCGGGGGCAGTTGGAGCCCGAGGGAACGCCCGCTGGGGTCCGCCGCCAGCGCGGGCAGCGGATTGGGAAGAGTCGCCATGCCGGTGACTGTAGGGCCCGGCACTGACAATGCCCGCCGACCTGGGCAGAGGCCGTACGACAGGTGCCGTACAGCAGAGGCCGTACACGCGGGAGCGGCGCGGCGACCGGGGAACACCCGGTCGCCGCGCCGCTCCCGTCGAACTCGCCCGAGGATCAGAGGCGCTCGGGCGTCCTGATGCCCAGCAGGGCCATGCCCTGGTGCAGCGTGCGGGCCGTGACGTCGCACAGGAACAGGCGGTTCTCCACCTGCTCCGGCGTCTCCGCCTTCAGCACCGGGCACTTGTCGTAGAACGACGTGTACAGCGAGGCCAGCTGGTACAGGTACGCCGCCAGCTTGTGCGGGGCATACTCCGCGGCCGCCTCGAAGACCGTGTCCCCGAACGCGTCCAGGTGCAGGCCCAGCGCGCGCTCCGCCTCGTGCAGCTCCAGCTCCGGGTGGGCGGCGGGGCGGACCTCGCCGGCCTTGCGCAGGATGGACTGGATACGGGCGTAGGCGTACTGGAGGTACACGCTGGTGTCGCCGTTGAGCGAGACCATCTGGTCCAGGTCGAACTTGTAGTCGCGGTTCGGCGACGTCGACAGGTCCGCGTACTTCACGGCGCCGATGCCGACCTGCGCGGCCCGCTCCTGGATCTCGGCCTCGGTGAGGTCCTGAGCCTTCTCCCGGACGACCTCCGCCGCGCGCTGCACCGCCTCGTCGAGGAGGTCCTCCAGCCGCACGGTCTCGCCCTCACGCGTCTTGAAGGGCTTGCCGTCCGCGCCGAGCACGGTGCCGTAGCCCATGTTGTGCGCGGTGACGCCGTCGTTCAGCCAGCCCGCCCTGCGGGCCGTCTCGAAGACCATCCGGAAGTGCAGCGACTGGCGTACGTCGACGACGTACAGCAGCGTCGTGGCGTGCAGGTCGAGGACGCGGTTGCGGATCGCGGTCAGGTCGGAGGCCGCGTAGCCGAAGCCGCCGTCGGCCTTCTGCACGATCAGCGGGACCGGCTGGTCGTCCTTGCCGCGGATCTCGTCGAAGAACACCACCAGCGCGCCCTCGGAGCGCACCGCGACACCCGTCTCCTCCAGGAGGCGGGCGGTCTCCGGCATGCCCTCGTTGTACGCGGACTCGCCGACGATCTCCTCGTCGCGGATCTCCATGTCGAGCTTCTCGAAGACGGAGTAGAAGTAGACCTTCGACTCGTCCACGAACTGCTGCCACAGCTCGAGGGTCTCCTTGTCACCGGACTGAAGGGCGACGACCCGCTTGCGGGCCCGCTCCTTGAACTCCTCGTCCGCGTCGAACAGCGCCCGCGAGGCCTTGTACACACGGTTCAGGTTGCTCATCGCCTGCTCGCCGTCGACCTCGGCCGCGGGGGCCAGCTCGCCGGGGTGCTCGAACAGGTACTGGATGAGCATGCCGAACTGGGTGCCCCAGTCGCCGATGTGGTGCCGGCCGATCGTCTTCTCGCCGGTGAAGTCGAGCATGCCGCGCAGGGCGTCGCCGATGACCGCGGAGCGCAGGTGGCCGACGTGCATCTCCTTCGCCACGTTCGGCTGGGCGTAGTCGACGACCGTGATGCCCGCGTTCTCCTTCAGCGGTACGCCGAGGCGGTCGCCGTCCGCGAGGCGCGCGGCGAGGTTCTCGGTGATCGCCCGGTCGGCGACGGTGACGTTGAGGAAGCCGGGGCCGGAGACCTCGACGTCCTTGATCACGGCGCCGGTGACGATGTTGCCGACCACCTGCGTCGCCAGGTCGCGGGGGTTCGCCTTCGCCTTCTTGGCCAGGGCGAGGATGCCGTTGGCCTGGAAGTCGGCCCGGTCGCTTCGTCGCAGCAGCGGGTCGACTCCGTCGGCTTCCGGGAGGGTGGAGGCGAGGGCGTCGGTGAGCTGCTGGTTGACGAGATCTGTGAGCGACTTGACCGAGGTCATGGGTGTGGGTGCCGTTCTCCTCGTGGGCTGGATGGTCCTGGCCAGTATCCCATGGGGGGTAAAGGGGTTTTCGCGACTGCGGGGTGGGGGCTCGGGGGTGGGGTGGGTGTGTGGGTGCGGGTGGGTGGGGGCTGGTCGCGCAGTTCCCCGCGCCCCTGAAAGATCGCGCCGTTTCCCGCGCCTCTAAGAGAGCGTGTCGTTCCTTGCGCCCATCAGAGCTCGCGCAGTTCACCGCGCTCATAAAAGCGGCAGGGGCGCTGGGTGGGCCCCCTAAAATGGAGGGGCGGTCGATCGACCGTGCGGCTGTACCGGAGAAAGAAGGACGTGCCGATCGTGGCTCAGAGCACCGAGACCACCGACTGGGTCTCCCGTTTCGCGGATGAGGTCATCGAGGAGTCGGAGCGTCGGGCCCCGGGCAAACCGGTCGTCGTCGCCTCCGGGCTCTCGCCGTCCGGCCCGATCCACCTCGGCAACCTGCGCGAGGTCATGACCCCGCACCTCGTCGCCGACGAGATCCGCCGCCGGGGCCGCCAGGTGCGCCACCTCATCTCCTGGGACGACTACGACCGCTACCGCAAGGTGCCGGCCGGGGTCGCCGGCGTCGACGAGTCCTGGGCCGAGCACATCGGCAAGCCGCTGACCTCGGTGCCCGCACCGAAGGGCTCGCCGTACGCGAGCTGGGCCGAGCACTTCAAGGCCGCCATGGTCGAGTCGCTGGCCGAGCTCGGCGTCGAGTTCGACGGCATCAGCCAGACCGAGCAGTACACCACCGGCGTGTACCGCGAGCAGGTCCTGCACGCCATGCGCCACCGCGCCGACATCGACGCGATCCTCGACCAGTACCGCACCAAGAAGGCCCCCGCCAAGAAGCAGCAGCAGAAGCCCGTCGACGAGGCCGAGCTGGAGGCCGCAGAGGGCTCCGGCGCCGCGGCCGAGGACGACGGCAGCTCCGGCTCCGCCGGGTACTTCCCGTACAAGCCGTACTGCGGCAACTGCGGCAAGGACCTGACCACCGTCACCTCCTACGAGGACGACACCACCGAGCTGACGTACTCCTGCACGGCGTGCGGCTTCTCCGAGACCGTCCGGCTGAACGAGTTCAACCGCGGCAAGCTGGTCTGGAAGGTCGACTGGCCGATGCGCTGGGCCTACGAGGGCGTGATCTTCGAGCCCAGCGGTGTCGACCACTCCTCGCCCGGGTCGTCGTTCCAGGTCGGCGGACAGATCGTCGGCATCTTCGGCGGCAAGCAGCCGATCGGCCCGATGTACGCCTTCGTCGGCATCTCCGGCATGGCCAAGATGTCCTCGTCCCGCGGCGGCGTGCCCACCCCGGCCGACGCGCTGAAGATCATGGAGCCGCAGCTCCTGCGCTGGCTCTACGCCCGCCGCAGGCCCAACCAGTCCTTCAAGATCGCCTTCGACCAGGAGATCCAGCGGCTCTACGACGAGTGGGACAAGCTCGACGCCAAGGTCGCCGACGGCTCCGTCCTGCCCGCCGACGCCGCCGCGCACGCCCGTGCCGTACGCACCGCCGAGGCCGAGCTGCCCCGCACCGCGCGGCCGATGCCGTACCGGACGCTCGCGTCCGTCGCCGACATCACCGCCGGCCACGAGGACCAGGCCCTGCGCATCCTCTCCGAGCTCGACCCCGAGCAGCCGCTCGCCGCGCTCGACGAGGTACGGCCCCGCTACGACCGCGCCGAGGCGTGGATCAACACCCAGGTGCCCGCCGACCAGCGCACCATCGTGCGCGCCGAACCGGACACCGACCTGCTGAAGTCCCTCGACGAGCAGGGCCGCGCCTCGGTGCGCCTGCTGCTCGACGGACTGGCCGAGCACTGGTCCCTGGACGGGCTGACCCACCTCGTCTACGGCGTGCCCAAGGTCCAGGCCGGGTTCTCCGCGGACGCCACGCCCAAGGAGCTGCCGCCGGAGATCAAGACCGCCCAGCGGACGTTCTTCGCGCTGCTCTACCACCTGCTCGTCGGCCGCGACACCGGGCCGCGACTGCCCACGCTGCTGCTCGCGGTGGGGCAGGAGCGGGTGCGGACCCTGCTCGGGGAGTAGCCGTACCGGCGCACCAGGCACGACGAAGGGGCCCTCGACCGAGGGCCCCTTTCGCTTGTCCGTGGTGCTCACCGCGCCGCCGTCAGGCGATGTGGTCCTCCTCCAGCTCCGCGGCGTGGCGGTTGGTGAAACGGCTGACCAGGCGCTTGGCGTCCTCCGGCGCGAGACCGAGGCCGAACTCGGCCTCCACGTTGTCCATCAGCTCGCGCGGCGTCGGGTAGCTGCCGTTGATCGACTGCTTGAACACCTGGTAGAAGGACTCCTCGTCCGGCTCCGGGCTGCCGCCGCCCTCGCCGAGCTCCCGGGTGCGGCCGGGGCCGACCGGGATCGGGAAGCTGCCCGTCTCCTCCGAGAGGGACTCCAGCGGCGCCTCGGACCGGGGCCCCTCGGGCAGATACTCCTCGGGCAGGTAGTCCTCGGGCGGGAACTCGTCGTACGGCGGATCGAACAGCTCCGGCTCGTAGTCCGGGTCGTAGCCGCCGTGGTACTCGACCGTGCGCGGGTCCCGGGACTGGAGCCACTGGCTGCGGCCGTCCTCGGCCTCCCCGGCCGGCCCGCGCTGCTGCCCGGCGGCGGGCGCGGCCTGGGCCGGGGCGGCCGACGCGGTCAGGGGCGCCTGGGCGACGGGCGCCGCGGAGAGCCGGTGCTGCTGGGAGGCCGCCGGGATGACCATCGGCTCGATGCCGGCGGCGGCGAGGCCCGCGGGGGCGGTCTCGGCGAGGGGGACGCCGTAGCGGGCCAGGCGCAGCGGCATCAGGGACTCGACGGGGGCCTTGCGGCGCCAGGCGCGGCCGTAGCGGGAGCGCAGGCGGGCCTGGTAGACCAGGCGTTCCTGTTCGAGCTTGATGACCTGGTCGTAGGAGCGCAGCTCCCACAGTTTCATGCGGCGCCACAGCAGGAAGGTGGGCAGCGGGCTGAGCAGCCAGCGGGTCAGGCGCACGCCCTCCATGTGCTTGTCGGCGGTGATGTCGGCGATCCGGCCGATGGCGTGGCGGGCGGCCTCGACGGAGATGACGAACAGGATGGGGATCACCGCGTGCATGGCGGTGCCGAGCGGGTCGGGCCAGGCGGCGGCGCCGTTGAAGGCGATCGTCGCGGCGGTCAGCACCCAGGCCGTCTGCCGCAGCAGCGGGAACGGGATACGGATCCAGGTGAGCAGCAGGTCGAGGGCGAGCAGGACGCAGATGCCGGCGTCGATGCCGATCGGGAAGACGTAGGAGAAGTCCCCGAAGCCCTTCTTCACGGCCAGCTCGCGCACGGCCGCGTACGACCCCGCGAAACCGATGGCGGCGATGATCACGGCACCGAAGACCACCACACCGATGAGAACACGGTGCATCCGTGTCAGCTGTATGGGCGCGGCCACCCGTCATCCCCTCCCGCTGCGTGCGCTTGTGCGGGCAACAGAGTGGCACATCTGTGCGGGGAACGGGTGGCCGGTCCCGGGGCCGGCCCACGGGGGCCGGCGCGGACCTCAGCTCTTGCGGGTCGAGGGCTTCTTCGAACTGCCGGACGCGGACGACGACTTGTCGCCGGAGGACGTCCCGGTACCGGAGGCGGAGGTCGCCGAGGAACCGGCGGACTTCGACGCCGTCGCACCCGGGGACTTCGCGGCGCCGGCGCTGTTCGCCTTCGACACCGCCGCCACGGCCTCCCTGGCCGCCCGCTGGGCGTCCTTCATCAGCTCGTCGGCGTCCGGGGCCTTCTCGCCCGCGAGACCGGCGCCGTTGTAGTCGACCGTCACGACGACGTTCTCGACCCGGGCCACGACCGTCTGCTGCTTGAAGGCGCCCTCCTTCTTCTTCAGGTCGTAGCGGATCGCCGTCGCCTCGTCGCCGGTGCCCGCCACCGGGACGGCCTTCACGTTCCGCGCGCCCGTCGCGCCCTTGGCGTCGGCCACCTGGCCGTCGTAGTACTCCTTGGCCAGCTCGTCACCGGGGCCGCGTGTGACGTCCGACTCGAAGCGCAGCAGCGAGACGTTCAGCCAGCGGAACTGGGAGCCCTTGACGCCGTTGTTGTCGAGGCTGTCCCAGGAGCAGCTGCCGCGCGACTCCAGATCGTCCGAACTGCCCTCCTTGCCGGACTTGCCCGCCTCGGGGACCAGCTCCTCCAGCGTCTTCGAGGTCAGGACGTCACACGCCTCCGGCAGCGTCGCGTACGCCGCCGCCTTCACGGTCGGCGACGGGCTCGCGGTGACGCTCGGGGACGCCTCCTTCGCCTTGTCCTCCGAACCGGAGTCGGAGGAGCAGCCTGCGGCCAGCAGTGCCAAGGGGAGGGCGGCCACACCGGCCAGGGCACGGCCCCGTCGCATCACTCGCTGGTCACGGTCGGCTCGCTGTGCTCGTCGCTGCATGGTTCCTTCGCTCATGACGCTCATGGTTCCTGCGGTCGGTTCGGGTCCGAGGGGCCACGGTACGCGGTGAACGACACGGGCCGCCTCGCTTCGGACGCTTCGCGCCGCGGCGCGGCCCGGCCCCACAAGGGGGCTGTCAGGAGAGGGAGTCGGCGAGCCGGGAAGCCAGATTCCTTGCCCTGTCCTGCATTTCCTTGCTGTCCGGCACGACTCCGACGACGGCCGGCTGCTCCTCGTACTCGATGGTCACGATGACGTTCGACGTGCGGAACGCCACAGTCACCGTGCGGCGCTTGGCCGTGGAACCGGAGCTGTTCAGCTCGTCGTCGACGAACGCCTGGTCGCCCAGACCGTCGAGGAGACGGGGCTGGAGGGCGGTGGGGGTGGCCGAGGGGCTCGCGGTGCCGCCGGCGCTCGCGCTCGCGCTGCCGGACGGGGCGACGGAGGCGGTGGGGCTGCCGCTCGGCGACGCGGACGCCGTGGTCCCCGGCGTCGCGGCCGGCTCGGGCAGGTCCGCCGCGGCGACCCTGGCGGCGAACAGGGACTCCGCCTCGGTCTCGTCGCTGACGGAGGAGTCGTACGACACCACGCGCTCGAAGTCGATCAGCAGATGGTCCGTGGCCGCCGCGGACTCCACCTTCCAGCGGCAGCCGACCTTGCGGTCCGTGTCGTAGGTGAGCGTGGCCGTGCCCTCGTACGCCTGCTCGCGCCGCACCTCGTCGGTGATCTCCAGGATGCCGGGCAGCAGCGTGTCGAGGGTGTCCTCGCCGACCACGCCGCACGGCTCGGGCAGGGTGCGGTAGCGGCCGGGTTCGGCGGCCGCGGTGGTCGTGCCGGAGCCCTGGGGGTTGGAGCCGTCCGAGGTGGCGCCGCCCTGGGTGCCGCCGGTGCAGCCGGCCAGCAGCGCCGCGAGGAGGGCGGCGGTACCGGATACGTAAGCCTTCCGCTGCACGGTCCGGCTCCTCTCCGTCGATGTCCTGGCTGCTTAATCGGTTGCCCGGCGGGGGTACGGCCCGCAGACAATGTGTATCGCACGCACTGCCGTGAACGCCGGTCCCCTGCCCCTTTCGTTGACCCTGGCGCCGGTTTTGCGGTTAAAGGCTTCTGTTTGCTTTCCGGGGGAATGAGGACGATATGTCGTACGTCGAGGTGCCGGGCGCGAAGGTACCCATCCGTATGTGGACCGACCCGGCGTCGGTCGAGGACGTCGCCATGCAGCAGCTGCGCAACGTCTCGACGCTGCCGTGGATCAAGGGTCTCGCCGTCATGCCGGACGTCCATTTCGGCAAGGGCGCGACCGTCGGGTCCGTCATCGCCATGCAGGGCGCGGTCTGCCCGGCCGCGGTCGGCGTCGACATCGGCTGCGGGATGTCCGCGGTGAAGACGTCCCTCACGGCCAACGACCTGCCCGGGGATCTGTCCCGCCTGCGCACGAAGATCGAGCAGGCGATCCCGGTGGGCCGCGGCATGCACGACTCCCCGGTCGACCCGGGCCGCTTCCACGGCCTCGCCACCGCTGGGTGGGACGACTTCTGGGGACGGTTCGACGGGGTCGCGGACGCGGTGAAGTTCCGTCAGGAGCGTGCGACGAAGCAGATGGGAACGCTGGGCTCGGGCAACCACCTGATCGAGTTCTGCCTTGATCAGTCGGATTCGGTCTGGCTCATGCTGCACTCCGGTTCCCGCAACATCGGCAAGGAACTGGCCGAGCACCACATCGGGATCGCACAGCGGCTTCCGCACAATCAGGGCCTTGTCGACCGTGATCTCGCGGTGTTCGTCTCGGACACTCCGCAGATGGCCGCCTACCGGCACGACCTGTACTGGGCGCAGGAGTACGCCAAGTACAACCGCGCGATCATGATGGCGCTCCTGAAGGACATCGTCCGCAAGGAGTTCAAGAAGGCGAAGGTGACCTTCGAACCGGAGATCTCCTGCCACCACAACTACGTGGCGGAGGAGCGGTACGAGGGAATGGACCTGCTCGTCACCCGCAAGGGTGCGATCCGCGCGGGCTCCGGCGAGTACGGAATCATCCCGGGCTCGATGGGTACCAGCTCGTACATCGTGAAAGGCCTCGGGAACGAGAAGGCCTTCAACTCTGCTTCGCATGGAGCGGGACGACGGATGAGCCGCAATGCCGCCAAGCGCCGGTTCACCGTGAAGGACCTGGAGGAGCAGACCCGGGGCGTCGAGTGCCGCAAGGACGCCGGAGTTCTGGATGAGATTCCGGCGGCCTACAAGAACATCGACCAGGTGATGGCTCAGCAGCGGGACCTCGTGGAGGTCGTCGCGAAGCTGAAGCAGTTCATCTGTGTGAAGGGCTGACGCAATAGGCCCCGGCCGTTGCCGGGGCCTCTCGTTCGGTCACCGTGCGCCGGGCATCGGTGTCCGGCCGGTGCGGAATCGCCAGAGGCGGAGTTCGCAGCTCTGGACGGTTCGTCCGAGTTCCGCGGCGGCTGCCGTCGGGCTGTTCAGTTCCAGCAGAATCCGGTCCTCCTGGCCGGTCCACCGGCGTCGCGTGCACGCGGCCCTCATCCCGGCGGGACGCGTCCAAGCCGCGAGGGAGCCCGCTGCGGTCAGCTTGCGCTCAAGGGAGAGGCAGCCGGGGTAGTACAGGTCGGCTGCCAGCCCCTGAGCGACCTCCATGGTGTAGAGGATGTTGTAGAGGTCGTCGCGGGCGTTGCGCCTGGGGATGCGCTCTGCGTTCGTCACGTCCCGCGCGTAGTCGCTCAGGTGTGCGGCGACGGCGGTGCTGGCGGTGGTGAGGGAGACGAAGGGAAACCCCTTGCCGGTGAAACCGATGGAGCCGTCCGCGTCGATCAGACCCCGTAGGTAATCGCGCCGAGAGCAGTCTCCGCGCGGTGGTTCGATGGTTTTCGACTTGCGGCCGTACGGCAGGCCGACTTCGTTGAGCCGGGTCCTGGCTTCGAGGGAGCACAGGCTCCATACGGCCGATGTGTGGGTCGCGGCGAAATTGGTGGAGCGAGTGCGCTCGGTGATGCTGCTGTAGTAGGGCGTGAGTTTCTGGAACTCGCGCAGGAGCTCGATGTCCCGAGAGTTGATCTCGACAGTCAGGCGGCCCTTCTGTCCGGTCCCTTTCGCCAGATGCCCGTCCGCCTGCAAGAAGCCGAACATGTACGCGTACTCGGGGACCGTGAGGTCCATGAACGGGTGAGCGATAGGCTCGCATTCAGCCACAGGAAGTGCCTCTTCCATGCTGGTCAGGCCCTTGCCGGGGATGGCAGTCCCCGGCAAGGGCCATCGAATGTGTGGTGTGACGCGAGCGTAGATCGGCAGTTCGGCTGCCGTTCGGGTGATCGAGAGTGATCACCCTTATGGACTAACCAGCGGGCTCCAGGAGGCCCTTGCGGAGGGTTCGGCGCAGGGTGGGGGCGTCCAGGTTCAGGGCCTCGGTGACGTAGGCGTCCATCGAGCCGTAGCGGGTTGTCATGGCGGTGAGGAACAGGGTCATGACCTCCGCGGGGGCGCGGCCGAAGGCGGGCCAGGCGGGGGTGCGGCCCTCGTTGCGGGCGGACCAGTCCGCGAGGAGGGCCGGGGTGGCCCGGTCGGTGAGGGTGAAGTCCTCGACGACGGTCTCGGCGGGGACGCCCAGGAGGGTCAGGACCAGTGCGGCGATCTGGCCCGTGCGGTCCTTGCCGGAGGCGCAGTGGAAGGCGAGTGGTTCGCCCGAACTCGCCGCCTGGGAGACGAGGTTCAGGACCTGTGCGATCTCCCGGGTGCCGTCCTCGGCCACCTCCATGAAGCGGGCCGACAGATACGGGCCGGGTGCCACCTCCGGGCCCAGCGACGGCTGGTCGTACGGGCGGTGCTCGATGCTCAGGTTGTGGTACGCGAAGGAGGGGTCGGCCGGTACGCGGCCCCTGTTGTCGATCTCCCAGGGGTAGCGCAGGTCGATCACCGTGCGGATGCCCAGGGCGAGGAAGCGGTCCCAGTCGGGGGTGTCCGGCCTCAACTTGCCCAGGGAGTCCGCGCGGTAGAGGCGGCCGCGGCGGACGCGCAGGCCGTCCGTCGTCGAATAGCCGCCCAGGTCGCGGAAGTTGGCCAGGGACTCGAAGGGTATGTGTCTGTCCATCGATGGGGACGGTAGGCCCTGGGAGCCCCGGAGGTCACGCCAGCTCGCGGTGGACCTTGGTGTTGGAGGCCTGGGCGCGGGGGCGGACGACGAGCAGGTCGATGTTGACGTGGCTGGGCCGGGTGACGGCCCAGGTGATGGTGTCGGCGACGTCGTCGGCGGTGAGCGGGGCGGCGACGCCCGCGTAGACCTTGTCCGCCTTCTCCTGGTCGCCGCCGAAGCGGGTGAGGGCGAACTCGTCGGTCTTCACCATGCCGGGGGCGACCTCGATCACCCGGACCGGACGGCCGACGATCTCCAGGCGCAGCGTCTCAGCGAGGACGTGCTCGCCGTGCTTGGCGGCGACATAGCCCGCGCCGCCCTCGTAGGTGCCGTGGCCCGCGGTGGAGGAGACCACGACGACCGTGCCGTCGCCGCTCGCCTCCAGCTTGGGCAGCAGGGCCTGGGTGATGTTGAGGGTGCCGATGACGTTGGTCTCGTACATCGTGCGCCAGTCGGCGGGGTCGCCGGTGGCGACGGGGTCGGCGCCGAGCGCCCCGCCCGCGTTGTTGACCAGCACGCCGATCGTCTTGAAGGCCGTGGCGAACTCGTCGACCGCCGCGCGGTCCGTCACGTCCAGCTGGTACGCCGTCGCGGAGCCGCCCGCCGTGGTGATCTCCTCGGCGAGGGCCTCGATGCGGTCCTTGCGGCGCGCGGTCAGTACGACGCGGTAGCCGGCCGCGGCGAGCTGTCGGGCGGTCGCGGCGCCGATGCCGCCGCTCGCACCGGTGACCACGGCGATGCGGGAGGCGGCGGAGGGGGCGGCGGTGGCCATGGGACTGCTCCTCGGGCTGGCGTTGGTACGACCGGGCTCCCGCCAGGATAGGTGGCGGCCGCAGCCGTACGGCGGGTGGTCAGCCGTTGCGCGGGGCCCACATGATCACGGCCATGCCGACGAGGCAGATCGCCGCGCCGCCGATGTCCCAGCGGTCGGGGCGGTAGCCGTCGGCGACCATGCCCCAGGCGATGGACCCGGCGACGAAGATTCCGCCGTACGCGGCGAGGATGCGGCCGAAGTGGGCGTCGGGCTGGAAGGTGGCGACGAAGCCGTAGGCGCCGAGGGCGAGGACGCCGCCGGTGATCCACAGCCAGCCGCGGTGTTCGCGCAGGCCCTGCCAGATCAGCCAGGCTCCGCCGATCTCGAAGAGGGCGGCGACGACGAAGAGGGCGGCGGACCGGGCGACGAGCATGGCCTCAGCTTGGCATGGCGTGCGGGTGTCACCTGATGGAGGGCGCCTGCCGGTGCGCGGGTCGTGGGATGCACAGCGGTGCGGACCGGGTGCGCGCCGAGGGCCCGGTGAGGTCTGGAGGGCTGGTGGACGGCATGCGCAGGGCGGTGCGGAGGCTGGTCGTGTGCGGTGCGGTGCCGGCGGTCGCCGGCGCGGCGGGGGTGGTGGGTGCCCCGGGGGCCGGTGCGGCGGGGCCGCGGGGCGGGTGGCCGGAGGCTGATCTGGCGTATCACAGGTCCGCGGTGATGGTGGACGGGTGGATGCGGGTGCGGTTCGCCGTGGGCGACCACGGGCCCGACGAGGTGCCGGAGGCGACCGTACGGCTGCGGTGGTCGGTGCCGCCGGCCGACCGGCAGGAGTTGCCTGCGGGGTGTGCGCGGGCGGTGGTGTGCCGGACGGGGGCGCTGCCGGCGGACGGGCCGGGGGAGCTGGGCGTGCGGCTGCTCGGGGTGCCGTCGGAGGCGGTGCTGGAGCTGGACACGGTGTGGGGCGGTGGCGCGGTGAACCGCAACCGGGAGAACGACCGGCAGCGGGTGCTGGTGCTCGACACCGGGGACACGTACTTCTTCTGAGGGCTTCGGGGATGAGGGGCTTCGGGGCTTGTGTCCGGCGGGGACGTGCGCGCTTCCTCGCGCTTCCTGAGGCGAGGGGGCGCGGTTCAGGCGGCCGGTGTGTCCGTGTCGTAGCGCTCGCGGGCCTTGTGGACCTCGTCGAAATTGGTCTCGGCCCAGTCCTTCACCGCGGTGAGCAGGAGCGCGAGGCTGCTGCCGAGGGTGGTGAGCTCGTAGTCGACGCGGACGGGGACGGACGGGGTCACGGTGCGGGTGACGATGCCGTCGCGTTCGAGGGTGCGCAGGGTCTGGGTGAGCATCTTGGGGCTGACCCCGGCGATCTTGCGGCTGAGGTCGCTGTAGCGCATGGGGTGGGCGGCGAGCGCGGAGACGACCAGGCTGACCCACTTGTCGCTGATGCGGTCGAGGAGCTGGTTGGTGGGGCACGCCTTGATGAACGCGTCGTACTCGGCCCGGGCCTGTTCGCGTCGCTGGGCCGCCGTCTGGGTCGCCATGGCTCTCCTCGGGGTGCGGTAGGCACCTTCAGGTAACTACTTACCGAAAGAGAGTAACTCTTCCTAGGGTTGTGGTCACGGGGCGAACGGCCCCGCAAGTGACCTAGAAACGGGGAGAGTTGAGATGCGTGCTGTGGTCGTGACGGAGTTCGGCGGTCCCGAGGCCGTGCGGGTCGTGGACGCGGCGGTGCCCGAGCCGGGGGCGCGGCAGGTGCGGATCAAGGTGGCGGCGGCCGCGCTGAACCCGGTCGACGCCGGGGTGCGCTCGGGCGTCTTCGGCGGGACCGGGGCGCTCGGGCTGGGCTGGGACGTGGCCGGCACGGTCGACGCGGTCGGCGAGGGCGCGGCGTGGCGGGTGGGCGAGGAGGTCGTGGCGCTGGTCTACGGCACGGCGAAGCCGCTGGGGACGCACGCGGAGTACGTCGTCGTGGACGCGGGCGCGGTGGCGGCGGCGCCGGCTTCGGCCGACGCGGTGCACGCGGCGACGCTGCCGCTGAACGCGCTGACGGCCGCGCAGGCGCTGGATCTGCTGGGGCTGCGGCCGGGGCAGTCGCTGCTGGTGACGGGTGCCGCGGGCGCGGTCGGCGGTTACGCGGTGCAGCTCGCCGCGCATCAGGGGTTCGCCGTGACCGGGCTGGCCCGTGCGGGCGACGAGGAGCTGGTGCGATCGCTGGGTGCGTCGGCGTTCGTCACCGACGGGGTGGCCGGCGGCTTCGACGCGGTGCTGGACGCGGCGGTGCTGGGTGAGCGGGCGCTGGCCTGGGTCCGGGACGAGGGGGCGTACGCGGGGGTGATTCCGCACGCCGAGCCGGCCTCGGTGCGGGGGGTGCGGACGGCGGCGGTCGAGGTGAGTGCGGACGGGGGCCGGCTGGGGGAGCTGGCGCGGCTGCTGGACGAGGGGGTGCTGTCGACGCGTGTCGCGGAGGTGTTCGCGCTGGGGGACGTGGTCAAGGCGCATGTGCGGTTGGCCGAGGGAGGGGTGCGGGGGCGGCTGGTTCTGGTGCCGTGAGGGTTGCGGGGTGTTCCGTGGGGTGGGGCGTCCGCCCGTACCTGTGGGGTGCGGGTGGGGGTTCTCGGTGGGTGCGGGTCGTGTGGGGCTGGTCGCGCAGTTCCCCGCGCCCCTCAAGGCCTGCGCAGTTCCCCGCGCCCCTAAGGACCTGCGCAGTTCCCCGCGCCCCTGGAAGACTGCGCAGTTCCCCGCGCCCCTTACGGGGCGTGTGGTTCCCTGCGGCCCTTGCGGGGTCGGGGTCGGGGTCGGGTGGAGGCGTGGAATAACCGTGCCGTGGTGGCCGTTCAGCGGTATAGTTCAACGCTCAACTACTTGGAGGGTGGCCATGCAGTTCGGGATCTTCACCGTCGGTGATGTCACTCCGGACCCGACGACCGGGCGTACGCCGAGCGAGCGGGAGCGGATCAAGGCCATGGTCGCCATCGCCCTGAAGGCGGAAGAGGTGGGCCTCGACGTCTTCGCCACGGGTGAGCACCACAACCGGCCGTTCGTGCCGTCGTCGCCGACGACGATGCTCGGCTATGTGGCCGCGCGGACCGAGAAGCTGATCCTCTCCACCTCCACCACGCTGATCACCACCAACGACCCGGTGAAGATCGCCGAGGACTACGCGATGCTCCAGCACCTGGCCGACGGCCGGGTGGACCTGATGATGGGGCGCGGCAACACCGGCCCGGTCTACCCCTGGTTCGGC
This sequence comes from Streptomyces sp. NPDC005017, assembly GCF_042873115.1. NCBI lineage: Bacteria > Bacillati > Actinomycetota > Actinomycetes > Kitasatosporales > Streptomycetaceae > Streptomyces > Streptomyces sp. NPDC005017. The sequence goes on along the minus strand of NZ_JBIALD010000019.1, from coordinate 123,901 downwards.
AAGGACATCCGTGACGGCATCGACCTGGCGATCGAGAACTACGCGCTGCTGCGCCGGCTGTGGCGCGAGGACGTCGTGAACTGGGAGGGCAAGCACCGCACGCCGCTCCAGGGCTTCACGTCCACGCCGCGCCCGCTGGACGGCGTACCGCCGTTCGTCTGGCACGGGTCGATCCGCTCGCCGGAGATCGCCGAGCAGGCCGCGTACTACGGCGACGGCTTCTTCCACAACAACATCTTCTGGACGGCGGATCACACCAAACGGATGATCGAGCTGTACCGCGCCCGGTACGCCCACTACGGCCACGGTACGGCCGAGCAGGCGATCGTCGGGCTCGGCGGGCAGGTGTTCATGCGGAAGAACTCCCAGGACGCGGTACGGGAGTTCCGGCCGTACTTCGACAACGCGCCGGTCTACGGGCACGGGCCCTCCCTGGAGGACTTCACCGACCAGACCCCGCTGACCGTCGGCTCGCCGCAGCAGGTGATCGAGAGGACGCTGGGCTTCCGCGAGTACGCCGGTGACTACCAGCGCCAGCTGTTCCTGATGGACCACGCGGGGCTGCCGCTGAAGACCGTGCTGGAGCAGCTCGACCTGCTGGGCGAGGAGGTCGTGCCGGTGCTGCGCAAGGAGTTCGCCGCGGGGCGGCCCGCGGACGTGCCGGACGCGCCCACCCACGCCTCGCTGCTGGCGGCCGAGGCCGCTGCTGCCGCCCAGGACGAGAAGGAGGTCGTCGCATGAAGCTCGTCGTCGTCTCCGCGGGACTGAGCGTCCCGTCCTCCACCCGGCTGCTCGCCGACCGGCTGGCCGCCGCGGTGGACCGGCGGGAGCCGGCCGAGGTGGAGGTCGTGGAGCTGCGCGAGCTCGCCGTGGAGATCGCGCACCACCTCACCAACGGCTTCCCGGGCCGCGCGCTGCGCGCCGCGCTCGACGCCGTGGCCGGGGCGGACGGACTGGTCGTCGTCACGCCCGTGTTCTCGGCCTCGTACAGCGGGCTGTTCAAGTCCTTCTTCGACGTCCTCGACAAGGACGCGCTCACCGGCAAGCCGGTGCTGATCGCCGCGACCGGCGGCACCGCCCGGCACTCGCTGGTGCTGGAGCACGCGCTGCGGCCCCTGTTCGCCTACCTGCGGGCCGTGGTCGTGCCGACCGGGGTGTACGCCGCCTCGGAGGACTGGGGCGCCGAGGGGCTCCAGGAGCGGATCGACCGGGCCGCCGGTGAACTGGCCGCGCTGATGAGCGGGCTCGGGGCGCGGCGGCCGGAGCCGAAGGACGAGTTCGCCGTGGTGCCCTTCGAGCAGCGGCTCGCGGGGCTGCGGCCCACCGGGTGAGCGAACGGTAAGAAGCGCGGGTCAGCGGGCCGGGGCCGCTCGTCGGCACAGGTGGCTTTGCCACACTGGACGGGTGGCCCCGACACTTCTGCTCGCCGAGGACGACCGCGCGATCCGGCACGCCCTGGAGCGCGCCCTGACCCTGGAGGGGTACGGGGTGACGGCGGTCGCCGACGGCGTCGCGGCCCTGGCCGAGGCCCGCCGGATGCCGCCGGACGTGCTCGTGCTCGACGTGATGATGCCCGGCAAGGACGGACTCCAGGTCTGCCGGGAGCTGCGCGCCGACGGCGACCGTACGCCGATCCTGATGCTGACCGCGCTGGTGGAGACCGCGGACCGGATCGCGGGCCTGGACGCGGGGGCGGACGACTACGTGGTCAAGCCCTTCGACGTCGAGGAGGTCTTCGCGCGGCTGCGCGCCCTGCTGCGCCGTGTCGGCCCGGTGCCGGAGACCGGCGCCGTCGCCGCGCCCGAGCCCGCCGCGCCGGTCCAGAGCACGCTGGAGGCGGCGGGTGTGCGGATGGACCCGCAGGCTCGCCGGGTGTGGCGCGGCGAGCGCGAACTGGAGCTCACCCGCACCGAGTTCGAGCTGCTGGAGCTGCTCGTGCGGCACGCCGGGACGGTCCTGGACCACGCCACCGTCTACGACCGGATCTGGGGTTACGACTTCGGGCCCGGCTCCAAGAACCTCGCCGTGTACGTCGGTTATCTGCGCCGCAAGCTGGACGAGCCCGGTGCCCCGCAGCTGATCCACACGGTGCGCGGGGTGGGTTATGTCCTGCGGGAGGGCTGAGTGAGCGGCGGTCTGTGGCGGCTGGTGTCGCTGCGCACCACGTTCGCGATGTCCTTCGCGGCGGTGACCGCGGGGGTGACCGTGCTGGTCGGCATCCTGTCGTACAGCGCCGCGGCCCGGCTGGTGCGGGTGGACCAGCAGACGGTGTTCGACGAGGTCGTGCAGGACGTACGGGCCGAGGTGCGGCGCGCTCCGATGAACCCGGCCGACTTCTCCTCGGCGCCGGGCCACGACCTGGTCCGGCCCGCGCGCACGGATGTGCAGGTGCTCGGGCCGGACGGGTCGGTCTTCGACGAGGGCAGCCCCGGTCTGCCGGTCGTCGGTGACGACCGGCTGGTCGCCGCCGCCCCGGCGGCCGGGCGGGTGGTGGTGCACCGGGACGTCCGGGTCGAGGGCGACGTCTACCGGGTGGCGACCGTGGCGCTCGGCGGCGGCCGGGGCGCGGTGCAGGTCGGGCAGCAGTTCGGCGACACCGAGGATCTGCTGCGGGTGCTCCAGCAGCGCACGCTCGTGCTGGTGGGCGCGGTGGTGCTGGGCGCGGGGCTGTTCGGCTGGTGGCTGGCCTGGCGGATCACCCGGCGTCTGGTCGTCCTCACCTCGGCGGCGGAGGCCGTGGCCCGCACGCGTCGGCTCGGCATCCAGGTGCCGGTGTCCGGCAGCGACGAGGTCGGGCGGCTCGGGCGGGCCTTCGACCGGATGCTGGGTCGGCTGGCGCAGTCGGAGGAGGACCAGCGGCGGCTGGTGCAGGACGCGGGCCATGAGCTGCGGACGCCGCTGACCTCGCTGCGGACGAACATCTCGCTGCTGAAGCGGATGGACGAACTGCCCGCCGAGGCCCGTGAGGATCTGGTCGCCGACCTCGGCGAGGAGGCGCGCGAACTGACCGATCTGGTCAACGAGTTGGTCGACCTAGCGGCCGGGCAGTCCGACAGCGAGCCGCCGCAGCAGGTGGACCTCTTCGACGTCGCCGAGGAGGTCGCGGCCCTCGCCCGCCGCCGCACCGGGCGCGAGATCCTGGTCGCCGCGAGCGGCACGACCGTGACCGAGGGGCGTGCCGCGCAGTTGACCCGCGCGGTCTCCAACCTTGTCGAGAACGCGGCCAAGTTCGACCGCGGCGGCACCTCGCCCATCGAGATCCACATCGGCGGCGGCCCCGGCTCACCCGTCCGCGTCGAGGTGCTCGACCGCGGCCCCGGCATCACCGACGACGACCTCGCCCGCGTCTTCGACCGCTTCTACCGAGCGGCCGACGCCCGCGCCCTCCCCGGCTCGGGCCTCGGCCTCTCGATCGTCCGCGAGATCGCCCTGACCCACGGCGGCGCCCCGTTCGCGTACACCCGCGAGGGCGGCGGCTCGGTGATCGGGTTCACGGTGCGGGGGGTGCGGTGAGGGGGCGGGGCGCCTCTGACGTCGGCCGGCGCACCGCGGCGTCCGCGGTCCGGCCCGTCGGCCTGGGCACCGAGGCGTCCGCGGTCCGGCCACTCGGTGTTTTCGCGGGCAGCCCCGAGGCCCCCGCCGACCTCCACGTCGAGACGCTGGTCGAGGGTGAGGCCGGCGGGCCGCGGGGAACCCTGGAACGGCTGCGTCCGGAGCCGGGCGACATGCTGCCGAAGAGCGGCGTGCAGATCACCGGCTTCCGGCTCTCCCTGTTCAAGGGCATGGGCAGCACCCGTGGGAACGCCGAGTCCGGCTTCATCCGCAGCGTCGACGACGCGGTCGACCGCTTCCACGCCTCGGTCGTGGCGCACCTGGAGCCGCCGGCGCAGCGGCGGGCCCCGGTCGCGGAACGGTCCTCGGTGGGCTGAGTCCCGCCACGACAGCCCTCGGCCCCCAGGCCTGGGGCCTGGGGGCCGAGCGCTGTGGTCCGGGTGGGTCCGGTGTGGGTTCAGGTCAGGGGGAGGGTGGCCGCCAGGGACAGGATCGTGGCGGTGAAGACGACCGTGTGGCGGACGGTCTGGAGGGTCCAGGTCCAGGCGGGGAAGCCGGCCTCCGCGGCCTTGAGGAGGGCGGGGACGTCGATGCGGGTGAGTTCGGGGTCGTTCTTGCGGGCGAAGGCGGAGCGGACCGACTTCACGGCGGTGAGCTGGCTGTGGAGGATCGCGCAGTTGCCGAGCAGGACCAGGGTCATGAAGACCAGGGTCAGGGGGGTGGCCCATGGGCCGTCCAGGAGGTTCAGGGCGGCGAGCGTGAGCATGATCGCGGCGACGGTCGCCGGGGCCGCCGTCTCGTGGCCGCCCGCGTCGAAGCGCATGCCGTTCTCGTGCAGGACGGTCGTCCGCACGCCCTGGCGGGTCAGTTCGGCCTGGGCGCCCGCCATCGCCGTGGCGCCGTAGCGGTGGCGGACCAGCGGGATGCTGACGAAGGCGGCGGTGACGAGCAGCTGCATCACGGCGATGAAGGTGTTCATGGTTTCGGGTCCTCGCAGGGGCTCGGTTCGCGGGTGGGTCCGGTGCTTCTTGAACTAAGTGCAAGTGGTGGGTGCGGGTGGGTCCGGATTGGCCTTGCACTTTGTTCAAGTGATGGGTGCGGTGGTGGTCCGCGCCCGGTTCGGGGTGGGGGCCTTGCTGTCTGTGGATGACTGTAAGGGGGTACTTGAACTAAGTGCAATAGACTTCCTGAACTTTGTGCAAGTGGGCTCGGCGTGCCTATCGTGAGCCCATGCCGCGCGACACGCTGACCAAGGAACAGATCGTCCGGACCGCCATCGAGCTGCTCGACGAGGAAGGGCTGGAGGGCCTGAACATGCGGGCCCTCGGCAAGCGGCTGGACTCCGCCGCCACCGCCGTCTACTGGCACGTCAAGAACAAGGACAACCTCGTCCTGCTGGCCGGGGACCAGGTCTGGCAGGAGATCGGGCTGCCCGACCTCGCGGCCGTGGACTGGCGCGATGCCGCCACCCGGATGGCGACCGGGCTGCACGCGATGTTCGGACGCCACCCGTGGCTGGTCCAGGCCCTCGGCTCCCATCTGCTGTACGGGCCCGCCAAGGCGCGCTACGACGACCACAGCCTCGCCGTGTACGAGAGCGCCGGGTTCGCCGGGGCCGCCGCCGACCGGGCCGCCGCCACCGTGTTCACCTTCGTGCTCGGCAGTTCCCTCGGCGACGCCGCCAACGCCTCGCTCGCGCGGCGGCTCGGCGGGGCCGACGGGGACGCCGAGGCGCGGGTCCAGCAGGCGCTCGCCGACGCGCGGAAGATCGCGGAGGCCTTTCCCCGGCTGCGCGCCCGGCTCGACGCGCCCGCCGCCGGGTACAACGCCTCCCCGGAGCGGACCTTCGACTTCGGACTGCGGGCCCTGCTGGACGGGCTGGAGAACGAGCTTCGGGCGTCCACCGCGTCCTGAGCGGCCTCGGCCTGGCGGGTGTAAGGGTTTCGGGGGGTTGCGCAGTTCCCCGCGCCCCTGTGGGGTGGCCTGTGCGGTGCTGTCGGGTGCGGGTCGGTGATGCTTGTTCGCGCACTCCCCGCGCCCCTTGGGCCGTGGTGTCCGGCCGCGTTCAGGGGTCGTGCCCGTGCGGTGGAGCCGTAGGTCTGCTGGTTTGCCGGGTGCGGGCTGGTGGGGCTTGTTCGCGCACTCCCCGCGCCTCTGGGGCGGTGGTGTCCGGCCGCGTTGCCTCACCGGCCGAAGGCCGGCGTCAGGGGCGACCGCTACCGCTGGGGCGACGTGCTGGCGCTGCCTGCTCCGCGGCTGTCCCCATGGTCGTGATCAGCGACGGCGTACCCGCGGCGGTTGCACGGCCGGGGCCCGAAACCGCCCCCCCGACCCGCAGAACCCCAGGTCAGGGCCACACCAGGCAGTAAGGCTGATGCCCCGCCTCATGCAGCCGATGCGAGAAGTCCTGCCACTCGTGCAGCAGCTGGTAGACGTCGAAGGCGTCGCGGGGGCCTCCGCGGTCGGGGACCGTGGACCAGATGAAGGCGGCCGCGCCGACGGCCTCCTCGCCTATGTCGCGCAGCGGGTCGACGACGGTCATGGGGAGCTTGACGACGGCGTAGTCGGGGTGGAGGACGACGAGCTCCAGCGGGGGGACCTTGTGCAGGGGGACGCCCTCGATGCCGGTGAGGACCATCGCGGCCATCGTCTCGGGCTTGATCTTGGTGAACATGCCGTTCATCCCGAGCTCGTCGCCGCCGAGCTCCTCGGGACGCATCGAGATCGGGACACGGGCCGCGGTCGCGCCGTCCGGCGCGCCGAAGTACTTGTACGTCACCCCCACCCGACCACCATTCCTGCTTTCGGCCCGCAGCGGATCCGCGCGGCGCTCCCGGCGCCGGTCGGCGCTCTCGGGCTCGCTCGGTCCACCGTGTGCCTGACGTGCTTCGCCGGTCTCGTCCGCTTCGCGCCGGTGCTTTCCCCGCCGGGCACGTCGAGGACCGAGATCGTCCGTCCCCTCGCCCAGTCCGCCACCGCGATGCATATCTCCACCCGACTGCTTTTCTAGGACGCGTGGCCCCCGCCGCGCAACCCGATCATCGTGTCAGTGACCTCCCCCACGGCCGCCCGCCGAAACGTGCGCCGGGAACTCCTGTCCGCAGGATCTTCGCAGCCTCTGGCCACCTTCGCCCGAATGACGTGTGTGTGTCAGCTCTCAGTTTCGCAGATGCTTTCACGAGCGGTGGAGGATCGATCGACGTCCTCCGCGGCCTACCCTGAACGGGTCACTGCCCACCGGAGTCCGAGAAGTCGGAGAAGTCGCAGGTCATGAGCGAACTGCCATATCCATACGAAGCACCCGTCTCGCAGGCGCTGTTCGACCGTGCGGCTGCCGTCACCCCGGGTGGTGTGAACTCCCCGGTGCGCGCCTTCCGGGCGGTGGGCGGCACGCCCCGGTTCATGGTCTCGGGCACCGGCCCCTATCTGACGGACGCCGACGGGCGCGAGTACGTCGACCTGGTCTGCTCCTGGGGCCCGATGATCCTCGGCCACTCCCACCCCGAGGTCGTCGCCGCCGTGCAGGCCGCCGTCGCCCGCGGTACCTCCTTCGGCACGCCCGGTGAGGGCGAGGTCGCGCTCGCCGAGGAGATGGTCGCGCGGATCGCGCCCCTGGAGCAGGTCCGCCTCGTCTCCAGCGGCACCGAGGCCACCATGTCGGCCATCCGCCTCGCGCGCGGGTTCACCCGGCGGGCCAAGGTCATCAAGTTCGCCGGCTGCTACCACGGCCACGTCGACTCCCTGCTGGCCGCGGCCGGCTCCGGGGTCGCCACCTTCGCGCTGCCCGACACGCCCGGCGTCACGGGCGCCCAGGCCGGCGACACGATCGTGCTGCCGTACAACGACCTGGAGGCCGTGCAGGAGGCCTTCCACCGGCACCCCGGCGAGATCGCCTGTGTGATCACCGAGGCCGCCCCCGGCAACATGGGCGTCGTCCCGCCGTTGCCCGGCTTCAACCAGGGCCTGAAGGACGCGTGCGAGAAGAACGGCGCGCTGTTCGTCTCCGACGAGGTCATGACCGGGTTCCGCACGAGCCGCGCCGGGTGGTTCGGTGTCGAGGGCGTCGTGCCCGACCTGATGACCTTCGGCAAGGTCATGGGCGGCGGCTTCCCCGCCGCGGCCTTCGGCGGCCGCGCCGACGTCATGGCCCACCTCGCCCCCGCCGGGCCCGTCTACCAGGCCGGCACCCTCTCCGGTAACCCCGTCGCCACCGCCGCCGGCCTCGCCCAGCTGCGGCTGCTCGACGACGCGGCGTACGACACCGTGAACGCCGTGTCGGCGAAGATCCAGGCGCTGGTCACCGAGGCGCTTGCCAAGGAGGGCGTCGCCCACCGGCTGCAGACCGCCTCCAACATGTTCTCGGTGTTCTTCACCGACCGTGAGGTACGCGACTACGACGACGCCCGGCGCCAGGAGTCGTTCCGCTTCAACGCGTTCTTCCACTCGATGCTCGCGCAGGGCGTCTATCTGCCGCCCTCGTCCTTCGAGTCCTGGTTCGTGTCCACCGCGCACGACGAGCGCGCCCTCGACCGGATCGCCGAGGCGCTCCCGGCGGCGGCCCGCGCGGCGGCGGAGGCGAGCGCATGAGCGGCGACGGCAACGGCACCCGTGACATCACGGTCGTCCACCTGATGCGGCACGGCGAGGTCGCCAACCCCGACGGCGTGCTCTACGGCCGGCTGCCCGGCTACCACCTCTCCGAACTGGGCCGCCGGATGGCCGACCGGGTCGCCGAGCACCTCGCCGAGCGGGACGTGACGTACGTCTGCTCCTCCCCGCTGGAGCGGGCGCAGGAGACCGCGACGCCGATCGCCAAGGCGCACGGCCTCGACCTCGCCACGGACGGCCGGCTGATCGAGGCGGACAACGTCTTCCAGGGCAAGACCTTCGGCGTCGGCGACGGCGCGCTGAAGCGGCCGGGCAACTGGAAGCACCTGGTCAACCCGTTCCGGCCGTCCTGGGGCGAGCCGTACGTCGACCAGGTCGTGCGCATGATGGGCGCGCTGGACGCCGCCAAGGACGCCGCGCGCGGCCACGAGGCGGTGCTGGTCAGCCACCAGCTGCCGATCTGGATCGTGCGCTCCTACGCCGAGAAGCGGCGGCTGTGGCACGACCCGCGCCGCCGGCAGTGCACCCTCGCCTCGCTGACGTCCTTCACCTACGAGGGCGACCGGATCGTGTCCGTCGGCTACACCGAGCCGGCCCTCGATCTCGTCCCCGCGCATCTGCGGGCCGGCGCCAAACCGGTGCAGGGCAAGGACAAGGCCTTCGGGGCGTAGGGCCGGTACGCCCGTCGCCCTTCGCCCGCGGCCCGCGTCCGTCGCGGCCCGCGTACGCCGTGGCCCCCGTCCGCGGGGGCACCGTGCGACACCCGCGGCCCGAGTCGCGCGATGAGGCGGTCTGTTACGCAACCGGCGAATTCCGGCGGGAACCCCCCCGTTCGTGGCGCCCTCTCTGTGATTGACCACGAGAGAAGGCCACGAACGGGGGGCGCGCGATGCGCACTGTCACTCGCAGGGGAGCACTCGGACTCGGCGCGGGCGTCGCCGCCACCGTCGGACTGGCCGGGTGCGGCAGCCTCACCTCCTCCGACGGACCGAGCCCGGGATCCGGTTCCGGGAAGAACCGTCCCGGCGGACCGTCGGGCAAGCCGTCCGGCAGCCCGTCACCCACCGCCCGCCCCATCGGCGACGGCTCCACCGCCTTCACCGGCAGGCAGCCCCACCAGCCGCCCCGGCCCGTCCCGCTGGAGCCCGGCGAGACCCCGCCGCAGTTCGTCGTCTTCTCCTGGGACGGCGCGGGCGAGGTCGGCAACGGCCTCTTCCCGCGCTTCCTGGACCTCGCGCGGGAGCACGGCGCGTCCATGACCTTCTTCCTCTCCGGGCTCTATCTGCTGCCCGAGTCGAAGCAGCGCCTGTACGACCCGCCGAACAACCCGCGCGGCGCCTCCGACATCGGCTACCTGACCGACGACCACATCAAGGCGACCCTCGCCGGTCTGCGCCGGGCCTGGCTCGAGGGCCACGAGATCGGCACCCACTTCAACGGTCACTTCTGCGGCGAGGGCGGCGGCTCCGTCGCGCACTGGACCGGCGCGCAGTGGCGCAGCGAGATCGACCAGGCCAAGTCCTTCGTCAAGCAGTGGCGCACCAACAGCGGCTGGACCGACCTGCCCTCCCTGCCCTTCGACTACGACAAGGAACTCGTCGGCGGCCGCACCCCCTGTCTGCTCGGCCAGGACAACCTGCTGCCCGTCGCCCGCGAGCTGGGCTGGCGCTACGACGCCTCCTCGCCCGGCGGCCTCCAGGTCTGGCCGGCGAAGAAGCAGGGCGTCTGGGACCTGCCGCTCCAGCAGGTGCCCTTCCCGGGCCGCGGCTTCGAGGTCCTGTCGATGGACTACAACATGCTCGCCAACCAGTCGCTGGCCTCCACCAACGCCCCGGCGCACAACTACCCGGCCTGGCGCGAGCAGGCGGCGGGGGCGTACATATCCGGCTTCCAGCGGGCGTACGAGACGAACCGGGCGCCCTTCTTCGTCGGCAACCACTTCGAGCAGTGGAACGGCGGCATCTACATGGACGCCGTCGAGCAGGCGATCGAGCACATCGCGCGTGCCGCGGACCAGGGCGGTGACGTGCGGATGGTGTCCTTCAGGCAGTTCACCGACTGGCTGGACGTGCAGCGGCCCGAGGTCCTCGACAAGCTGCGCACGCTCGGTGTGGGACAGGCGCCCGCGGGGGGCTTCAAGGCCCTGTGAGGCGGGGAGCGGAACGGGCTGCGAAAGGGGCCGTGAAATGCGGTTTCGTCCCCGCGAGGGGGGTGCGCAAGATCCCCGGAACGGACATGCGAAACTTTTCACATGAGTGCCGCCAGCCGTACCACCCTGCTCGCCGCCGGTGCCGTCGTCACCGCGCTGGCACTGTCCGCGTGCACCTCCGGGGGAACGTCCGGCGGCGGCGGTGACACCAACTTCGTCACCGGCGACGACGGCATCGCGACCGCCAAGCAGGGTGAGCGCGCCGAGGCGCCGGTGCTCGACGGCGAGACCCTCGACGGCAAGCCGCTCAGCACCGCCGACTACAAGGGCAAGGTCCTCGTCGTGAACGTGTGGGGCTCCTGGTGCGGCCCCTGCCGGATCGAGGCGAAGCACTTCGCGAAGGTCTACAACGACGTCAAGGCGCAGGGCGTCGAGTTCGTCGGCGTCAACACCCGCGACACCAGCACCATCCCCGCGCTCGCCTTCGAGAAGGAATGGGGCATCACCTACCCCAGCCTGTACGACCCGGACGGCAAGCTGATGCTCCGCTTCAAGAAGGGCACGCTCAACCCGCAGCTCGTGCCCTCGACGATCGTCATCGACCGCGACGGCAGGATCGCGGCCCGCGCGCTCCAGGAACTCAGCGCGGAGAAGCTGCTCGGCATGATCAAGCCGGTCATCGCGGAGAAGAAGTAACGTGACCGCGCTGTCCACCCTGGCCGAGGCGGGCGGCCAGAACGCCACCGTGCTGCACGGCGCGCTGCTGCTGGCGCTGCCGCTCGCGGTCCTCGGCGGCCTCGTCTCCTTCTTCTCGCCCTGCGTCCTGCCGCTCGTCCCCGGCTACCTCTCCTACGTCACCGGCGTCAGCGGCACCGACCTGGCCGAGGCCCGGCGCGGCCGGATGGTCGCCGGCGCCTCCCTGTTCGTGCTCGGCTTCACGGTCGTGTTCGTCTCCGGCGGCGCGCTCTTCGGCTACTTCGGCTACACCCTGCGCGAGCACCAGCAGACGCTGTCCAAGGTGCTGGGCGTGCTCATGATCCTCATGGGCGTGTTCTTCATGGGCCTGATGCCCTGGCTCACCCAGCGGGAGTTCCGCTTCCACCGGCGCCCCGCGACCGGCCTGGTCGGCGCCCCGGTGCTCGGCGCGCTGTTCGGCATCGGCTGGACGCCCTGCATCGGCCCGACCCTCGCCTCCGTGCAGACCCTCGCCATGGAGCAGGCCAGCGCCGGGCGCGGTGCCATACTGACCGTCGCCTACTGCCTGGGCCTCGGCCTGCCGTTCGTGCTCGCCGCCGTCGCCTTCCGCAAGGCCCTCGGCGCCTTCGGCTGGGTCAAGCGCCACTACGTCTGGGTCATGCGGGCCGGCGGCACGATGATGATCGTCACGGGTGTGCTGCTGCTGACCGGGGCGTGGGACAGTCTCGTGCGCGAGATGCAGAACTGGTCCGACGGATTCGTTGTGGGGATCTGATCCATGAGCAAGACGACACCCAGCGCCCCCGAGGACCAGGACCTCGGCGCCGCCGGCTCCCAGCTGTCCACCGCGCCCGAGGAGGAGGCACCGAACCCGCCCGCCCTCGGTGTGATCGGCTGGGCCCGCTGGTTCTGGCGCCAGCTGACCTCCATGCGGGTCGCGCTGCTGCTCCTGCTGCTGCTCTCGCTCGCCGCGATCCCCGGCTCGCTCATCCCCCAGACCGGTGTCGACATCACCCAGGTCGAGGACTTCCGCCGGCGGCACACCGGCCTCGCGCCGGTCTACGACAAGCTCGGCCTCTTCAACGTCTACAGCTCGGTGTGGTTCTCCGCGATCTACATCCTGCTGTTCGTCTCCCTCATCGGCTGCATCGTCCCGCGCACCTGGCAGTTCGTCGGCCAGCTCCGCGGCCGCCCGCCGGGCGCGCCCCGCCGGCTGACCCGGCTGCCCGCGCACACCACCTGGCGCACCACGGCCACGCCCGACGAGGTCCGCGAGGCCGCGCTCGCCCTGCTCGGGCGCCGCCGCTTCCGCTCCCACACCGTGGGAGACGCCGTGGCCGCCGAGAAGGGCTATCTGCGTGAGGCCGGCAACCTCGCCTTCCACGTCGCCCTGATCGTGATGCTGGTCGCCTTCGCCTGGGGCCAGCTGTTCAAGTCCGAGGGCAACAAGCTGATCGTCGAGGGCGCCGGCTTCGCCAACACGCTCTCGCAGTACGACGACTTCAAGTCCGGCAACCTCTTCGAGAACGACGACCTGGAGCCCTTCAGCTTCACCCTGAACCGCTTCACCGGCACCTACGAGCCCTCCGGCCCCAACCGCGGCACCCCCCGCACCTACGAGGCCGACCTCACCTACAGCGAGGGCGCCGACGGCAAGGAGCGCAGGACCACCGTCGAGGTCAACGAGCCGCTGCAGATCGGCGACGCCAAGGCCTACCTGGTCAGCCACGGCTACGCCCCCGTCATGACGGTGCGCGACGGCAAGGGCGAGATCGTCTTCCAGGACGCCGTGCCCCTGCTCCCGCAGGACGGCAACGTCACCTCCTCCGGCGTCGTCCGGGTCATGGACGGCTACAAGGACGCCCGGGGCCGGAGCGAACAGCTCGGCTTCCAGCTCTGGTTCCTGCCGACCTACGCCAAGGGCTCGATGGTCTCCCAGTTCCCCGCGCTGATCAGCCCGATGATGGCCGTGAACGCCTACCACGGCGACCTCGGCGTGAACTCCGGCATCCCGAAGAACGTGTACCAGCTGGACAAGACGCACATGAAGGAGTTCAAGGACGCCAAGGGCAAGCTGCTGAAGAAGCAGCTGCGCCCCGGCGACACCCTCGAGCTCCCGAACGGCGCCGGCACGATCACCTACGAGAAGGAGACCCGGGAATGGGCCGGGTTCCAGATCGTGCAGGAGCCGGGCGGCGGCTGGGCGCTGGCCGGCTCCGTCGCCGCGATCGCGGGCCTCGCCGGGTCCCTGTTCATCCAGCGCCGCCGCGTCTGGGTGCGGGCCACCACCGGCGACGACGGCGTCACGGTCGTCGAGATGGCCGGCCTCGGCCGCAGCGAGTCGGCGAAGCTGCCCGAGGAGCTCGGCGACCTCGCGGCGGCCCTGTACGAGCGGGCGCCGGGCGCGCCCGAGTCCGCAGCCGACCCCGAGGACGACCCCTCGTCCACCCCCGACCCGCACGCCGTATCTGCCGAAGGGGCTGACAAGCCGTGAACTTCGCCGCCGCGAGCGATCTGGCCGCCGCGACCAACGAGAACCTCGCGAACATCAGCAACACGCTGATCTACTCCTCGATGGCCGTCTACACCCTGGCCTTCTTCGCGTACATCGCCGAATGGCTCTTCGGCAGCCGCAGCAAGGTCGGCCGTACGGCCGCCGCGCTCACCGCGCAGACCGCGTCGAGGGCGAACGCCCCGGCGGTCACCGTGAACAAGGCGGGCGGCGGCACCACGGTGCTGGAGCGCCCCAAGGTGACCGTCCGCGCCGCGGCCGGCACCCGTGACGTGCCCGACGGTCCGGGCGCCCACGGCGGTGACGAGCAGGGCGACCTCTACGGGCGGATCGCCGTCTCCCTCACCGTGCTCGCGTTCCTCGTGGAGTTCGGCGGTGTGCTCACCCGGGCCTTCTCGGTGGAGCGGGCGCCGTGGGGCAACATGTACGAGTTCAACATCACCTTCTCCACGGTGGCGGTGGGCGTCTACGTCCTGCTGCTGGCGCTGAAGAAGAACGTGCGCTGGATCGGTCTCTTCCTGATCACCTCGGTCCTGCTCGACCTCGGGCTCGCCGTCACGGTCCTGTACACCGAGAGCGACCAGCTGGTTCCCGCCCTGCACTCGTACTGGCTGTACATCCACGTCTCGACGGCGATCTTCTGCGGCGCGGTGTTCTACCTCGGCGCGGTCTCCACGATCCTGTACCTGTTCAAGGACTCCTTCGAGAACAAGCTGGCGACCGGCGGCAGGCCCGGCCGTTTCGCGAGCTCCGTCCTGGACCGGCTGCCCGCCGCCGCCTCCCTGGACAAGTTCTCCTACCGCGTCAACGCGGCCGTCTTCCCGCTGTGGACCTTCACGATCATCGCGGGCGCCATCTGGGCCGGTGACGCCTGGGGCCGCTACTGGGGCTGGGACCCCAAGGAGACCTGGTCCTTCATCACCTGGGTCGCCTACGCCGGCTATCTGCACGCCCGCGCCACGGCAGGCTGGAAGGGCCGCAAGGCGGCCTGGCTGGCCCTGATCGCCTTCGGCTGCTGGCTGTTCAACTACTACGGCGTCAACATCTTCGTCTCCGGCAAGCACTCCTACGCCGACGTGGGCCTGAGCGCCCTGGGGGCCGTGGGCTTCTGAGCCCGGCCCCTCCCGGTACCGGCCCCGCAGGGCGTGCGCATCACGTCCGGCGGGGTCAGTCTGGTCTCATGACCGGTTCCATCGAGGCGGGCACCAGCCAGACCCACGGGAACACCCACATCCTGCACTTCCTGGTACGCCTTCCCGGGCCCATGGAGACCGTCTGGCCCGCGCTGGCCACGGCGGAGGGGCTGTCCGGCTGGCTGGCCCCGGCCGAGGTCCTGGAGCCGCGGCTCGGCGGTGAGGTCGTACTCAGCGGGCTGGGCCCCGGCCGGGTCACCGCCTGGGACGTGGACCGGATCGCCGAGTACACCGTCGAGGACGGCGGCCGCGTCCGCTTCCATCTGGAGCGCGAGGGCGAGGACGCCAGCGTGCTGCGCTTCACGCACGAGTTCCAGGGCGAGGGTGAGACGGAACAGCGCTGGCGCACCCGTTTCGAACGTCTGCTCGACACCCTGGGGTGACGCGGGGCCGGCCCTGGTTCACGCGGGTGACTCCCCGATGTCCTCCCGCCACAGCTCCGGGTGCCTGTCGACGAAGTCCCGCATCAGCGCGGCGCACCCGGGGTCGTCCAGCAGCACGATCTCCACGCCGAGCCCGGCCAGCCAGTCGTGACCGCCGTGGAACGTCTCGGCCTCGCCGATCACCACCCGCGAGATCCCGAACTGCCGCACCAGCCCCGAGCAGTACCAGCAGGGCGACAGGGTCGTCACCATCGTCGTCCCGCGGTACGACCGCTGCCGCCCGGCCGCGCGGAACGCCGCCGTCTCCGCGTGCAGCGACGGGTCGCCGTCCTGCACCCGCCGGTTGTGCCCCCGCCCGAGCAGTTCCCCGTCGGGTCCGTAGAGCGCGGCCCCGATGGGCAGGCCGCCCTCGGCCAGCCCGGTGCGCGCCTCGTCCAGCGCCGTCCCGAGCCACGTCCGGGCCGTCTCCGCGTCCAGCATCCTCATGCCATGTCCTCCCGCAGCGGCGGCACCAGTATGGGACCGACCAGTGGAGTCCCTGGTCCTCGGCCCGACTGTCGCCACGGGCCGCCGCCGGCCGTCCGGCCTGGACGACGTGGACCTGGACGAGGGGGCGCGGACCTTGCCGGAACGCCTCTGGAGATCGGTCAGCGCAGAGCGGAAGTGAACGCGGCCCATGCGGTGGGGCCGATCGTCAGGACCGGTCCGTCAGGGTTCTTGCTGTCCCGGACGGGGACGACCGAGCCGAACTCGGGGGCGACTTCGAGGCAGTTGCCGCCGTTCGCGTCGCTGTAGCTGCTCTTCTTCCAGCTCGACGTGAAGGCCGCCCATGCGGTGGGGCCGATCGTCAGGACCGGTCCGTCAGGGTTCTTGCTGTCCCGGACGGGGACGACGGAGCCGAACTCGGGGGCGAATTCTAGGCAGTCGCCGCCGTTCGCTCCGCTGTGGCTGCTCTTGACCCAAGTCGCCACGGTCAGCAATTCCTTGTCCATCGCGGCCGTACCCTTCCATCAAGTCGCCGATCAGAGCGGCGGATTGAGGAGCCGACAGCACGTCCGCCCTGAGCACATCATAGGTCCGTGCGTGGCGCTCGTAGACGGCCGGATCGTTGATCAGATGGCCCCGCTCCAGTGACTCCGAGTACACCCACCGCTCCCCTTCGGGCAGCGCGATCAGAGACATCGAGGTGTCCGGCCGGTCGGCGGCCGAGTGGCCTGACGGGAAGACCTGTACACGGATGTTGGGCAGCCGCCCCACGGCCAGCAGGTGCGCGCACTGATCCTGCATGACGTCCGGTCCGCCGACCACATGGCGCAGGCAACTCTCGTCCAGCACCAGGAGGTAGAGGGGTCCGTCCTCGGAGAGGAACCGCTGCTGTCGGCTCAGCCGAGCCCGCACGCGCTCCTCCACCTCGACCGCATTCGCGAGGCGCCGGGAGAACAGTGCCGCCGCGTAGTCCGGGGTTTGCAGCAAGCCCGGCATCACCTGCGTCTGATACGCCCGCACCGCCACCGCCTGGGCGTCCATCTGGGCCCTGCGCTCGAACCAGTCCGGATGCTCCACCTGCTCGTACCAGTCGATCTTGCTCCACACCCGGGCCAGCGCCCCGCCCGTGCCGAGCACTTCGTCGCACTTCTTCGCGAACGTGTCCTGTGGCACTCGCGTCGCCGCCTCGACGCGCGTCACGAACGACCGGTCGCACGGGATCTCCCGGGCCAGCGCCTCCTGCGTGTACAGCGCCGACTCGCGGTAATGCCGCAGGAGTTCCCCGAACAGCGCGGCGTTGCTGATCACAGGCCGATCCCCTCCGTAAAAGCCCCAGCCCATTCCCCTGAGTCACGACTACCACACCCAAAGTCATCGACGTGCCGAGTCCAGGACTCCCACCCCGAAACCCGCACAACGTTTCGCCCCCGTCCCGCGTCACAGTCCCGAGAGGCCGGTGACGGAGGGAGGGGCCCATGAAGTACGGCAGCCTGGCGGCGGGAGCCGTCTCGGCCGCGACGGTGGTCGCGCTCGCGGTGTGGGTGGACGCGGACGGGACAGTCGGCGGCGACGGCGGGGCACCGGTCGAGTCGCGGAAGGCGACGCAGGGGTGTGTCGGCGGCAGGCCCGGTTCCACAGGACCGGAGGGCGCGGGCGAGGACAGCCCGCTGTACCGCACGCTCGACCGGATCGGGGAACTGGCCGCCGGACGGCACTCCGGCGTGTTCACCGGACTCTCCGTCGACGAGGACGGCAACGCCGCCGACGTCTGGCGCATCCCGTCCACCGCCTTCGAGGAGGCCGTCTGCGAGGCGGCCGAGCAGGGCGTCCACGTCCGCTTCCACGACAGCGACACGAATCGCCGCGACCTCGACGCCCTCGCCGAGCGGATCGGCGAGGACATGGGCCGCTGGGACGGCACCTTCCAGATGCGCGAGGTCGGCGTCGACGAACGCGGATACGTCAGGATCGGTGTCGACGACCCCGGCACGGCCCGGCCGCTGATAGAGCGCGAGTTCGGCGCCGAGCACATCCGGGTCGAGCGCGCGGAGCCGGCCGGACTCGACTGACCAGGCCCCATCGGCGGGCCCGATGACCCCATCGGCAGAACGCCCCGGCAGCGCGTGGACCAGGGACTACGCCCGCTCGTAGCGTCCCTGTCATGACATCGCAGAACAAGGGCACGGCCCAGCTGACCGCCGCGATGGTGCTCTCCGGCACCCTCGGTGTGTTCGTGGTGGAGTCGGGGGCCTCGCCGCTGAACGTCGTGTTCTTCCGGGTGCTGTTCGGCGCGCTCGCGCTCGGCGGCTACGTCGCCGTCCGCGGCTGGCTGCGCGACCACGGCCTCACCCGCCGCACCCTCGGCCTCGCCGTGCTCGGCGGGGTGTTCATCGTCCTCAACTGGGTGCTCCTCTTCCAGTCGTACGAGAACACCTCGATCTCCGTGGCCACGGTCGTCTACCACACCCAGCCGTTCTACGTGGTCCTGCTGGGCGCGCTGCTGTTCCGCGAGCGCCTCACCGCCGCCAAGGTCGGCTGGATCGGCCTGGCCTTCGCGGGGCTGATCCTCGTCTCAGGGGTCACACCCGGCGACCTCACCAGCGGCGGCGGCTACCTCCTCGGCGTCGGCCAGGCCCTCCTCGCGGCCCTGCTCTACGGCCTGTCCACCCTGGTCACCAAGAGGATCACCGGGGTCCGGCCGCACCTCGTCGCCCTGGTGCAGGTCGTCGTCGGCATCCCGCTGCTGCTTCCCTTCGCCGACCTCGGCGCGATGTCCGGCACCGGCGCCGGCTGGGGCTGGCTGGTGGGCCTCGGCGTCATCCACACCGGGCTGATGTACGTGCTGATGTACGCCGCGTACGCCCAGCTGCCGACCGCGAAGATCGCCGTACTGGCCTTCGTCTACCCGGCCGTCGCGATGGTCGCCGACTGGGCGGTGTACGGCCACCACATCGGCCTCGTCCAGGCGCTCGGCGTCCCGCTGATCGTGACCGCGAGCCTCAAGGTCACCCTTGCTCGGCCACGAGCCGCCGCGCCTGCTCCACGAACAGCCGCGCATGCGCCGGGAGCCGCTTCCCGGACCGCCACGCCAGCTGCGTACGAAGCGTGAAGGGCGGCTGCCAGTCCAGGCGTACGAGGGTGCCCTCCGCGAGTTCGGCGGCGACCGTCACCTCGGGAAGCAGCGAGATCCCGAGGCCGGCCGCCGCCGCGCGTTTGGTGGCCTCGATCGTGCCGAACTCCATGAACGCGACCGGGGCGCCGAGGGAGTTCAGCTCCCGCTCGAACAGGTCCCGGTAGGCGCAGCCCGGTTCCGTCGCCAGCAGCGGACCGGCCGCGAGATCCGCCAGGGCCACCGGACCGCCCGCGAGCGGATGCCCCGGAGCCGCCACCAGCGCCAGCGGCTCCACCGCGAGGGCGACGCTCTCCAGGCCCGGGTGCCCGGTCTCCTCCTCCATGAGGAACCCGAGGTCGTACGTGCCCTGCCGCAGCGCCTGCCGGGTCTCGTCTCCGATCGTGGTGCGCAGGGACAGCCGCACCTTGGGATGGCGGTGGTGGAAGTACTCCAGGAGGGGCGGCAGCCGGTGGTTGGTCAGCGACTCCATCGTGCCGACGACGAGCGTGCCCGAGGGCTCCTCCGCGCCGGTCACGGCCGCCCGGGCCTCCTCGGCCAGCTCGATGATCTGCCGGGCGTAGGGCAGCAGCCGTTCGCCCGCCTCGGTGAGCCGGATGTGCCCGCCGAGCCGGTCGAACAGTTCCGTGCCGAGCGACGACTCCAGCGACCGGACGTGGGAGGTCACGCTGGACTGCGCGTACCCGAGCTCGGACGCCGCGCGCGTGAAACTCAGCACGGTGGCGACCTTCTCGAAGGTGACCAGCAGCCGCAGCTCCATCACTCGCCCTTCGGCTCGTCGTCCTTCCGCGGCTTCTCGTCCTCGCGCGGCCCCTCGTCCTTCCCCGGCTCCTTCGCCTCGCCCAGGGACTTCAGGAACTCCGGGTTGTCGTCCGGCGCGACCCAGCGCGCGCGGCCTGCCGACACGCCCGACCAGCCCTCGGCGGCCGGGCTGCGCCGCTTGCCCGCGAGGATCCACGACAGCGAGCCGACGAGCGGGAACAGCAGCACGAGGATCGCCCACAGCGGCTTGGGCATGTGACGGACGTCCTTCTCGTCCGTGCTGATGCAGTCGATGAACGCGTAGATGCTCAGTGCCAGCGGCACGAGAAACATCAGCACCCTGAGCATGTCGTACAGCCCCTCGTCCAGTCGGCGGGGCCCCGTGTCCGGCCCCGGTGACGGGCTCAGGTTAGCCGCTCGGGGATACTTGGCCGCATGGCTTACGACGATCTTCGCTCCCTGCTCAGGGCACTGGAGCGCGACGGGGACCTGAAGCGCATCAAGGTGGAGGTCGACCCGTACCTGGAGGTCGGGGAGATCGTCGACCGGGTCAACAAGGCGGGCGGCCCGGCGCTGCTCTTCGAGAACGTGAAGGGCTCCTCGATGCCCCTCGCGATGAACGTCTTCGGCACCGACCGCAGGCTGCTGAAGGCCCTGGGTCTGAAGTCGTACGACGAGATCAGCGGGAAGATCGGCGGGCTGCTGAAGCCGGAGCTGCCGCACGGGTTCGTCGGGGTGCGCGAGGCGTTCGGCAAGCTCGGCTCGATGACCCATGTGCCGCCGAAGAAGGTCAAGGCCGACAACGCCCCGGTGCAGGAGGTCGTGCTGCGCGGCGACGACGTCGACCTGGACCTGCTGCCGGCGCTGTTCACCTGGCCGCGGGACGGCGGCTCCTTCTTCAACCTGGGCCTGACCCACACCAAGGACCCGGAGACGGGCATCCGCAACCTCGGGCTCTACCGGCTCCAGCGCCACGACAAGCGCACGATCGGCATGCACTGGCAGATCCACAAGGACAGCCGCAACCACTACCAGGTCGCCGCCCGCCGCGGTGAGCGCCTCCCGGTCGCCATCGCCTTCGGCTGCCCGCCCGCCGTCACCTACGCCTCCACCGCCCCCCTCCCCGGCGACATCGACGAGTACCTCTTCGCCGGGTTCGTCTCCGGCAAGCGGATCGAGATGGTCGACTGCAAGACCGTCCCGCTCCAGGTGCCCGCCCAGGCGGAGGTGGTCCTGGAGGGCTGGCTGGAGCCGGGGGAGATGCTCCCGGAGGGCCCCTTCGGCGACCACACCGGCTTCTACACGCCGCAGGAGCCGTTCCCCGCGCTCACCATCGACTGCGTGACGATGCGCAAGCGCCCGCTGCTCCAGTCGATCGTGGTCGGCCGCCCGCCGACCGAGGACGGCCCGCTGGGCCGCGCCACCGAGCGCTTCTTCCTCCCCCTCCTCAAGATCATCGTCCCGGACATCGTGGACTACCACCTGCCCGAGGCGGGCGGCTTCCACAACTGCGCGATCGTCTCGATCGACAAGAAGTACCCCAAGCACGCGCAGAAGGTCATGTCCGCGATCTGGGGCGCCCACATGATGTCCCTGACCAAGCTGATCGTGGTCGTCGACTCCGACTGCGACGTCCACGACCTGCACGAGGTCGCCTGGCGGGCCCTGGGCAACACGGACTACGCCCGCGACCTGAACGTCGTCGAGGGTCCGGTCGACCATCTCGACCACGCCTCCTACCAGCAGTTCTGGGGCGGCAAGGCGGGCATCGACGCGACGAAGAAGTGGCCCGAGGAGGGGTACACGCGGGACGGGGGCTGGCCGGACATGGTCGAGTCCGACCCGGACACGGCCGCGAAGGTCGACCGCCGCTGGAAGGAGTACGGGCTGTGACCTCGGCATCCGCCGCGATCCCCCGACCGGGGCGCACCAAGGCCTTCCTCCGGCTCGTCATGATCGAACACTCGGTGTTCGCGCTGCCTTTCGCCTACATCGCCTCCCTCACGGCGATGTACGAGTGGGACAAGAACATCCACTGGGGCACGCTGCTGCTGGTCACGATCTGCATGGTCGGGCTGCGGACCTTCGCCATGGCGGTGAACCGGATCATCGACCGGGAGATCGACGCCCGGAACCCGCGTACGGCCCAGCGCGAGCTGGTGACGGGCGCGATGTCGGTACGGCACGCCTGGACGGGCGCCCTGATCGCCCTGGTGGTCTTCCTGGGCGCGGCGGCCCTTCTCAACCCCCTGTGCCTGGCCCTGGCTCCGGTGGCGGTCATCCCGATGGTGGTCTACCCCTACGGCAAACGCTTCACGAACTTCCCGCAGGCCATCCTCGGGCTCGCCCAGGCGATGGGCCCGGTGGGCGGCTGGCTGGCGGTCTCCGGGGAGTGGTCCTGGGACGCGGTCCTGCTGGGCCTGGCGGTCGGCGTCTGGATCGGCGGCTTCGACCTCATCTACGCCTGCCAGGACGTGGAGACCGACCGCGAGACCGGCGTCATGTCGGTCCCGGCGCGGTTCGGTGTCCCGGCGGCGATCTGGGGTGCGCGGGTGTGTCATGCCGTGACGACGGTTCTGCTCGGCTGGTACGCCCTGGCGACGGGTGCCGGTGCGTTCTTCTGGCTGGGGCTGGTGGTCGTGGCGGGGGCGTTCGTCTACGAGCACACCATCGTCCGCCCCCACGACCTGTCCCGCCTGAACCGGGCGTTCTTCTCCGTGAACGGCTTCATCGGGATCGCCCTGTTCGTGTGCGCGCTGCTGGACCTGCTGACCCGAGGCCTGACGGTCTGACCCGGTCCCCCGGGCCCCTCGGACGCCCGGGCCGCGTGTGGCCGTTCGCGCAGTTCCCCGCGCCCCAAGAACACCCCACCCACCCGCCCGAGTCAGGTGTCCAGGGCGCCTGGCGAACCCCGCTTCCGGGTGCGGCCCGCATGTGGCCGTTCGCGCAGTTCCCCGCGCCCCTAAAAGCAGCGCGTCACGCCCCTGAGGCGCCTCAAGGGCACGCCCTTAAGGGGCGCGGGGAACTGCGCGATCAACGACGGCGGACCCGCGCCTTCAACTCAAGGGGCGCGGGGAACTGCGCGATCGGCCACGACGGACCCGCAGGTTCTAGGGGCGCGGGGAACTGCGCGAACGGCAACGGCGGGCCCGCGCGTTCGAGGGGCGTGGGGAGTCGGGGGCGCGGTGGGGGAGGCAAGGGCGCCCCGGCCTGAGCGACGGTCGTCCCACCGGTACGCTCAATATGTGAACGCAGGAGAATCGCAGCGCAAGCCTTGGATCGTGGGGGTGTCCGGGGCGTCAGGGACGCCCTACGCGGCGGCGGTGCTGCGGGCCCTGCTGGCCGCCGGCGAGACCGTCGATCTCGTCGTCAGCCGAGCCTCGCGGCTCACGCTGCTGGACGAGACCGGGATCTCCTTCCGGGACGCCCACTGGCGCGACGACCTGCGGGAATGGCTGGCCAGAGGGGCCGACGGAAAGCCGGACAGCTTCGACGTCGACCTGTCCGGCGTGAGGTACTGGAACGCCGGTGACCTCGCGGCCGGACCGTCCTCCGGCTCGTACGCCACGAAGGGCATGCTGATCGTGCCCGCCTCCACGGCCTGTGTCGCGGGTGTCGCCCTCGGCCTGTCCAAGGACCTGCTCCAGCGCGCGGCGAGCGTCACCCTCAAAGAACGCCGCGCCTTGGTCGTCGCCGTACGGGAGACCCCGCTGAACGGCCAGACCCTGCGCCACCTCGTCGCACTCGACGACGCGGGCGCCGCCGTCGTACCCGCCTCACCCGCCTTCTACGCGGGGGCCACGCACATCCAGGACCTGGTGGACTTCGTGGCCGGACGCGTACTGGACGCGGCGGGTGTCACACACCGGCTCTACCGCCGGTGGGAGGGCGACCTCGGCGGGGCCCGCCCCTCCTGACCGGCACTCGTACCACAACCCCATCACTTTTTATCTCGGAAGGCTCGATCGCATGGACGCGGTGGACAGGCAGCTCATCCAGGCCCTGAGAGAGAACGGCCGTGCCTCCTACGCGGAGCTGGGACGCCTCGTCGGCCTGTCGGGCCCCAGCGTCACCGACCGCATCAACCGGCTGGAGGCGGCCGGGGTGATCACGGGCTACCGGGCCACGGTCGACTCCGCCTCCCTCGGCCTCGGCGTCATCGCCCTCATCGGTATCTCCCTGTCCGACGCCGCCGACCACGAGGACGTGGCCCGCCGGCTGAAGGACCTCACCGAGATCGAGGACTGCTGGTTCATCGCCGGCGACGACTCGTTCATGCTCAAGGTGCGGGCGAGCGACGTGGACGGGCTGGAGAAGATCATCCGCCGGCTCAGCGGGACGAAGGGCGTCTCGCGGACCCGCACCACCATCGTGCTCTCCACGAAGTG
Source organism: Streptomyces sp. NPDC005017 (assembly GCF_042873115.1). Lineage (NCBI taxonomy): Bacteria > Bacillati > Actinomycetota > Actinomycetes > Kitasatosporales > Streptomycetaceae > Streptomyces > Streptomyces sp. NPDC005017. The sequence continues at coordinate 100,042 of NZ_JBIALD010000019.1, read as the reverse complement.
GGAGAACCGCGTCGGCGAACTCCCCGACGAGGTCCAGTAGCTGAGCCCCTGGTGGGGTCCCCGCGCCCGGGAGGCGGGGGAGTAACGTGGACCGGGCTGTCGTAGAAAGGGCATACGCATGGACGTCGGGCTCAAGCGCGAGCTGGAGGAGAAGGTCCGCTCCGGTGAGCGGCTGACTCGCGAGGACGGCATCGCGCTGTACGAGTCGGACGACCTGGCCTGGCTCGGCGGCCTGGCGCACGAGGTGCGGACGCGGAAGAACGGCGACGTCGTCCACTTCAACGTCAACCGCCACCTCAACATGACCAACGTGTGCACGGCGTCGTGCGCGTACTGCTCGTTCCAGCGCAAGCCGGGCGAGAAGGACGCGTACACGATGCGCATCGAGGAGGCGGTGAAGCTCGCCAAGGCGATGGAGTCGGAGAACCTCACCGAGCTGCACATCGTCAACGGCCTGCACCCGAACCTGCCGTGGCGCTACTACCCGCGCTCGCTGCGGGAGCTGAAGGCGGCGCTGCCGGACGTCTCGCTGAAGGCGTTCACGGCCACGGAGATCCACCACTTCGAGACGATCTCCGGGCTGTCCGCCTCCGAGATCCTCGACGAGCTGATCGACGCGGGCCTGGAGTCGCTGACCGGCGGTGGCGCCGAGATCTTCGACTGGGAGGTCCGGCAGCACATCGTGGACCACCGCACCCACTGGGAGGACTGGTCCCGTATCCACCGCCTGGCGCACGAGAAGGGTCTGAAGACCCCGTGCACCATGCTGTACGGGCACATCGAGGAGCCCCGCCACCGGGTCGACCACGTGCTGCGGCTGCGTGAGCTCCAGGACGAGACCGGCGGTTTCCAGGTCTTCATCCCGCTGCGCTACCAGCACGACTTCGTCGACATGCAGGACGGCAAGGTCCGCAACACCCTCCAGGCCCGTACGACCATGGCGACGCCGGCCGAGGCGCTGAAGACCTTCGCGGTCTCGCGGCTGCTGTTCGACAACATCCGGCATGTGAAGGTCTTCTGGGTGATGCACGGCGTCCAGACCGCGCAGCTCGCCCTTCAGCACGGGGCGGACGACATGGACGGTTCGGTCGTGGAGTACAAGATCACTCATGACGCGGACAACTACGGCACGCCGAACAAGCTGACGCGTGACGATCTTCTGGACCTCATCCGGGACGCCGGGTTCCGGCCGGTGGAGCGGAACACGCGCTACGAGATCATCCGTGAGCACGAGGCTCCCGACCCCACCCGCCGCGAATCCCCCCAGCCGATGCGTCTCTGACCCGCTGCGCGCTGCTGTCCGGTTCGGCCGCGGGTGCGTCGTGGCCGCCCGTGCGGTTCCCCGCGCCCCTTAGGGGCGTGGCGCCCTGTTTTCAGGGGCGCGGGGAACTGCGCGACCAGTTGGTCACGTTGCTGCTTGGATTCCGGCCGCGGGTGCGTCGTGGCCGCCCGTGCAGTTCCCCGCGCCCCTTAGGGCGTGCCCTTGAAGCGCCTCAGGGGCGACCAGTTGGTCACGTTGCTGCTTGGTTCCGGCCGCGGGTGCGTTGTGGCCGCCCGTGCAGTTCCCCGCGCCCCTTAGGGCGTGCCCTTGAAGCGCCTCAGGGGCGTATCGCCCTTCTTCTAGGGGCGCGGGGAACTGCGCGACCAGCCCCGCACGGACCCGCACGTCCCTGTGCGCCCCGGCCTGCTGTGCCCGGCATTCAGGGGCGCGGGGAACTGCGCGAGGGGAGTGCGATCGGCCCGTCCAGCATCTGAGAGGCACGGTCCGGAACTCGGCGTAATAGCTACGCTACCTTCGTGGCACTTACCTTTACCCTCGACCCCGCCATCACTCCCCGCCTCCGAGACGGCCTCCTCGCACTCTGGGCAGACGTCTCCAACTCCGGCGGAGCCGTCGGCTTCGTACCCCCGGTGACCCCGGAGGACATCCGCCCCGCCCTGCTCAGGCACCTCACCGCGATGGCCGACGGCACCAGCCGTCTCCTGGTCGGCCACGACGAGGACGGCAGGGTCGCCGCCACCGCCTTCGTGACGTACAACAGCCACCCCCTGATGAAGCACTGGGTGTGGCTGTACACCGTCATGGTGCACCCCCGCCACCAGGGCCGCGGCCACGGCCGCGACCTGCTCGCCGCCGCCGAGAACGCCGTCCGCACGATGGACGGCGTCGAGGCCGTCCGCCTCACCTGCCGCGGCGGCCTCGGTCTGGAACGCTTCTACGCCTCCTGCGGCTACAAGGAGGTCGGCCGCGTCCCGGACGCCATCCGCGTGGCCCCCGGCGACGACCGGGACGACGTGATCATGCTGCTCCCGCTGGCCTGAGGCCCCCCTGCAAGATCGGCGATCCGGCGTGGTTCACTGGACTGCCGTCCTGTAAGAACCGTAAGAACCGGAAGAGTGGAATCGAGATGCTCCGCTACACACTGATGCGCCTCGGGATCTTCGTGGGCTGCCTCGTGGTCGTCTGGGGCCTCGTCTACTCCGGCATCGTCCCGCGCGGCCTCGGCGACTCGAACGGCATGTGGGTCGTGCTGCTCGCCCTCGTGATCTCCGCGCCCATCAGCTTCGTCGTGCTGCGCGGCGAGCGGGACCGGGCGTCGATGAGGATCGTGCCCAAGGTCGAGCGGATGAAGGCCAGGTTCGAGGCCGAAGCCGGCCAAGAGGACGCCGTGGTCGACGAGGCGGCCCGTACCCAGCAGACTTCGTAACTACCCTTGCTCCCATGGGAGCTGTGAAGACCAAGCGGATGCCGCGTGCAGTCCGTGAGCAGCAGATGCTGGACGCCGCGGTACGGATCTTCGGCCAGCGGGGCTACACGGCCGCGTCGATGGACGACATCGCGGAACTCGCGGGTGTCTCCAAGCCGTTGGTGTACCTCTATCTGAACTCCAAGGACGACCTCTTCACCGCCGTCATCCGCCGTGAGGCCGCCGCCCTCATCCAGGCGGTCCGGGACGCCGTCGACCCGGCCCGGCCCGTCGACCAGCGCCTCTGGGACGGCCTGCTGGCCTTCTTCACGCACACCTCGCGCAACCCCGACGCCTGGTCCGTGCTGCACCTCCAGGCCCGTACGCGCGGCGAGCGCTTCGCGGGCGAGGTGGCGGAGCTGCGCGCGGAGATGGTCACGTTCGTCACCCGGCTGATCGCGGTCGCGGCGCGCGAGGCCCATCAGGACCCCGACCTCGCCGACCACGAGGTGGCCGGTCTCGGCGAGGCCCTGGTCGGGTCCGCCGAGTCCCTGGCGACCTGGGCGAACGCCACCGAGGGTGTGACCGCCCGGCAGACCGCGGTGACGCTGATGAACTTCGCGTGGGCCGGCCTGGGCAACCTGATGTCGGACCAGGGCTGGTCGGCCCGCACCTGACCGCGGCGGGCGGCAGGCGACCGGCGACCGGGTGGAGGCGCTCACCACCCCCGCAGCCGCCCGGTCAGATGCACCCGCTCCCCGCCGCGCAGCTCGAACCGCCCGTCCCGGGCCCCGTACTCCACGACGCCCGGCAGCAGTACCGGCGCGCGGAACTCCACCTCCACCAGCGCCCGTTGAGGCACGCCGTACGCGGCGAGGCAGCGCGCCGCCGTCCACATGCCGTGCGCCACGGTACGGCGGAAGCCGAAGAGGCGGGCGGCGAGGGCGTGCAGATGCAGCGGGTTGCGGTCGCCGGAGACCGAGGCGTAGTGCCGCCCCACGTCCGCGCCGAGCTGCCACTCGGCCCGCACCGGCAGCGGCTCGGGGACGGTCCGCTCCGGGGCGGCCCCGTAGCCGGTGCCGTGCCGGGCCAGATACGTGCTGCTCGACTCCCAGACGAGCGTCCCGCCGAGCCGCGCCTCGGTCACCACGGTCGCCTCGGTGCCCCGCCGGTGCGGGCTGAGCCCGTCGACACGGACGGCGAGCTCGTACTCCGCGGCGGCCGGCAGCGCCCGGTGCCGGATGACGACGATCGAGGTGTGCACCAGGCCGAGCAGCGGCAGCGGGAAGTCCCGGTCGCTCATCAGCCGCATGGCCAGCGGAAAGGCCAGCACATGCGGATAGGTGACGGGCAGTGAGTCCTCCCCGGTGGGGAAGCCGCACACCCGCTCGTAGCGGGCGAGGCGAGCCGGATCGACCCGCACCCCGGGCAGGACGAGCCGGTCGCGCGGGAACACCGCGTCGGCGCCGGGCCGCTTGAACGCCGAGCGCAGCGCGCCGCGGGCCAGCAGCGGGGCGAGGGCGGGCGGGCCGGTGAGGGTGACCTCGGGCATGGGGCGGCTCCCAGCGCGTTCGGCGGGCCGGTGCGGCGATCCGGTGATGCGCGGCACGGCTCTATCTTCTTACTCAGAAGTAAGGTTACCGTAGGTAAATCCAGGAACCGCAAGGGGTGAGAGCTGCACAGGCCCGGCTCCGGACCGTCTCCGGACCACCCCGGAACCCGCACGAAGCCCCCATGAGGGGCCCGTACGATCACGCACCTGACCGCCGGTGATCCCGTGCGTCGCCGTGCCCGCCGGCACCGGACCGTGAACGCCGCGGCACGGGCCCCGCGTACTTCCTTGCAGCCAGACCCCGGACGCAGCTACAGGTCTCAGGAGCCGACATGCCGATCTCGTACTCGTCCCCGTCCATGCCCGAACCGTCCGTCGAGTCGACCCTGGAGTACGACCCGGACGGCGGCCCGGTGCTGGTGGAGCCCGAGCTGCGCAGGCTGGACGGCGAGGTGCGCGAGGCGGCCGTACCGCCGCTCGTGCCGCCCGTGTCGCACGGCTCGCTCGCCGACCTGCCCTTCGAGAACGCGTCCGCCGACCCGGACCTGGCGGTCCTCAGCCGCCGTATGGCGGACGGGAGTTGGCGGGACGTCGGCGCGGCCGAGTTCGCCGCGGAGGTGCTGGCCGTGGCCAAGGGGCTGATCGCCGAGGGGCTCGCGCCCGGCGACCGGCTCGCCGTGATGGCCCGCACCCGCTACGAGTGGACGCTGCTGGACTTCGCCGCGTGGGCCGCCGGACTGGTGACCGTGCCCGTCTACCCGACCTCCTCCGCCTTCCAGACCCGCTGGATCCTCCAGGACTCCGGCGCCGTCGCGCTGATCACCGAGGACGCGGGACAGGCCGCCGCGCTCGGCCCCGAACTCGGACAACTGCCCGACCTGCGGCATCTGTGGACCATCGACAAGGGCCACGTGGACCGGCTGGCGGAGCTCGGCGCACAGGTCCAGGACCAGGAGGTCGCCGTACGGCGCGGGGTGCTGGGCCCGGACACCCTCGCCACGCTCGTCTACACCTCCGGCACCACCGGCCGCCCCAAGGGCTGCGCCCTCACCCACGGCAACTTCCTCGCCGAGGTCGACAACGCCGTCGAACTGCTCTACCCGGTCTTCAGGGAGAAGATCGGCGGTGAGCCCGCCACGCTGCTGTTCCTGCCGCTGTCGCACGTGTTCGGGCGGATGGTGGCCGTGGCGTGCGTGCGCGCCCGGGTCCGGCTCGGCCACGCGCCCAGCCTCAAGGCCGAGGATCTGCTGGCCGACCTGGCAGCGTTCAAGCCGACCTTCCTGCTGGCCATCCCGTACATGCTGGAGAAGGTCTTCAACAACGCCCGCGCCAACGCCGAACGCTCCGGCAGGGGTGCCGCGTTCGCCCGCGCGGCGGGTACGGCGCGCCGCTACGGCGAGGCGCTGGAGGCCGCCCGGCACGGCGGCTCCGGTCCGGGCACGGCCCTGAAGGCGGCCCGTGCGCTGTACGACCCGCTGGTCTACCGCCGGGTGCGCGGCGCGCTCGGCGGCCGGCTCCGGCACGTCATCTGCGGGGGCTCACCGCTGGGCCGTGACCTCGCCGCGTTCTACGCGGGCGCGGGGATCACCGTGTACGAGGGCTACGGCCTGACCGAGACGACCGGCGCGGCCACGGTGACCCCGCCGCTGCGGCCCCGCCTCGGTACGGTCGGCTGGCCGCTGCCCGGCACGCGGGTGCGGATCGCCGCCGACGGCGAGATCCTGCTCTCCGGCAACCAGGTCTTCCGCGGCTACTGGGACCCGGCCGCCGGGGGAGTGGTCCCGGCGACGCCGGACGGGTGGTTCCCGACCGGTGACCTCGGCCGCCTCGACGACGAGGGCTACCTCGTCATCACCGGCCGCAAGAAGGAGATCATCATCACCGCGGGCGGCAAGAACGTCGCCCCGGCTCCGCTGGAGAACTGGCTGCGCTCCCATCCGCTGATCTCCCAGTGCCTCCTCGTCGGCGAGGGCCGCCCCTTCGTCGCCGCGCTCATCACCCTCGACATGGAGGGGGTCGGGCACTGGCGCCGTATGCGCGGCAAGCACACGGTTCCTGCGGAACTCCTGGTGGACGAAGCCGAGTTGCTGCAGGTCCTGCAGCGGGCCGTCGACGACGCGAACCGGCTGGTCTCCCGCCCCGAGTCGATCCGCCGCTTCACCGTCCTCCCCACCGACTTCACCGAGTCGACCGGCCATCTGACCCCCTCCATGAAACTCCGCCGCCAGTCGATCCTGAACGACTTCGCCTCCACGGTGGAGTCCCTGTACCGCCCTTGAGCGGTGGTGCGGCCAGCCGTGCACGCCCTTCTTGGGGGCGCGGGGAACTGCGCGACAGTTGGGCAGGTTGCTGTTCGTTTCGGGCTGCGGGTGCGTGGTGGTCGCTCGCGCAGTTCCCCGCGCCCCTTGGGGGGTTGGCGTCTGCTTTTGAAGGCGTGGCGAACTGCGCGGCCGGTTGGGCAGGTTGCTGTTTGTTTCGGACCGCGGGTGCGTTGTGGTCGCTCGCGCAGTTCCCCGCGCCCCTGAGGGGGTTGCTGCCTGAGGTGCGTCAGGGGTGCGCGCCCTTCTCAGGGGCGGGGGAACTGCGCGATCAGCCACGGTGGCGCCGCAGGTTAGGGGGCGCGGGGAACCGCGCGAAGGCTGTCGCGGGGCGGCTACGCGTGAGGGGAGGGCGGGGGGACGGGGGCCGCCGCGCGGGCCGTGGCGACGACGTCCGCGAACGCCCGGGCCGCAGGCGTCAACGCCTCCCACCGCCGCACCGCCCACCCCACCCGCAGCGGACGTATCTCAGGCAGCGGCAACAGCCGCAGACGCCCACCCCCGGCCGCCCCCGACGCCGGCAGCCCCGGCCGCCCCGGCACCAGCGCCCGCCCGAGCCCCAGCTCCGCCAGCAGCAACGCGGTGTCCCAGTCGGCCACCCCCGTGTCGAAGGCGAACCGCACCCCCAACTCCGCGCAGGCCGCGTCAAGATGAGCCGCCGACGCAGAGTTCGGCGGCAGCCGGATCAGCCGCGGCTCGGGCAGCGCGGCGAGCTCCCGGACGCCCAGCCGCTCCCGCCCCGCCAGCGGGTCCTCGGGCCGTACGGCCAGCACCCACGGCAGCTCCGCCACCACCCGCTGCTCGATCCCCCGCACGGGCGCCCCGAGCGTGATCCAGGCCAGATCCAGCGCACTGTCGGCCAGCGCCGTGTAGCAGGCACGGCTCGAACTCTCCGTACGGAACTCCAGGTTGACCTTCGGATGCAGCCGCCGGAAGGCGACGATCGCGTCCGCCATGAAGTGCCGCACGGTCGTCGCCCCCGTCGCCACCCGTACCGAACCGCTCTCCCCGTCCGCGAGGTCCCGCAGCCGCCGCACCGCCAGATCCAGCCCGGCGATGCCCTCCGCCGCGGCCGCCTCCAGCATCCGCCCCGCCCCCGTCGGCGCCACCCCGCGCGGCAGCCGCTCCAGCAGGCTCACGCCCGTCTCCCGCTCCAGCCGCTTCACATGCTGGCTCACCGCCGACTGCGTACAGCCGAGCTCCCGGGCCACCGCACTGAGGCTGCCGGCCCGGCACACCGCCACGAACACGCGAAGGTCGTCGAGGGTCATGTGGCGACAATACCCAAGCCTCTACTTGGAGTTGGGGAGGAATCCTTAGGATTGACTGGGCTTCGCCCGCTGCGCGACGATCTCCATGGGCCCAGGGCGGCAACCCGCTCCCCGTCCCGCCGAGGTCCGGACCAGCGCGAGGATCCGGGGGGCGGGTGCCGACCCAGCCGGGGCCCCACAGTGAAGGGACTCCCCTCATGCCGAGCCAGGTCCTGGAATTCCTCCGCCGGTCGGGCGCCGAAGCCATCGCCCACCCCGGCGGCACCCTGCTCGCCCACCTCGACCGGGTCCGCCGCCGCCTCGCCGCCTGGGACGCCCGCCCCGCCCTCCAGCTGGCCGGTCTCTGCCACGCCTGTTACGGCACCGACGGCTTCCCCACCACCCTCCTCCCGCTGGACCGCCGCGCCGAACTCGCCGCCCTGATCGGCCCGGAGGCCGAGGAGATCGTCTACACGTACGGCAGCTGCGACCGGCAGGCCACCTACGCGGTCCTGGCCGACCCCGGCGCGCCCCTGCACGACCGCTTCACCGGCCGCCCCGTCGTCCCCACCCCGCGCCTGCGCCGCGACTTCGCCGAGCTGACCGCCGCCAACGAGCTCGACCTCGCCGGCCGCGACGAGGGCTTCCGCGCACTGTGGGGCACCGAACTGCTCGACCTGTTCGGCCGGTTGAGGCCACTGCTGAGCGAGGCGGCCTGGAAGGACTGCGTCGCCGTACTCGACGACCGGAGCACGACCGGACGACTCTGACCCGCGCATCCGTCACGCCCCACGAACCGCCCCGCACGGCACCGCGGCCGGCCCCACTCCGCCCGCGTGTCCGGCGGGGTTTCCGCGCCCGCCCCCGAGCCGCTATTGACTTCACAAGACCCCCGCGCGACAGTCCGACCGCTTCTCCCCGTTTCTCACCTGGCGGAGGCGGTATGCCCGTGGAACAACGGCCCTCACGCAGACGTGTCCTCGCCCTCGGCGCCGGGGCCTCGCTCGCCGTCGCGGCGGGCGTCTCCCAGGGCGCGAACGCGGCGGACCTCCCGCTCCTCGGGACGTACGACGTCGTCGTCATCGGGTCCGGCGCCGCCGGGATGACGGCCGCGCTCACGGCAGCCGCGCACGGGCTCAGCTGCGTGGTGCTGGAGAAGGCGGCGACCTTCGGCGGCTCGACGGCCCGGTCCGGGGCGGGCATCTGGATCCCGGACAACCCGGTGCTGCGCGCGGCCGGTGTCCCTGACAGCCCCGCGAAGGCGGCCGCCTACCTCGCGGCGGTCGTGGGCCCGGAGGCCGCCGCCGACCGGCAGGAGGCGTTCCTGGCCCACGGTCCGGCCATGCTGTCCCTGGTCATGGCCCGCAGCCCGCTGCGGTTCCGCTGGATGGAGGGCTACAGCGACTACTACCCGGAGCTGCCCGGCGGTCTGCCCGGCGGCCGTTCGATCGAGCCCGACCAGCTCGACGGCAACGTCCTCGGCGCCGAACTCGCTCGTCTGAACCCGCCGTACCTGGCCACCCCGGCCGGGACGGTGGTCTTCAGCGCCGACTACAAGTGGCTCGCGCTGGCGGCGGTGAGCGTGAAGGGCGCGGCCGTCGCGGCGGAGTGCCTGGCCCGCGGGACGAAGGCCGCGCTGCTCGGCCAGAAGCCGCTCACCATGGGCCAGTCGCTGGCGGCCGGCCTGCGCGCGGGGCTCGCCTCGGCCGGCGTGCCGCTCCTGTACGGGACCGCGCTGACGGAACTGTTCGTCGAGCAGGGCGCCGTCCGGGGAGCCGTGGTCACCCGCGAGGGCGCCACGGGCCTCTATCGCGCCCGGCGGGGAGTGATCGTCGGCTCGGGCGGCTTCGAGCACAACGCCGCCATGCGGGCCGCGTACCAGCGCCAGCCGATCGGCACCGAGTGGACGGCCGGGGCGAAGGAGAACACCGGCGACGGCATCCGCGCCGGTCAGCACGCGGGCGGCGCACTGGCGTTGATGGACGAGGCCTGGTGGGGCCCCGCCGTCGACGTACCGGGCGACCCGTACTTCTGCCTCGCCGAACGGACCCTGCCGGGCTCCCTCATGGTCGACGCCTCGGGCGCCCGTTTCGTCAACGAGGCCGCGCCCTACGGCGACGTGGTGCACACCATGTACGACCGCGACCCGGCCCACCCGGCCATCCCGGCCTGGCTGATCACCGACCAGCACTACCGCAACCGGTACCTGTTCAAGGACGTCGCCCCGACCCTGCCGCTCCCCGCCGACTGGTACGCCTCCGGCGCCGCGCACAAGGCCTGGACCCTGGACGCGCTGGCCGCGGCGACCGGGGTGCCGGGCGCCGCGCTGCGGGCGACGGTGAACCGCTTCAACTCCCTCGCGCGGCAGGGCCGGGACACCGACTTCCGCCGCGGCGACAGCGCCTACGACCACTACTACACCGACCCCGCCGTACTGCCGAACTCCTGTCTCGCGCCGCTGTGGCTGCCGCCCTACTACGCCTTCCGGATCGTGCCCGGGGACCTGGGCACCAAGGGCGGGCTGGTGACGGACGCCCGCGCCCGCGTGCTGCGCCCCGACGGCTCGGCGATCCCGGGGCTGTACGCGGCCGGGAACGCGAGCGCGGCCGTCATGGGGCGCTCGTACGCGGGCGCGGGCTCGACGATCGGCCCGGCGATGACCTTCGGCTACGTCGCCGCGCGGGACATCGCCGACACGCCGTAGGAGCCCTCACCCCCTAGGAGCCCACACCTTCTAGGAGTCAACTAGTCCTGGGAACGGGTCAGTCGGACCTGACGGCGATCAGGAAGGCCTGCGGGGTGGACTCGCCCAGCGACTCGTCCCGCTCCCGCAGCGTCCGCGAGAGCGGGGTGAACCCCGCCTCCGCCAGCAGCGCGGCCATCGCCTCGGGCCGCCTGCGCAGGAAGTCGAGGGTCACCGGGTGCCCGAACGGCCGCTCCAGACGGCGCGGGACCTCACCGGCCTGGAAGGCCATCAGCAGCGGGGCGCCGGGGGCGAGGGCGCGGCGGAACCCGGCGAACAGGGCGGGCAGCCGCTCCGCAGGGGTGTGGATGGAGGAGTACCAGCTGACGATCCCGGCGAGCCGCCCCTCGGGCACGTCCAGGTCCAGCATCGAGCCCTGCTCGAAGCGCAGGCCGGGGTTCTCGCGGCGGGCCACCGCCAGCATGGACGCCGACAGGTCCAGCCCGTAGACGTCCAGGCCCAGTCCGGCGAGGTGCGCGGTCAGCCGGCCGGGCCCGCAGCCGAGATCGGCCACCTGCCCGGGGCCGGTCACCAGCTCGGCGTAGGCCGCGAGCAGGGCGCGGTCCAGTGGGTGGGCGGCGTCCTTGCCGAGGAAGCGGTCGGCGTAGTCCTCGGCGATGGCGTCGTAGAAGACGCGGGTGGCGGTGAGGAAGTCGGAGTCGGTCATGGCGGCGGACCCTAGCGGCCCCCACTGACAGCCGGCCGCGCTCCGGGCACCGCCCGCTACGCCACGCCGGCCGCCCGCAGCACGGCGGTCACCGCCGCCGCGCCCAGCACCACGACCGCGAAGGGCGCCCGGCGCCAGGCCAGCACCCCGGCCACCAGGACCCCGGCGGGCCGGGCCCAGCCCGCGGGACCGGCGGCCTCGGTCAGCGCCCCGGTGGCGAGCAGCGCGGTCAGCAGCACCACGGCACCGGCGGCCAGCAGTTCGCGCACGCGGGGCGGGATCTCCACCCGGCCGTGCAGGGCGGGGCCCACCAGCCGGAAGGCGTAGGTGCCCAGGGCCAGCGCGACGATCATGCCGACGGTGGCGTTCACGCCGTACGCCCCTTCGCGTGCGGGCCGCCGTACAGCGCCAGGCCCGCGAGGGCGAGCAGTACCGGGACCCCGGCGGGGACGAACGGCGTCGCCGCGAGGGCCAGGGCGGCGCCCGGCAGCGCGGCCCGGCGCAGCCCCGCGTCCCCTCGCAGGGCCGGCAGCACCAGGGCGACGAGGACGGCGGGGAAGGCGGCGTCGAGACCGTAGCGGGCGGTGTCGCCGAGGGCGCTTCCGGCCAGGGCGCCGACGGCGACGCCGGCGTTCCAGACGGCGAACAGGGCGATGCCGCTGAGCCAGAAGGCGGCGCGGCGGCGGGCCGGGTCCTGCTGGGCGAGGGCGAAGGCGACCGTCTCGTCGGTGACCAGGTGCGCGCCGGCCAGCCGGGCGAGCCGCCCGGGTCCGATCACCGGGGCGACGGCGAGACCGAAGGCGGCCGTACGGGTGTTGAGGAGCAGTCCGGTGGCCGCCGCGGCGATGGGGCCGCCCCCGGCGAGGAGCACGCCGACCGCGCTGAACTGGGCCGATCCCGCGTAGACCACCAGGGACATCACCACCGGCACCCACACCGGCAGGCCGCCCGCGACGGCGATCGCGCCGAAGGAGACACCGACGATCCCGCCCGCGAGACAGACGAGGGCGACATCCCGCAGGAGACCGGGGTCGACGGAACCGAAGCGTGGTGTTCGCTGTGCCGAACGCATGTCTTCTACAATGAACAGCAACCCCAGTGTTCGTCAAGGCGAACGCACCGTACCGATGGAGCGAACGACGATGACGGGTTCCGTGCCGCCCCGCCTCCCCCTCGACTGGATCGCCGCCGCACTGCGGCGCGAGCGCACCCGCGTCGGGCTCTCCCTGTCGGAACTGGCCAAGCGCGCCGGGATCGCCAAGTCCACGCTGTCCCAGTTGGAGGCGGCGAGCGGCAATCCGAGCATGGAGACCATCTGGGCGCTGGCGGTGGCGCTCGGCGTGCCGTTCAGCGCGCTGGTGGAGCCGCCGGTGCCGTCCGTCCGGGTGATCCGCTCGGGGCAGGGCCCCGCCGTCCGCTCCGATCAGGCCGACTACGTCGCGACCCTGCTGTCCGCGAGCCCGCCCGGGGTACGCAGGGACATCTACGACATCCTGTTGGAACCGGGCACCGTACGGGATTCGGAACCGCACATTCCGGGAACGGTGGAGCACCTCGTCGTCAGTACGGGGAAAGTCAAAGCCGGTCCGCACGGAGAGAGCGCGGAACTGGGTCCCGGCGACTACATGTCCTATCGCGGAGATGTGCCGCACGCTTACGAGGCACTGGAACCCGGCAGTCGCTTCGTACTGGTCATGCAGCACGTCTGAGGTATTCGCGAAGAATTCACCACGGGTTGGTGATCGCAAAGGCAGGAGCCCCGCTGCCGTGAACGGCTACGGGGCTCCTTGGGTGCTGCACTCGGTTTCGATCAGAAGTCGGATCGAACCGATCCGGTCAGCCGGATCGGAAGGTTCCGGACGATCAGACCGGGGTGACGTTCTCCGCCTGCGGGCCCTTCGGGCCCTGCGTGACGTCGAAGGACACCTGCTGGTTCTCCTCGAGCGAGCGGAAGCCGCTCGCGTTGATCGCGGAGTAGTGGACGAAGACGTCGGGGCCGCCGCCTTCCTGGGCGATGAAGCCAAAGCCCTTTTCGGCGTTGAACCACTTCACGGTTCCGGTAGCCATAAGCCCTCCTTGGGCTCAAAAGGGTTGCCCTGCTCCAGAACCAGCAACCGTGAAGACGAGATTCTGCACAACTGCATATGTCTGAAAACGACGAGAGCCCGCGGTCACATGCTCCGCAGGCTCTGTACTGCAAGGGAAACCAAACTGCAACTTGCGGCGAGCCTAGCACGCGGGCAGCCGAAAGCAATAGAGGGCAAGATCACGTCACCCGGACGTTTGACGGGTTTGTCGCGCCGCTGACGCCGGGGCGGCGCGGAAGGTGGCGCCGAGGTGGCTTCGACGTGGCCCGCGGGGGCCGGACGCGGGTCACGCACCGACAGGGTCTAGCCTCACGATGTGGACAATTCTCGCACCCGGCCGCGTGTCGGCCACATCCAGTTCCTGAACTGCCTGCCCCTGTACTGGGGGCTCGCGAGAACCGGCACGCTCCTCGACTTCGAGCTGACCAAGGACACCCCCGAGAAGCTCAGCGAGCGGCTGGTCCGCGGCGACCTCGACATCGGTCCGATCACCCTCGTCGAGTTCCTCCGCAACGCCGACGACCTGGTCGCCTTCCCCGACATCGCGGTCGGCTGCGACGGCCCGGTCATGTCCTGCGTGATCGTCTCCCAGGTACCGCTGGAGCGCCTGGACGGCGCCCGGGTCGCCCTCGGCTCCACCTCGCGCACCTCGGTCCGCCTCGCCCAGCTCCTGCTGGCCGAGCGCTACGGCGTCACGCCCGACTACTACACCTGCCCGCCCGACCTCAGCCTGATGATGCAGGAGGCCGACGCGGCCGTCCTGATCGGCGACGCCGCCCTGCGCGCCAACCTCCTCGACGGCCCCCGCTACGGCCTGACGGTCCACGACCTCGGCGCGCTGTGGAAGGAGTGGACCGGCCTGCCCTTCGTCTTCGCCGTCTGGGCGGCCCGCCGCGACTACCTGGAGCGCGAACCCGTCATCACCCGACAGGTCCACGAGGCCTTCCTCGCCTCCCGCAACCTCTCCCTCGAAGAGGTCGCCAAGGTCGCCGAACAGGCCGCCCGCTGGGAAGCCTTCGACGAACAGGTGCTGGAACGGTACTTCACCACCCTCGACTTCCGCTTCGGCGAGCACCAGCTCGCGGCCGTCACCGAGTTCGCCCGCAGGGTCGGCCCGACGACCGGCTTCCCCGCGGACGTGAAGGTGGACCTCCTCCAGCCCTGAGCGCGGCACTACGCTGCTGACCAGTCAGGCGTACGGGGGAGGACGAGTGGACGCCATCCAGCCGCTCGGCATGGACGAGCCCACGGCCGTGGGGCCCTACCGGCTGCTCGGCCGGCTGGGCTCCGGCGGCATGGGCCGGGTCTATCTGGGACGCAGCGCGGGCGGCCGTACGGTCGCCGTGAAGGTGGTGCATCCGCACTTCGCGCTGGACGAGGAGTTCCGGGCCCGCTTCCGCCGCGAGGTGACGGCGGCCCGGCGGGTCGGCGGCGCGTGGACCGCGCCGGTGCTGGAGGCCGACCCCGACGCCCCGGTGCCGTGGGTGGCCACCGCGTACGCCGCCGGGCCGTCCCTGACCGCGGCGGTCGCGGGCGGCGGCCCGCTGCCCGAGCCCACCGTACGGGCGCTGGGGGCGGGGCTCGCCGAGGCGCTGACCGTGGTGCACGGCCTGGACCTGGTCCACCGCGACGTGAAGCCCTCCAACGTGCTGCTCACCCTCGACGGGCCGCTCCTGATCGACTTCGGCATCGCCCGCGCCACCGACGGCACGGCGTCCCTGACGTCGACCGGCGTCTCCGTCGGCTCGCCCGGCTACATGTCGCCCGAGCAGATCCTCGGCAAGGGCGTCACCGGCGCCGCCGACGTCTTCTCCCTCGGCGCGGTCCTCGCCTACGCCGCGACCGGCGAACCGCCCTTCCCCGGCGACTCCTCCGCCGCCCTGCTCTACAAGGTCGTCCACGAGGAGCCGGAACTGGGCGGCCTGGAGGGCGGGTTGCGTGAGCTGGTCGCCGACTGCCTGGCCAAGGAGCCGGGCGCGCGGCCGGCCCCCGGCGACGTGGCCCGCCGTCTGGCCCCCGAGGGCGCGGCCCGACTGGTCTCCGGCGGCTGGCTGCCGGGGGCCCTGGTGGAACGGGTCAGCCGCAGCGCCGTGAAGCTGCTGAACCTGGACGCGGGCGAGCCGGACACCCCGCCGTCCGGACCGGTGGGCTTCGGGGTGCCCTCGCAGGGCGCGTCGGGGGATGTGCGGCTGGGGGTGGCCCCGACGGGCGGTGCGGTCGACGCGGGGCCGGGGACGACCGCGCCGGGCGGCACGGGCGGCGGCGGGTTCGGGGCGCCCTCGGCCGGTTCCGGCACTGGACTTGGGACGCCTTCGGCCGGTTCCGGCACGGGCGGCGGCGGGTTCGGGACCCCTTCGGCCGGTTCCGGCATGGGATTCGGGATGCCCCCGCAGGGCTCCGGCACCGGGTCCGGGGCGCCTTCGTACGGTTCCGGCACCGGGTCCGGGGCGCCTTCGCAGGGGGCGGCCGGGGCGTTCGGGCCGCCGCCGGTGATGCCTTCCGGGCAGCCGGTGGCCGACGGGCAGCCCACGGACGGACGGCCGACGGACGAATGGCCCACGGACGGACGGCCCGGGACCGGGGCACCGGCCGTCGGCCGCCCCGGCCGGTTCTCCGTCAGCGTGGCCGCCGACGCGGCACCGGGCACGGACGGGCGCGGGCGGCGGCTGAGCTGCTCCCTGGTCCTCGCGGTGGCGGGCGCGCTGGCAGCGGTGACGGTCGGGTCGGTGTTCGTGTTCGACCTGCTGCCCGGCGACCGCCGGGACTCCGCGGACGGCAGCGCCAAGGACGCCTACTCCTCGGCCCCCAGCGCGTCGGCGTCCGCACCCGCGGCGGGCGGTGTGCCCAAGCGCTACCTCGGGACCTGGGAGGGCCAGGGCACCGCCCTGGACGGCGTCCTGCCCATCGGGAAGTTCCGGATCACCGTCCGTCAGGCCGCCGTGGGCGAGGAGCTCGGCCGACTGGTCCAGACGGACCTCGCGGGCCGCACCTGCACCGACGTACTGACCCTGAAGCAGGCGACGGAGAAGCAGCTCGTGGCCGTCTCCGTCGGCGCGAAGGGCAACCACGACGGCTGCAACCCGGCCCGCACCACCGTCCGCCTCGTCCCCACCGGTGACGACCTCACCTGGCAGTCGGACAGCGCCGAGTCGGGCAATCCCGAGGCGCGGATGTCCAGGGTCAGGTAGCGGACTCCGGCTCGGCGACGGGCCGTTCCCCGGGGCGGGGGCCGAAGCGTACGAGCGCCGTGACCGCGAGCGCGGTCACGGCGAGCGTGACGAGCAGGCCGACCAGCCAGACCCACGGGTAGTGCACACGCACCCAGCAGGGGCCGCCCTCGCCGTAGCACTCCGCGTCCCGGTCCCGTCGGCGCTTGGGCCGTATGACGCCGGAGATCACCGTGCCGAGCGCCTGGCAGGCGAGCAGCCCGGGCAGGGCGGCGGCGGCCCAGGCGAGCGAACGGACCTTGCTCGCGCCCCAGTTCATCCGTGTGAGCGGAGCGATGAAGGCCGCCAGGGCGAACGGGACCACGGCGCCGACCGTGGCGGCCGGTCCGTAGCCGCCGCCGGGCCAGGCGGCCGCCGTCTCACCCCAGATCCTCTCGCCCCAGACCGTCGTGCCGACGGCCACCGGCCCGACGAGCGCCAGGAAGCCGAGGAGGACGCCCAGGCAGCCGAGCACCCGGTACCCGTCCCCGTCCTTCGCCCCGGGCAGCCGCCCCCGCCGGTTGTCGTAGCGCAGGCTCGCGGGTGCCGCCCTTCTGCGCTTCGGCCGTGCCGAGCCCTGGCCATCGCCGCGCCCCTACCCCGGCACCACGACCGTGCGCAGCTCCCCGTCGCCGAGGTGCAGCATGCCCTTGCCCGGGGCGATCTGGCCGCCGACCAGGCTGCGGGACAGGCGCAGGCCGATGAGATCGCCGCTGGAGGACTCCTGGGGGGAGAGGAGGATGCCGCGCCGTGCCTTCTTGGCGTCGACCTGCCAGCCGGAGAAGCCGCTGCAGACGTCCTCCTCGTCACCGGCGATGACGAGGGCGAGGCCGCGCTCGGCGCCCCGGGACACGATCTTCTTGAACTGGCTCGCCGCGTCGGCGTCCTCCAGGATCTCCGCGTCGTCGATCAGGACGGCGACCGGCTCGTCCGTCGACGGCCCGGCCTCGTCGATCAGCTCCTCGAACTCGTCCTCGTCGATGTCGTCGCCCGTGAAGACCTTCAGCACGCCTTCCGTGCCCTCCAGTCGGCGCAACGGCGACTGGCGGGGAGCCGCGACGACCAGCCGTACACCCTGCTTCAGATACGACTGGGCGATGTTCATCAGGACCGTGGAGCGGCCCGACTTGGCGGGGCCCGCCACGACGAACGCCGGGACGCCGTCGGACAGGTCGGGGCCGAGGCCCTCGATCTCGTCGCCGCCGATACCGGCCAGCGCCCACAGCCTGGCACGTGAGGACTCCGGGTCGCGCATCTCCCAGGCGTCGGCGAAGGAGATCCGGCTGGGCAGGCTGTCCACCCGGAACGGCCGCCGGGAGCGCGGCACTTCGGCGTCCCGGGCCGCCGCCGCCTCGCCGATCGCGGTGAGCGCGGCGGCCTGGCCCTGGCCGGTGGTGTCCTCGGAGAGCAGCGCGAACTGCGTCTCCGTACCGGACTCGTTGCGGAAGCCGCGGCCCGGCGGGATCTCCTCGGGGACCTTGCGGGCCGGGATGCCGAGCGCGGAGAAGTCGGCGCGGTCGGCGAGCCGCAGACCGTACTTGTCCTCGGTGAGGGTGGCGATCCGGCCGACCAGCAGCGTGCGGTCACCGGTCAGCACCAGGTGGACGCCGACGCTGGCGCCCTCCCGCATGATCGTCTGGAGCTCGTCGGTGAGCGAGCCGTGGTCCACCTCGCCGAGCGTGGGCACCCAGCCCTCCCAGCGGTCCAGCAGGACCACGATGTGCGGCAGCCGCTCGTCCTCGGCCACGGCGGCCCGCTGCTCGCCGATGTCCGCGAAGCCCTTGTCCGCCAACAGGTCCTGGCGGCGCGAGAGTTCGCCCTTGAGGCGGTTGACCAGCCGGATCACGCGCTCGGTCTGGTTGCGGCTGACCACCGCGCCGCAGTGCGGCAGCCGGGTCAGGGCGTTGAGGGCGCCGTTGCCGCAGTCGATGCCGTACAGATGGACGTCGGCGACGGAGTGCGTACGGGCCAGCGAGCCCGCGATGGTGCGCAGCACCTGGGAGCGGCCGCTGCGCGGGGCGCCGCCGATCATCAGATGGCCGAAGCCGGAGAAGTCGACCACGACCGGGCGGCGGGACTGCTGCGCGGGCAGGTCCTCGATGCCGTACGGCGCGGGCGGCAGCGTGCCCGCGGCGCCGGTGAAGGCCGGGACCCGGATGTCGTCCAGCAGCAGCGTCTCGTCCAGCGCGGGCAGCCAGGGGCTGTGCTGGGCGGGGATGCCGAGGGTGCGGTTGGCCTCGCGGACGGTGTCGACCAGCACCTTCAGGTCGGTGATCTCGTCGTCCTCGCGGGCCTCGGACTTCGGCTTGGCGAGCGCCGCGCGGCCGAGGTCCTCCCAGGACAGCGCGCCCACCCAGGGCGCGAGCGCGGCCGGGTCGGCGGCACCGGGCCTGCGGCCGCCGACGCGTCCGGACTGGAAGGGCACCAGGGACGCGTGGCCGAGGCGGGCGTAGGCGCGGCCGGGCGTGTTCTTGGAGATGTGGCCGGCCTCGGGCGAGTCGATGACGTCGGAGGACTCGCCGCCGTCGGTCACGCGCAGCGCGATACGGAGGTTGGTGTTGGCGCGGATCTCGGGGGAGACGACACCGGAGGGACGCTGGGTGGCGAGCAGCAGATGGATACCGAGGGACCGGCCACGCTGGGCGATGTTGACGAGTCCCGTGACGAAGTCGGGCAGATCACGGACCATCGAGGCGAACTCGTCGATGACGATGAGGAGTCGGGGGACCGGCCTGTGCGAGGGGTCGCGGCGCACCAGGTCCTGGTAGTCCTCGATGTCCTTGGCGTCGGCGGCGGCGAGGATGTGCTCGCGCCGGTGCAGCTCGGCGCCGAGCGACTCCAGGGCCCGTTCCACGAGATGGGCGTCGAGGTCGGTGACCATGCCGACGGTGTGGGGGAGGTGGACACAGTCCTTGAACGCCGCGCCGCCCTTGTAGTCGACGAGCACGAACGTCATGTTCTCGGGCGTGTTCGCCACGGCCAGGGCCGCCACGATGGTCTGGAGCAGCTCGGACTTGCCGGAGCCGGTCGTACCGGCGATGAGTCCGTGCGGACCGTCCTTGCGGATGTCGATGCCGAAGGCGCCGTCGTACGACTCCCCGATCACGGCCATCGTCGACTGCCCGCCCATCCGCCAGCGGGCCACGATCGCGTCGCCGGTCGGCGGTTCGAGCTGGAGGACGTCGAGCAGCCGGGAGGAGCCGGGCAGCGCCGAGTCCTCGGTCTCGCCGCTGATGTCCCGCAGGGGCGCCAGCGAGCGGGCCAGCCGCAGACACCAGGCGGGCGAGACGAAGTCGGGCCGTACGTCCTTGATCCGCTGGGCGCCGGCCTCCTCCACCCGCAGCCGGATCCGGAGCGGGCGGTCGTCGGCGCGGCCCGGCTCCGGGGAGCCGGCGGTGTGCCAGGCCTGGAAGGAGGGGAAGCCTCCGGCGGCGGGCTGCGGGGTGTCCGCGGCGGGCCGTTCCTCCTCGGCCTGCGGCTCGGCGACGACGTACGCTTGGCACTCGCCGGGCAGGAAGCGTTCCTCGGCGTCCAGACAGATCGCGAACATCGACACCGAAGGGCCCTCGCGCAGCAGCCGTACGACACCGGGCAGCGAGCGCAGCCGACGTGATCCGTCCCAGACGACGACGATGTCCGGGTCGGTGAAGGTGGCGTTCTGGCCGCGGTTCTGCTCGGCGGCCTTCTTGCGGGCGTCGAGGACCTGCGTCAGTTCGCCGATGCGGGCGCCGACGGTCTCGGCGTCCGTGCCGATGACAATGTTCACGTCCATGCCCGAGGCGGGCCGGGCGTGCGGCAGCCAGCGCAGCCAGTCCCAGCTGTCGCGTGCGGAGTTGTCGCTCAGCACGCAGAACTGGACGTCCATGGGGCTGTGCAGTGCGGCGGTCTGGGCGACGGCCCAGCGTCCCAGGGCGCGTGCGCTGTCACCCGGGCCGGCCATGCCGAGGACGCCCAGGGTGCGCAGGTTCAGGGCGACGGGCGCGTTCTCGATGTCCCAGGTGACCTGGCGGCGGTGGTCGTCCTGCTCGGGGTCGTCGAGGACGACCTCGGAGGGCAGCTTCCCGGTGCCGACCCGCAGGAGCAGATGGTCGGCGTCGGTACGCCTCCGCTCCCACAGCCGGGTGCGCGGGCCGGTGCCCATGGACAGCACGGTGGCCGGGTCGGGCACGGCCTTGCGGCGGTCGTCGCGCTCGGTGCGCAGGGCCTCCTGGGCGTCGGCCTCGATCCGCTCCTTCTGCTCCTTGTACTCCTTGACCTGCTTGGCGTGCGACTTGCGGCCGTGCTTCTTGTCGTTGAAGTAGTTGGCGAACAGCAGGATCGGGCTGAGGGCCGCCATGATCAGGTAGTAGTAGCGCTGGAAGATCAGCACCGCCACGACCGCGCCGACCAGCGGAGTGAGCGCCATCAGCCAGGGCAGCGGCCGGGCCTCGTAGTCGCGCGGTGAGCTGGGCAGCCGGAAGGTGGTCTGCCGGTCGGCCGGGCGCAGCCGGGGCGGCCGGTTGTAGTCGAGCCCGACGCCGTCCTCGGACCACTTCAGGGCGGCGTCGGGCGGGGAGTAACGGGTCAGCTGCAGAAGGGTGTTGCCGACGGCGACCTGCGCGTCGAGCGGCCAGGAGCCGTCCTCCACCGGCTCGCCGTCGAGCGTGACGGTCTCCTTGTCCTCGACGTGGACGGCGAGGGTGCAGGTGCCGTCGGTGGCGACGGAGAGGGTGAGCGCGCGGGCCTCGACCTCGGGGTCGTCGAGCCGGATGTACGAGGCGGGTCCGCTGCCGATGTCGTAGCGCCCGACGCCGAGCCGGTGCACGAACCCGGCGGCCGGCCCGCCGGCCACGCGGAGTTCGACCAGCCCGGTCGGCTCGCCCGGCAGGCACCCGGCGGGGTCCTGGAGGCTCACGACCGCGCCGTCGCGCAGGGGCGATCCGACGACGGTGGCGGCCGGGTCGACGGCGTACCCGTCGACGTACACGAGCGGCGCGCCGCCGGCCCGGGTCTGCTGCCCGATGGGAATGACCCGCGCCCCGATGTCACCGACCTGCTTGGCCAGCTCCTGGGCGATGTCCCCCACGGTGGACTCGGGATCGGCGTCGAGCACGACGTCGGCGGAGCCCCCGCCGAACGGGTCGACGACGGTCAGAGTCAGGCGCACGCTTGTCCTCCCCAGTGCGAGTCCTCGTG
The DNA here is from genome assembly GCF_042873115.1 of Streptomyces sp. NPDC005017. Lineage (NCBI taxonomy): Bacteria > Bacillati > Actinomycetota > Actinomycetes > Kitasatosporales > Streptomycetaceae > Streptomyces > Streptomyces sp. NPDC005017. The sequence continues at coordinate 78,357 of NZ_JBIALD010000019.1, read as the reverse complement.
ACGATAGCCGCTCCCCGTGACAGGGGAGCAGCGGGGGACCGGGCGTCCTTCCCGATGGCAACGCCCTTCGCCCGCAGGCCCGGTGGGCCGCACATCTCGCACACGCGCCCGCGCGTCTTGTTCACATGGTCGGGATGTGACACCACAAGCCCCACCCGTAAGCTGCTGCCTCAAGGCGGACGACAAGACCGGTCCCCACCCGGCCCTCGGGCCAGGCGCCGAGACCGACACGTCCGCAAACAGGGAGCCACGGGGGTTGGCCCTGCGGCGTTGCGAAGAGGGAGCGGCTTCATGGCCAAGGACCTTGACATCACATACCAGGACATGCGCGACGCGGCCAAGCATGTCGTGAAGGAGAAGGAGCGGCTCCAGGAGAAGCTGGAGGGCCTGCGCAAGTACATCAACAACCTGGTCCAGTCCGGCTACGTCACCAAGTCCTCCTCCAAGGCCTTCGACGAGAACTTCGACGAGTTCGTCCGCGGCACGAAGGACACGCTCGACGGCCTCGACGGCATGGGCGACTACCTCACCACGGCCGCCGACAAGTTCGAGTCGATCGATGAGGAGCTGGCTAAGGCGGCTCGGAGCAAGTAGACCGCGGCCGGGCACCGCGTGACGATGGGGCGGGCTTCTCGTTCGCCCCATCGTCAGGCTCAGTCGCAGTGGGGGAGAGATGTCCGACCAGACCGCGGATCTCGAACGCATCAAGGACAGCGCCGATTATGCCGCCAGGATCCACCGGGAGTTCGACAAGAACGCCAACCCTGCCGACGGGCTTGGGGTTTCCACCCTGGGCGACCAGGGCCTGGTCGATGTCTTCGACGACTTCGGTGACAACTGGAAGGTTCATCGGAAGCGGCTGACGGACGAGTTGAAGAAGCTCTCCGGGATCCTCACGACCGCCGCGAAGACCTACGACGACCTCGATCACGCGCTGGCCGAGGCCTTGCGAGGCACCGACAGGAAGAAGCCCGGGCGCAAGGGCGGAGCGAAGTGACGCGCCCCCGGGCGGATGAGTGGGCGGTGATCGGTGAAGGGTCCGATCCCGTCCCCGGAGACCCGGAAGAAGTCGCCCGACTCGGTCGCGAGTTACGGAAGACCGCCGACGCCATCCAGAAGCAGGCCGACGAGATCAGGGCACTCTCCTCGGTCGATCAGTGGAAGAGCAAGACGGCCGAGGAGTTCAGGGAGCAAGCCGAGAAAGCGGAGGGAAAGCTCCGCAAGGCCTTCAAGCGGTACGACGCCGCTGCCGACGCCCTCGGCGAAAAGGTTGTCGACGCAGGTCACTCCAAGGAATACGCGTCAGAGCTGCATCGCGCGCAGACCATGGCAGCCAAGGCCCTGCGTGCGGCTCAGGACGCGCACGACGAGCACAGGTCGAGCAGCGGAGCGATCGACGGACTCCCGAGTAACACACCGGACGACGATCCGGACCGCAAGAAGCTGGAGAGCCGCCAGGAAGCCGCGACGTCGGCGCTGGAGCAGGCGAAGAGAGATCTCGAGGCGGCGAAGGAAGTACGGGATGCCGCCGCCCGCAGCGCGCGTGAGGCGATCCGGTACGCCATCGACCATGACGGCCTGAAGGACGGCACCTGGGACCGGTTCAAGGACTGGGTGCACGACAACTCCGGGTGGATTCAGGGGATTGTCGACGCGGCAGGATGGGTGGCCACCATCTGCGGCACCCTGTCCCTGATGGTGGGCTGGATCCCCGTCATCGGGCAGGCCCTGGCCGGGCTCCTCGGTTCCATCGCCCTGCTGGCCACGCTGGTGTCGCTGGTCGGCCATGTCCTGCTCGCGCTCGCAGGGGAGGGAAGCTGGTTCGACGTGGCACTCGACGTCGTCGGGTTCGCGACTCTGGGCATCGGCCGTGGCGCGCTGGCCGGTGCCAGGGGTGCGATGGAGGCTGCCGGGTCCCTCGCCCGTTCGGCGGCGTACCGGCAGTTCATGCGGAGTGTCACGGCCAGGGCGGGCAGCGCGGCCTACAAGCGTGCCCAAGCCGAGGCATGGAAGGTCGCCAACCGGCTGAGCACAGGAGCCCTGCGCGGCAAGGCCGGCGCACACGCGATGGCCAGCGCCCCCAAGGGATGGTTCCCAGGAGCATCCCGACTGGGCGAGGCATTCAACCCCAAGGCCGTCTTCAGAGAAGGCATCGACGGCCTCAGAGGCGCCAAGGAGATCAACTACAGCAATGTGCGGGATCTCTTCCGGAACAACACCTGGCAGGGTGCGAGCTTCAAGGTCGGTGACAGCGGCCTGGGTGATCTGGCGCAGAAGATCGACGACATCGCGCCCGCGGTGCGTAATGTCGACGAGGTGAAGTCGGCGCTGGACACTTTCAGGACCCAGACGCAGATCTGGCAGGGCACTACCGCCGCTGCCACCTTCATCGACGCCGCTGACAAGCAGCAGATCACCGCACCCATAGGGGACATGCTCGACACAGACGCACTGGACGGCGGCCTCTGGGGAGCGACGGGAATCAAGGATGCCTGGACAACGAGCAATGGCTAGCGAAGCCCCGGTCGGCACCATCGCGCCGGAACCCGCCCTGCGTCCGCGGGGCGCTCACGCCGCCGCCGTGGACGTCGTCCGGCACGCCCGCGTCTACGGCCGTACCGTGTCGGAAGACCGGGAACTCGTTGTCCGGGACAGGGCGCTGCGGGAGAAGCGGTACCGGGTGGGCCAGGGCGGTATTCACCGGGCCGTGTACGTTCCGGGACCCGAATCCGGGCCGAAGGCGTCCGCGGCACGCTGGGGTGTCGTCAACCTGGAGGACGCCTCGGGGCGAGTGATTCTTCAGGTCGCGCCTGCCGACTGGCTCCCGGAAGCCGGTCTGGTCGGGCTGGCCGATCTCAGCCCGCGACAGTGCCTTACGAGGACGGGTCTGCCCGCCCTCCTGGCCGACCTGCGCATTCCGCTCGCCGAAGGCCCGGTGTCGTCGCAGGCGGCGGACTCCGGGCGATACGACCGTGTCGCGCTCCGTGAGTTGCCCGCGTGGCACGCCTGGGTGCGGGGCGTCGGAATGCTCGGCTGGTTTCTGCTGTTCCTCGTCGTCCCGATGACCGGACACGGCAACCGGTGGACCGTCCTGGCGTCCGCCGCCGCCCTGCTTCTCGTGCCGGGAGGCGATCTCGCCGCCCGGTTCGGTCTCTGGAAGCGACGTCGCCGGAGCGCACCGCGTGATGTCGAGACGGTCATCCGGCCCTCGCCCCAGCCAGGGGCCGGGGCAACGCGCCGGTTCCTCGGAACGGCGGCTGTGCGGGTCCTGCCCTCGGACGTCTCACTGACGAGCACGGCCGGGGAAGAGCGCCGACTGCCGCGCTCCCAGGCACACGGGGCGACCCGTCTGACGCGGATCGTGGACCCTTCCACCGGCGCCACCCTGGGCGTGGAGTTCCGGGACGACACCGACGCCGCACGCGCTCACCTTCCGTGGCACTGGTGGTTCGCCGGGCCCGAGGGCGCGGAGAACTGGTCCCGGCTTGTCACGGCTCTGGGTGTGCCGGTCGTGGAGGAGTCGCTCCGCGGCTTGTCGGCGGACCAGTGGCGCGACACTCACACGATGTCGACCGACGCCCGGCTGATGGCCCCGCTGACCGGCAAGGAGGCACGTCGGCGGACCAACTGGTCGGTCCGTGTCGTCGGCGGCGGGGAGGCGATCGTCGTACCCGTCCTCGCACTGATGCCGCTCCTGGGACTTGGCTCGGATCAGAGTCCGGCGCGGTGGGCCGGGGTTCTCGCGGCACTGACAATCGTGGCCGAGCTGGCGCCCGTGCTGGGCCACCAACTGGCCAGCCGCTTCACACTTGATCGTCCTGCCGGGCAGGAGCTCCGATGAGCGCGGAACACGCCCCGACCGTGAACATCCCCCCGTACGACTATCAATTACTCCTGCCCGACGGCTGGTTCCGGATCCGCCTTGAGCCCGAGAACCGTGAGCGGTCCATGAAGGCCTTGGTGAACAGGCGGTTCGCCGGGGTGGACGACGCACCGAACCTGAGGCGCCGGCTCCAGGAGAGCCTCCGGCGCCAGGCGGCCAAGGCCTATGACGAAGGAGGAATTGAGCTATACATCAGCCTTCAGCAGGCCGGGGCCCTGACGATTCCGGCCTCCCTGCTGATCACCCTGGTGCCGGTGCCGCTTCCCTCCCCGGAGACCCTCGCCGACGAACTCGGACGTACCGCATCGGTCGTGGACCTGGCGGCCGGCACGGCAGTGAGGGTCCGGGTCGACCCCGACGGAGTCGATCCCGTTTCGCAACCGGAGACCGACGAGGGTGTCCTGCCCTCGGTCACCTTGAGCTACCAGGTCTCTGTGCCGGGCCGCGAGGCACATCTGCTGCTGTCCTTCTCCACGCCCCTGGTGCATATCGCCGATGCCATGGTCGGGCTCTTCGACGCCGTCGCCGGTTCACTGGTGTGGAGGCGGTGACCGCATGACATCCGGTCTGACCTACGGAGTCGCCACTTCACCGCACTGGGTGCGCCTGCCGATCGGGGTGCCGGAGGACGACCGGTCCTGGGCCAAGGCCACGGCCTCCCGGCTGGCCGAGGGCAGCAGGGCAGTGGGATTCGAGGTCGACCAACGATCAGTTCGCAAGGACTTGCGGGCCCGGCTGGACGACAGTCGCCAGCGTGATCCGCTCCAGGCCTTTCTGCTCTACCCGGACGGCTTCGACACCGCCCTGGCGACCATGGAGCTGGACTTGATCCACCCTGATGACGCGGCCCCCGTCATCACGCTCGAGTGGCTGGCCAAGACCTTCAGCGCCGACGACTTCGGCCCACCACAGATCACCCACACCGAGCTTCCGGCCGGCGAGGCCGTCCGTGTCCGCCAGAACTTCGCCGCCGGTCATCCACCGCCCGGCAGTCCCGGAATTCTCGTGGAGACGCTCACCTACGGCGTCCTGCCGCCTGGTACCCGCAGCGCGCTCATGATGCTCGTCTCCTGGACCGCTCCCGGCATCTCGGCGCTCATGGAGGAAGAGTCCCAGGCGCTCGCGGAGACGCTGAGCGTGGAGGCAACCACGCTCGCGTGAAAGGAATGCGCATGCCTTCACCTGACGACCCCGCCCCCTTGGTCGAGACCTTCGAATGCGCCTTCGACTTCCAACCCGGCTGGATCGACCTGACGCTGAGAGAAGGGACGAAGGCCGAGGCCAGGGCAATGGCCACGGAGGTGGTGAACGGGCTCAACCCGCTTGCTCTGGAGATCGAGAAGAGTGCGGTTCTCGACGACATGGCCGAGCGGGCGGTCGACCTCAACGAGGACGTACCCACCCTGGCGGCGGCGTACTACTCCGAGGCAGGCGAGGCACTGGCCAACCTCGTGGTCGACTCGTACGGGGACGAGGGCGTAGTCCGTCCCGGCCGGGAGGAGGTCACCCCGTTGCTCCTGGAATGGGCCAATGCCAAAGTCACCGTCGATCCCGAGATCACCCACCTCGAACTGGACGCCGGTCCGGCCGTTCGGGTGCAGGCGATGCTCGAGGTCAAGCGCATGTTCGGCTTCGGCCGGAAGCTGACCGAGTTCATCAGGTACGTCTTCTTTCCGCCTGACATGCAGAGCCTCATCGTCGTCACGGTGACCTGGGAGAGGGTGGCTCTGAGCGAGCGCATCACAGCATTGGCCGACGAGGCGTCGCAGACCTTTCGCGTTGTCCCACTCAGTCCGGGTGGAGCTGCATGATGGTGGCCGGCACGCTTCACTGGACTTGATGGGCAAGCGAGTCCGGCCGTACCCGCCTGGGCGCGGCGGGCCACGGCGGTTGCTTCGCGCGGGGCGGTCAGCTCTCGAGCCGTGGCTGACGGAGCAGGTGCATGTGGAGCTCGCTGCGTGGCTCCGCCGTGTCGAGACGAAGCCATGATCCGTCGCGGAAGCTGATGAGCAGGCACGTCGTCGCGAACTCGCCCGACAGGGGGTCGGTCAGGGCGGCTATGTCGGCGGGAATCCGGCAGACGATCTGCATGCGCCTTCTCCGCCCGACGGCGACACGTCGCGGTGGAGCCGCCAGGACGATTCCGTCCTGTGTCGCGAGGACGAGCCGTTCGGGGTGCGTGGACTGCTCGAACCAAAGCAGCAGCAACCGCCCGGCGTTGCCCTGCCAGTTCCCGTCGAAGACCTGGTCGAGACCTCGTCGGGTGAGGAGGGCGTCCCGGCGTGATTCCTCGTCCCGCCTGGCTCGCCGCCGTTCCTTCTCCTCCTTGGTGTCGAGGAATCGCTTGAGCGCCTCCTCCGCTTCGTGCAGAGGCTTCAGCAGGAACAGGACGGCCAGGAAGGGCGCGGCGAGCACCATGCCCAGGATTTCCAGGAGGCGGGGGCGGGCCGGGCGGAGCCGGGGGTTGCCGGCGGCCTGGAGCACGTCCTCAGGGGGCCGGGGCACTGTGCCGATCGTGCACCATGCCTCCGCTTCGGGGCGTACACCGAGGCTGTCCGGCTTCACTCGCTGCCCGTCTCGATGGGGCACGTCACGAAACTCCTTGCCGGTTCGCGGGGATGGTCCGTCTTGGAGAGGACTGTCGCCAGGGCGGCGTCAGGCCTCCGGCGCCAGCACGCTCAGGCTGTGCGCGAAGGCGTCGAACTCCTCGACGTTCGCGGTGATCCAGCCGACGTTGTCGCTGATGGAACGCAGGACGACGTCGATGCCCAGGGGCTCCACGCGCCAGGCGTAGTTCACCGAGCAGCAGATCTCGCCGGCCTTGGCGGAGACGAAGTAGCGCACGGAACGCATGCCGCGCCCCAACTCCGTGTCGAAGTCGACGACTTCCGGATCCTGGAGAGCGCCCGGGGTGTCCTTCTGGACGAGCTGGGCGAGGGTGGACTCGGTCTCGCCCTCGCTGACGTCGATGTGGACGACGAAGGTGAGGAAGTCGCGCCGAGGGTCGGGGAGATAGACGAAGGCCTGGTGCACGGGCAGGGTCTGCGGCAGCAGTTCGGCCGTGGCCTCCAGCTGACGGGCGAGGACCTTCACCTCGTCCTTGCCCGCCGGGCCCTCCTCCGCCAGGCCCCACACCACCTCGGCCGCCCGCCGCGCCCACTTACGGCGTTCCCGCCCGGCACCGCGGCCGTCCAGGAGCGGCAGGCCCAGCCAGACGGTGGGGTCGCTGTCCGTGTCGAGGGCGAACTGGATGTTCACTCGGTCCTCCAGCGGAAGGTCGTCATGAGGGCGTCGAACAGCTCGACGAGGATGTCGGCGAAATCCCCCGCGGGCTCCCCGTCGCCGATCGTGCTGAAGCCGACGACGATCCAGGAGGACGTGGGGGCGTCGCCCGACGGCACGGGCAGGACGTAGTCGACGTGCCGGGACCCGACCTCGACGCCCTTGTCCGGGTTCGCGGGCAGCACCCGCTCACCGCGTACGCCCGCGGTGTCGTGCACCTCGACCGGCTCGGTGAAGTCGAAGTCGGCCACCAGGCGCGTCATGACGTCCTGGCTGGTCACACCGTCCCTCAGGGGCGTGTTCAGCTTGGCGACGACGAACGAGGCCGAGGTGATGTGGCCGTGCAGGGGCTCCACCGGAAGGTAGAGGTCGAGACCGTCGCGCTTCTGGGCGTCCTTGACCACGCCGCCCAGCTGCCGGTGCAGCTCCATGCGGGCCTCGACGAGCCTGTCCTTCGGTACGTCCGCCGAGAGCCGCCGGGCGGCTTCGTCGACGATCTCCTTGACCGCTTGGGCCGTTCCGTCCCGAAGAGGGATCTTCGCCCAGCCGGGAGGCAGGATGAGCGTGTAACCGGTCGTTCTGACCGTCTCATTCGGCGGCATCTGCTCGGTCTCTCCGTTCGGCGGCCGCGTAGGCGAGGACGATCAGACCGGGCAGCAGCGGTACGGCCAGGACCGCCGGGCGGTAGTGCAGCAGAAGCAGCAGCGGGGCCAGCTGGACGAGTCCGCCCACGACGAAGTGGAACGTCATCCCGGGACCCCAGGCACCGCGCCGACGGACGATGACGACACCGGCCGAGAGGGCCAGTACGGCCAGCAGCGGAAGGACTTGGCCGGGCACGCGCAGGAACGGCCGGAGGCTTTCGGGCAGAGCGCCGGAGGAGATCAGGACCGCGCCGACGATGACGACGGCCAGGACGACGAGCGGGGTGATGATGACCGCCCGCAGGACTCTGATCAAGTTCCCTGACCCCGGGGCGACATCCGCGCCGATATCCGTTTGTGCCGTCACAGTCCGATCCTTCCGAAATTCCCCGTCATTTCTCCCCGTGCCGGGTGATGAATCCCCGCTCAATCCCAGGCGGATGAAGCCTGGGTCACTCCATGACTGCTTTTGAAATCATTGTACCAATCGGCACTTGGCTTCTGCGGAATACCCAGGCCGTCACTGACGGCATTCAACGTGTCATTGTCGCCGAGCATTTTGTCGCCCCAGTCCACGGCGGCACCGGCGTACGTCGCGGCGAGTGCCGTACCGTACGCGGCCCCGCCGCCGATCTTCGTGGCGGCGGGCACGCCGTCGCCGAACCGGCTGACGTTGGAGCGGATGTTCTGCCCGAGCGCGGCGAGTTCGTCGTCGCCGAGGTGCAGGGCCTTGGACAGTTTGCTGGGCGGCGTGAGCTCCTGGGAGACCTTGCCCACGCGGCCGGCGATGCCCTTGCGCAGGGCCGTCATCTCCGCCCGGACGGCCGCGGCCGCGGCGTCGTCCGTCGCACTCGCCAGCCGGTTGGCGAGCTGGTTGCGCATCGACTTGGTCGCCGCGAGGGCGTTCTTGAGCTTCGCCGTACGGTTCACCGTCGAGGCCGTCCGGGTGGCGGTGGCGGCGCCCCGCAGGCCCTTGAGGGCGAGCCCGCCCGCGCCCATCGTGAGCAGGCCGAAGGCGTCGAACGCGAGATCCATCCAGGTGGATTTACCGGCCTTCACGAGCAGGAACCGGCCCAGCACGACGGCCAGACCGAGGCCCAGGACAAGCAAGTTCAGGCCCGGTATGAAGATGGCCACGATCGCGGCGATCGTGCCGATCCAGCTCAGCACGTCCAGGAAGAGTTTGAAGCCCTCCGCGTGGTCCTTCACCCAGCCGATCGTGTCGTCCCACAGGCTGTCCTCGACGTCGTCGTCGATGGCGTCACGAATACGCCGGTTGGCCAACTGACCATGAGTGTTGCGGTGGTTGATCGCCTTGATGAGCTGCTTCTTGGCGTCGTCGACGACGTCCTCGTTCTTCTCGTCGGCCTTCGCCTTGTCGAGCGCCCGCTTCGACTCGTCCTGCGCGTACTCCAACTCGTCGGCCCACGTGCTCAGATGGCCCGAGACCTTCTTGTAGCGCCCCTTCGTCTTCTCGAAGCGCCCGGCCAGTTTGTCGGCCTCCTCGCGCAGGGTCTCGGCGTACTTGCCCTTGATGTTGTCGTCCTTGCCGAGTCGGCGCAGCTTCTCGACCTGCCGCTCCAGGGTCTCGGCGATCGTCTTGAGCCTGGTGGCCTCGTCGCGGACGGCCTCCGGGTCGCCGGGTACGGGGTCGGTCTCGGCTATCGGAGACCAGTCGGTAGGGCGCACAGCCACAGCCGGATTCCTCTACTTCTTCTTTTTCTTGGTGGACTCGGCGAGTTCCTTGTCGAGCGTCTCGAAGGCCTGAATGGACTGCTCCACCAGACTTCCCACCTTCTCGATGTTCTCCAGGAGTTCCTTGCGATGGTCGTCCCAGTTGTCGGTGAACGCCTCCATCGCACCGCCCACCAGGAACGAGCCGTACTCGTCCTTCATCCCTTCCTGATGGGCCGAGCACCCCTTGAACTCGTTCCGTACGGTCTTCAGATCCCTCTTGATCGTGTAGAGGTAGTCGTAGTCCACCCCGAGATCTGTCATGCCGGCGCTCCTTCTCGTGGGTCTCGTGGGTCTCGCGGATCCCGAGGGACTCTCGGGCGGGCGGCGGTCATCGGTTGACCGACTGGATCTCCTGTACGACGACGACCTGGTCGTTCCCGAAGGTTCCGTCGGGCAGCCCCCCACCGGCCCCGCCCGTCCCCGTCCACGTGATCTCCCACGTCACGGTGGCCCGCATCCGGAAGCCGCCGCCGCCCGAGGAGCGCAGGTACTTGATGCCACAGGGCGGTGTCCGTTCCGCCTTCCCCTTCGCGTACGGCTCCCCGATCGACCCGTCCTCGGCGATCGCGCACTCCCCGGACCCCGGATACGTCTCCGCGTCCGCCGTCCCCGGCTCCAGCCGCAACGCGACGGGCCTCGCGGTCGTGGTCGCCTGGATGTTCAGCCCGCCGACGTCCAGCGAGGCCGTGACGGAGACGTCCCTGAACCGCGCCTTGTCGAGCCAGGCCCAGGTGGGGAGGTTGACCTTGGTGGATTGGGTGGGGGCGAGGGTGACTTCTGCGGCGGGCAGTTGGACGCGGTTGTAGGCGAGCTCTGCGAGGACCTCGGGAGTCACGGAGTTCTGCACCGGAGGCGCGTCGCCGTTCTCCACCCAGAAAGGCAGCTCGTCGCAGAGCTGGGCCTCGGGCTCGGCCCACCGGTCCTCGTCACGGACGGCGACCCACCAGTTGCCCTCGTCCTTCATGTCGAGGTTGTAGTTCTTGTACTCGCCGTTCTTGTACGTGTCGCGGAACATGCCGACGGCGGCCTTCGCGTAACTGTGCTGGCCGGGAACGCTGATCGTCTCCGTGTACATGTCCTCGACGTACTTCGAGAACTCCGCCGCCGAGCGCGGCTCGTACCAGCACGCGGGCGGGGTCCAGTCGCCGACGGGGGTGACCCGGTTCGTGCCTCCGCCGGTGCTTCGGGCAGAGCCCGAGTACGAGATCTTGGAGACCAGAGTGGTTCCCGACCTGTTGCCACTGGTCTCTATCTCGGACTCGGACTTGCCCGGGCCCTTGGCCTCGGCGGTACCCGCCAGCGCGCCGAGTGCCAGGACGAGCGCACCCGCGAGGGAGACTCCGTGGTTCAGGCCGCGCATGTCTTGTCCCCCCGCTTCGACACGACCTCAGTGGTCTGCCAGACCCCCTTGTCGTTCCTCTTCAGCTGCGTGCTGTAGGTGACATAGGGGCTCTCGTCGGAGGGCGCCTTGTCCACCACTCCGGTCTTGCGGTCCTTGTTGTACGCCTTGCTCTCGTCCGCGCAGTAGACGACGGCCGCGGTGTCCTCGTCGGCCACCTTCACGTTCGGCTTGAAGTAGCGCGTGACGCCGGTGAAGGTGAGGTCCTCGTCGAGCCAGGCCTGGATCCACTTCTGGGCGCTGACAAGGGCGTTGCCCTGTCGGTAGTACGCCACGGCCGCGGAGTCCGCGTCGCCGCGGAGGATCGCGTCGTCGACGGCGTTCACCGTCTGGGTCACGTCGGACAGCACGGCGTCCTGGGCGGGGTCGCCGGTCTTCCAGCCCTCGAATCGGTTCTCCACGCCATCGGGAAAGGTGATCTTCGGCCGATCGGCCGGCCCGGAGGCACTCGCACTGGGCGACGCCGACGCCCCGGCGCCCTTCCCCGCCCCCGCGATCTCCTCGTTCCCCTTGGCCTCGTCGCCCTCACCGCACGCGGTCAGCAGCAGCGCAGCCGACACCGCGAACGCGACAGCAACGGGCAAAGTGCGGCGCTTCACAATGGACTCCCCGTGAGACATCAGTTCAGTCAGGGGACCGACGGTATCGGTGGGGTCGGTGGCTTGGCCAGATTGAACTGGCCGCAGGGCGACCGTAATTGTGAATGTATTGCCGAAAATCGGTAACAATGCGTCCGCTGGGCGAGGTTGGGCCGAGGCTGGCCGGGCCAGTCACTCGGACGTCCGACTCGGCCCCGATCGGTCACTGCCCGACGGCCTGTGGGGCTGCTGTTCGCGGGAGCTATCACGGCACGAAGACGGCCAACGACTTCGCGAGCCCTTCCAGATCGTCGGCAGCGGCCATGATTCGGGCGATGTCCTCGGTGGCGGTCCAGATCACTACGTCCGCCCCGTGTTCCTCGACCCGCCATGCGTAGCGGACACATGCGAGCACGTGCGGGGATGTCTCCTGCGTGACGTAGCGGAACGTCGTCATGCCTTCGCCGAGCCACTTGGAGTGGAAAGCCTTGACGACCGGAGGTTCCACGGCGTCCGAGTCCTCCGCCATGGTGAGCGCGCGAAGTGTCTCTTCGCGAGGCCCGTTCGCCGGGCCGATCGCCGCACAGACCGGCAGCGGGAGGTCGGTGGGGTGATCGAGATGCAGGAAGAGCCAATGGTCCGAGCCCGGAGGGCTGAATGCCTCAGCGCAACGAGCCAGCGTTTCGCCGACGAAGTCCACTCCGTTCGGGCCTGGGTCGAGCTCACGGTCGGCCCACATGTCCTCGGCGCACTCGCGACACCAGGTGCGGATGTCATCCCACGCCTCGAAGGGGGCGGAGGGGCCTGACTGCGGCGGGATGATGACCCATGGGTAGGCATCGACGTACTCGATGTCGATGATGGGCCAGAACTCTTCGGTCACTCGTACCTCCAACGGAAGTTCGCCATCACCGCGTCGAACCATTCGACCAGGGCCTCGGCCAGATCGTCCCGAGGGCCACCGGCACCGATCGTGGAGAAGGCGGCCACGAACCAGCGGTCGGGGTCGCCGGGTACAGACATGACGTACTCGACACGTCGGGAGCCGAGTTCGACTCCACGGCTCTGATCGGCGCCGGCCACATGCTCTCGACGTACGGCCAGCGCACCGTCGATCTCACCGGAACTGAGGTCGGCTCCCTCGACGCCGTCCTTGGCCAGAAGCCGCACGGCGACCTCGGCCGGCTCTGCCGCTGCCCCTCGTCCGTGACCGGGCAGGAGCGTTTCCGTCACCATGATGGACGCACCCAGGTTGAAGTTGCCGTCCCCCATAGGCTTGACCGGCAGGTACATGTCCAGAGCCTGGGTTTCCTGGGCTGCCGCCACAGCCCCGTGGAAACGGCGGGCGAGTTCGCGTTTGTAGGGACCGATCTTGTCCGCCGGGGCGTCCTTGGGAATCCGACTGTAGGCATCGTCCAGGATGGCCGAGACCGCCGCCTCAGTGCCCTGTCGCAGGGGAACCTGTGCCCATTCTTCGGGGAGAAGCATGCGGTAGCCGGTCGCCCGAGTCCGGTCGGTCTGCTCAGTGGGCATCGGCCGACTCCCTGCTATTCAGTCGATGCATGCCGGCGAATCCAGTCAGCCCTGCGGCTACGGCGATCCAAAGAACCCATTCGCCCTGTACGACGGCGAAGGCGAGGGCCCAAAGAAAGTAGAAGACAAGGAAAGTTTTGAAGTACGCACGCTCAGGTGCCAGGAACGCCCAGTCCCGTGGGCGCCGCGCCGCGTAGATCAGAGCAAGAGGGGTGAGGGAAGCCAACGACCATTCCCAGGTCGGCATGGGAAGCAGTTCTTCGTCGAAGAAGTCCTTGGTGAACGGACCTGCCAGCATGCGAAGCAAGGCCAGCACGAAGATCACCTTGATGGCTGCCACTCCGTATAGCAGCCGGTGTTCTCGAACAGCGGTCCGGGCGGCTTCCCCGGACTCGTCGGCAGAGGGCATGAGTGAGCGATCCTTCACCATTGTGATCCTACGGGTGCCGTCATACGGTCCTTCATCCGGCTGTACTCGCCGCCGCTGAGGGCGTCCCCGCCCTTGTCGGCCGTATCCAGCCCGGTAGCGACAGTCCAGGACCCCCGGACGACACCCTTGTGGTGCTCCGCCTGAGCGGCATTGCTGGCGAGTGTGGGGTTGTCAGGGTACTCGTCTCGCCACTTCTTGATGTCCTTCATCTGCCGGGCGAGCGCCTTATCGCCCAGCGCATCCCTCGTGTCCCGCGCCGTGATCTGAGGCAGTGCGGAATCGCGGACCTCGTTGGACGCCTGCTTGCCCATCGCACGGTTCTCGGCCTCCATTCGCAGCCGACGCCCACGGGCCTTCTGCCGGTTCTTGCTGGACGTGCCGCCCCGCTGTCTTTCGGACCGGGCTGCCGTTTTGCGGGCACTTGCATTTCCCTGGGCGGCTCGCGATGCGGCCTTGTCCTTCGCCAGCCCGGCCGCGGTCTTACGGGAACTCTGTTGGAGGGCCTTGACGGCCTTAGCTGCCCGGATTCCGTTGCGCGCCATCTTCAAGGCGCCGATGTCCATGATCACATCGAACCAGGATCCGTTGCCGGTGAGTGCCTGGGCGAGGTGGATCACCGCCACCGCAACGGTCAGGGCGAGCGCGAGAAAACCGAGGAAGGGGAAGAACATTGCCGCAATCCCCACGATGGTCGCAGCCCAGCTGAGGGCTTCAGCCAGATCGCCGAGCCAGTCCGCGTCAGCGACCCAGGCTTTGATGTCGTTCCAGAAGCTGTCCTTCATATCGTCGTCGATGGACGCCCGAATCTTGCCCGCGAAGTGGTCAGCGCGTTCCTGATAGTCACCGGTTGTGGTGCCGAGGCGCCTGCGAGCGTCCTCCAGATCCTCCTTGGCCTGTTTGAGGGCGGGGTCCTCTTCGGGGGACGTGCTGTCGTCCCCGTCCTTCTTCTTGCCGTCGCTCGACTTCTCTTCCGGCTTGCCCTCGTGGCTGTCGATGGTTCGCTGAGCCTCTTTGGCGTCCTGAAGAGCCTTGTCCGCCTTCCTCTGGAATTCCTCGAGTTCGCCGGCCCAACTGGACAAGTGGCCCTTGACCTCGCGGTACCGGTCCTCGGCCTCGTCGAGCTTGCGGCCCAGGCCGCGGGCATCCTCGCCGAGCTTCTCGGCGTACTTGCCCTTGAGATTGTCGGCATCGGCCATGGCGTTGAGCGCTGCCGCCTGTGTACGCAGGTAGTGGGCGATCAGCTTCATGTGATCGACCTGATCGCGAATCCCCTCGGGATCGCCCGGTACAGGGTCGCTCTCACATAGCGGCTGCCAGTCCTTGGGTCGTGCCATGGGATCCCCCGTGGCTCGGCGAACGAGCCATTCTCGGTGTGGCTACTTCTTCTTGTTGGCCTGCGCAAGGTCGTCGTCCAGGCCTTTGAAGGCTTCTCGGGTTCCCTCCACCATCTTTCCGACGGTTTCGAGCGACTCGAGCAGGCGCTTGCGGTTTTTGTCCCAGTTGTCGGTGAAATCCTTCATGGCGTCCTTGATCTGGGGTGCGCCCACCACGGATGTGATGTCGTCCCTCCAATCCTCCAGATCCTTGAACTCTTTTTGGATTTCACCGAGCTGTCGCGCTGACTCCTTCAGCAGGTCAAAATCGACAGTCAAATCCGACATGGTGCAACTTCCTGATCAGCGGTTCACCGACTGGATCTCCTGCACCACGACGTCCTGCTCGGCGCCGAAGGTGCCGTTGGGCAGGTCACCGCCCGCGCCGCCGGTGCCGGTCCAGGCGATCTCCCAGGTGATGGTGGCCCGGAGCTTGTAGGTGCCGTTGCCGGAGGAGCGGAGGTAGCGGAGGCCACAGGGCGGGGTCTCGTCGGCCTTGCCCTTGGCGTAGGGCTCGCCGATGGAATCGTCGGCGTTGATGGCGCACTCGCCGGAGGCCGGGTAGGTGTCGGCGTCCTTCGTGCCGGGCTCCAGCTTCAGGGCGACCGGCTTGGCGGTCGTCGTCGCCTGGATGTTGAAGCCGGGGACGTTGAGCGCCGCCGTCGCCTGGACCTCGTCGAAGACCGCCTTGTCGAGCCATGCCCACGTCGGCAGGTTCACCTTGGTCGTGCCCTCGGGGGCGAGGGTGACCTTCGTGTCGGGCAGCTGCATGTGCTGGTAGGCGAGGGCCGCGAGGATCTCCGGGGTGATCGCCTCCTCGTGCTGCGGCGGCGGAGCCTCACCGTTCTCGACCCAGAAGGGCAGGTCGTTGCACGAGCTGCGCTTGAGGATGTCGGGCTCGTCGGGGTTCTCGACGGCGGCCCAGAACATCCCCTTGCCGTCGTTCTCGACGTTGTAGTCCTTGTAGCCGGGGGTGTCGGTCCAGCCGTAGTTGTTCTCGTAGTGGCGCTTCAGCTCACTGAGCGCCGCGCCGGCGGTGCCGCCGATGCCCGGGGTGTTCATCTGGCTCTCGATGTCCTTGGACATCAGCTTCTTGAAGTCCTTGGCGCCGAGGAAGGGGGCGTACCAGCAGGGCGGGGGCGTCCAGTTGACGTCGGCGGACGTCACGTTCCCGCTGCCGCCGCCCTTGTTCACGGCTCCGGAGTACTGGATGCGGGCGGCGGCGTAGATGCCGTTGCCGTCGCCGCCGCCGGTCTGTTCGGTGCTTCCGCCCTTGCCGTAGTCCACCGGATCCGCCGCGGCGGTGTTCGCTGTCAGGACGAGGGCGCTCAGGGCCAGGGTCAGGGCAGCCGCGGTGCGGGAGCCAGGGCTCATACGCCGAGATCGGTTCACTGGCACTGCGCCGCCTCCGTCTCGACGAACACCTTGGTCGCCTGCCACAGCGTGTCACTGGTAGGGAACTTGACCATCACGATCTTGTAGTGGCCGAAGTCGTTGGGGCTGGGGTCGGACTTGAGGACCTTCCCGGTCTTGACGTCCTTGCCGTAGAACTTGCCGGTGTCGGCGCAGAAGGCGACCTCGACGGATGTGCCGTTCGGCCCGGACCTCGTGGTGAGGTCGTAGTGACGTCGAGTGCCGGTACCGGTCCAGCCGCCCTTCAGCCACTCGTTGATCTGCACCTCTCCGTAGTGGAGCGCCTCGCCGGTGGAGTAGGCGGTCAGGGCCGCGTCCTTGGTCGTGCGCTTGTCGACGCCCCGATAGATGGCGCGGAGGAAGTTCGCGGCGTCTTCCGTCGCGGCCGCCTCGTCGGCGTTCTTCGGCGCGTCCCAGTCGAACACCAGCTTCATGTCCGCAGGCAGGGACACGTCCACCCCGTCGGACTTGCCCCCCGCCGGAGCGTCGGACGGCTCCGGGGACTTGGTGGGCTTCCCGGATTCCTGGTCGGCTCCGGCGATCTTGTCGTTGTCGCCGGCCTTGTCGTCCTCGCCGCCGCATGCGGTCAGCAGCAGGGCCGAGGCGGTGGCGAGCGCGACAGCAACGGGCAAAGTGCGGCGCTTCACAGTGAGCTCCCCGTGAGACAGAAGTTCAGTCAAGAGCACAGACGGTATCGGTGCGCTTCCCGGTTTCGCCAGCGCGAACTATTCTGAAAGCAGGGGCAATTCCGGGCGTTCGGGTCCCCCGAGTGGCGCTTGTCTCCGAGCCGCGTTCAGGCGTGCGACAGTACTCCGCCACGTGTGCGCCAGCCGCATCCGCTCTAGCCTGTGCATCCGGAAAGCACTGTTCCGTTCGCTTCACGGGTGGGGAGACGAATGACCGGTAGCGCCGCTGCGGAGGCCACTGCGCGCACCGGCCGGGGTGACGAGGCCTGGCTGCGTCGGGAGGTGACTCGGTGGCTGCTGTTCAGTCTCGTGTGCGCCTGCGGTTCGCTGGGATTGGCCTGGCTCGCACCGGTGGTCCCGCTGCCCGGCCCGCTGCGTGCGGTCGCCGTACTCGTGGCCTGGGTCGTGCTGCCACTGGCGTCCGTGCTGGTGCCGCTTCTGCTGCTGCGGAGGGTTCCGCGCGGGCGGCGGAAGGTGGCATGGCAGCTTGTCGTGCCGGTCGTCGCGGGGGTGGCGCTGGGTGTGGTCGGTAAGGAAGCCGGTGACCAGGTCGCCCTGGAGGCACGGGGCAGGTGGGCCGACGTCGAGGTCGTGCGGGTGGAGAAGGCCGGGACCGATCACTGCGACCTGCGTACGGCCGACGGGCGGGAGGTCTCGCCCTCCCTCTCCGAGGGCGACGGCTGCGACGACCCGATCGCGAAGGGGGACAGGCTGCGGGTGCGCTACGACCCCGAGGGCGTCGCAGGCCCCACCGGGGATGCCGACGCCACCTCGTACGGAGGGCTGATCGCCGGTCTCTTTCTGGCCGCCGTGGCGATGGGCACCTGGGGCGGCGTGCGGCAGAGCCGGTGGAACCGGGAGTACGTCGGCTGACCTCATCGGCGGCGCTCAGCCTCTCGGGCTTCGCGTCCGAGTCGCTCCCGCCGCAGGCGGTCAGTACGGCCGTGAGGGACAGCACGGAGGCTGCGGTCAGGGCGACGCGCTTCATGGGGGCTCCTTCGGGTGGGGGCGAGCTTGTGCGTACGGCCACAGTCACAGGTGCAGCTACAGCCGCAGCTACAGCCACAGTCACGGCCCACTGCCACTGCTGCAGCCACAGTCACAGCCACGTCAGCGACACCGGTAGCTGTTGCGAACAGGAGCGCGAGCCTGCCCGAGAGATGCCCGTCGATCGCGCCTCGGACAGCGATCCCGACCGGGCGACATGCGCTCAACTCCGCCCAATCCGAACCGCGTTCCGCGCCCCGACCGCACGCGGGCGCTCTACTCACGCCTTTCCCTTGTGCGAAACGACGTCCCCCGTGAGGCGGGTTGTCCAAGTGCCCTGCCGTACCGCGTCGCTGAAAGCGGTGAATCCCCCTCTGCCGGCGTCCATCCCTTCGTGAGCGATTCGTGCAGGCCTGATGGTCGCGCCGTGACGAACCCCGCGTCCGCTCCGTCACAGCCCTGTGCGAGGACGGTGCGGATACGGCAACAGCTTCGCTGACGCACAGCACGAGGAGTGCCGGAAGGCCCCGTGCGAAAGGGGGCGGGCGCGGCGGAATTGCAGAGGGATAAGGGTGGGCCGGGTGAACCCCTAGGTCCCGGACGCGCCTTGAGGGGCGTATGGGCGGCTGATACGGTGCCATGGCTTGACACTCACCCCAGCGCTGGCTATTCGGCCAGGTCGCGCAGTACGTCCGGCTCATCCGGTGAGGGTGACTCCAGGCGGTCGCTGGTGAAGTGTCCGGAAACGCAGAGTATTTGGCAGTCAGTGTCTTGGGTGTACGGGGAGCAGTCGCGTGAAGATCCAAGAGCGTGCGGGGGCGGGCGCCGGTCGTACCGCCGTTCCGGCTCAGCCGTCGGTCGGTGACCGGCTTCCCACTCCGCCTCGCGAGCGCAAACCCGCACTGGCCGCACTCGCCGTGCTGCTGATCCTGGTCGGCGCGCTCGGCGCGACGATGCTGGTGCTGCGCGCGGGCGACCGGATCGAGGTCGTGAAGGTCACCGCCGACATCCAGGCCGGTGAGTCCGTCTCCGACTCCGACGTGTCGTCCGTGATGGTCGCCGCCGACGACGGCATCAACTACATCCGCTGGGAACAGCTCGACAGCCTCAAGAAGCTGAAGGCCAAGTCCACCATCTACGAGGGCACGGTCGTGATGGGGCAGATGTTCACCGAGGGCGAGAGCCTGCCGGCGGGCAAGGCCGCCGTGGGCGTGGCCCTGAAGGAGGGCCAGTACCCGGGGGACATCAACGCCGGTGACACCGTGGCCGTCTACAACGTGGACGCCGCCGAGGGCGGTTCGTCCGGCGCCGGCGCCTCCTCCGGTCCGACGTCGTCCGGTGGGCTTCTGACCGACGACGCGAAGATCGCCACCACGGCGACCAAGAGCGACTCCACCGTGACGACCGGCAGCCTCTCCCTGACGCTGCTCGTGGATGAGGCCGACGCCGCCGCCGTCACGCGGGCCGCGTCCGCCGGCGCCGTCGCCGTCGTGCACGTCCCCGGCAACTAGAAGGCAGGGCACCGCAAGCCATGGCGCTCATCGCTCTCGCCGCCGACAAGGGTTCGCCCGGCGTCACCACCGCGGCCGTCGCCCTCGCGGCGGTCTGGCCGCGTCGCGTCCTGCTCGCCGAGACCGACCCGGCGGGCGGTGACCTGGTGTACCGGTCGGCCGCCGCGCACGGCGGGCCGCTCAACCCGAACACCGGCATGCTGTCCATCGCCGCCACCGCGCGGCGCGGCCTGGTGCCGGACCAGCTCTGGGACCACGTACAGCCGTTGAGCGGTGGTCTCGACGTGCTCGTCGGACTCGGTATCGCCGAGCAGGCCGCCGGTCTCACCGGACTGTGGCCGACCCTGGGCCGCGCCTTCGCCTCGCTCGGTGACTCGCCCGACGCGCCCGCCGACGTCATCGCCGACTGCGGGCGCATCAGCGGCGACACCCCCGCCGTGGAACTGTTCCCGCACGCCGCGCTGGTGCTGCTGGTCTCCCGTACCGAACCCGAGGCCATCGCCCGGGTGCGCGACCGGGCCGCCGCGCTGTCCGCGAAGCTGCACGGCGGTGCGCGCGGCGCCGCGAGCCTCGGGATGCCCATGATCGGCGTGGTGCTGATCGCCGACCCGGGCAGCGCGGCCAAGATCGCGGGCCAGGTCAACGACATGCTCGTGCACGCGCAGACCGGCGCCCGGGTGGTCGGCACCATCGCCGACGACGCGGCGGGCGCCGACCAGCTCGCCGGGCGCCGTCGCGGCCGTCTCGACAAGTCGCTGCTCATCCGCTCGGCGCGCAAGGTCACCGCGGACCTCTACCAGCAGTACGGCGCCGCCTGGACGATGCCCGGACAGGCCCCGCAGGGAGCCGGCCGATGACCGCTGTCGACCACCAGCTGGTCAAGCGGTTCCGCCAGGACGCCGGTGACCGTATCGCCGAGCAGCGGCGACAGGACCAGGTCAGCAGTGTCACCCCGATGTCCGGCGAGGACGAACGGCACTACGCCCGCGCGGTCATAGCCCAGATACTGGAGGAGTACGCCCGCCAGGAGATCAACGCCGGGCGTACGCCGCTGGACGCCGAGACCGAGGAGCAGTACGCGGCCGCCGTGCACGCCGCGCTGTTCGGCGTCGGCCGGCTCCAGCCGCTGCTGGACGACCCCGAGGTCGAGAACATCGACATCAACGGCTGCGACCAGGTCTTCGTCGGATACGCCGACGGCCGCGAGGTGCGCGGCGAACCGGTCGCCGAGACCGACGAGGAACTCGTCGAGCTGATCCAGGTGCTGGGCGCCTACAGCGGTCTGTCCTCCCGGCCCTTCGACTCCGCCAACCCCCAGCTCGACCTGCGGCTGCCCGACGGCTCACGGCTGTCGGCCGTCATGGACGTCGCCCGCCGGCCCGCGCTGTCCATCCGCCGCGCGCGCCTGGGCAAGGTCTTCATCTCCGACCTCGTCGGCAACGGCACGGTCTCCCCGGAGATCGGCCACTTCCTCGCCTGCGCGGTGCGCGCCCGCAAGAACATCATGATCGCGGGCGCCACCAACGCCGGCAAGACGACCCTGCTGAGGGCCCTCGCCAACGAGATCCCGCCCCACGAACGCCTCATCACCGTCGAGCGAGCCCTGGAGCTCGGCCTCGACACGTTCACCGAACTCCACCCGAACGTCGTGGCGTTCGAGGAGCGGCTGCCCAACTCCGAGGGCCAGGGCGCCATCACCATGGCCGAACTGGTCCGCCGCTCCCTGCGGATGAACCCCTCGCGGGTCATCGTCGGCGAGGTGCTCGGCGACGAGATCGTCACCATGCTGAACGCGATGTCCCAGGGCAACGACGGCTCGCTGTCCACGATCCACGCCAACAGCTCCAGCGAGGTGTTCAACCGCATCTCGACCTACGCGCTCCAGGCCTCGGAACGGCTGCCCATCGAGGCCAGCCAGATGCTGATCGCGGGCGCGGTGAACTTCGTGGTGTTCATCCAGCGCCGCAACGACTTCCAGACGGGCGGCCGGCTCCAGCGCATGGTGACCTCCGTACGCGAGGTCAACGGCGTCGACGGCCGCGTGCTGTCCAGCGAGGTGTTCACCGAGACGCCGGACGGCAGGGTCGTGCCGCACGCGCCGATCGCCTGCCTCGACGACCTGATCGCGCAGGGCTACCGGCCCTCGGGATCATGGGGGTGACACGCCGATGACGACGACACTCGCGGCACTGGGCCAACTCGGCTCCATGGGCGGCCTGTTCTCCACCACCGTGCTGTACTCCATCGGCAGCGGGGTCGCCGTCGGCGGCGGCCTCGCCCTGCTGCTGGTGGCCGTACGGGGGCTGCCCGCCAAGCCCGAGCACGAGAAGCAGAAGGCGTCCGAGCGGGCGAACGAGCTGATCCGGTTCGCCGGGCGGCGCGGCTCGCTGGCCGCCCTCGTCGGCCTCGCCGTACTGCTCCTCACCCGCTGGGCGGTGGCCGGTATCGCGGCCGGTGTGCTCGTCTTCCTCTGGGACCGCCTCTTCGGCGGCGCCCGCGAGGAACGGGCCGCCATGCGCCGCGTGGAGGCCCTCGCCTCCTGGACGGAGTCCCTGCGCGACACCATCGCCGGCGCGGTCGGCCTGGAGCAGGCCATCCCGGCCTCCGCGCGCGCCGCGGCCCCGGTGCTGCGCCCGCACCTCGACGCCCTCGTCGACCGGCTCCGCGCCCGCACCCCGCTGCCCGACGCGCTCCAGGTGCTCGCGGACGAGATCGACGACGCCTCCGCCGACATCATCGTCGCCGCGCTCATCCTCAACGCCCGGCTGCGCGGCCCCGGTCTGCGCCAGGTCCTCGGCGCGCTCGCCAAGTCGGCCCGTGAGGAGGTCGACATGCGCCAGCGCGTGATGGCGCAGCGCGCCTCCACACGCCGCTCGGTGCAGATCGTCGTCGCGGTCTCGATCGCCTTCGTCCTCGGACTGTCCGTGTTCAACCGCGAGTTCGTGGAGCCGTACGGCACGGCCGTCGGCCAGCTCGTCCTCACCTGCGTCTGCGCCCTGTTCGGCCTCGGCTTCTGGTGGCTGCGCAAGCTGTCCACCATCGAGACGCCCGAACGCTTCCTGGTGCGCGACGAGTCGTCGGTGCGCTTCGTGCGTCCCCGGACGCCGTCCCCGGCATCGCCGCCGCCGCCGGCGTCGCCGTCCACGGAGGAAGGGGTACGGCGATGAGCCTGACCATGCCGATCGTCGTCGGGGTCATCCTGGGTCTGGGCGTGTACGCCCTGATCCGCGCCCTGATGCCGACCAGGCGCAGCGCTGTCGCCCAGGTCGCGCGGATCGACGCGATGCGGGCACGCGGGGCGGCGTACGAGTCGGCCCGACGGGGCGAGGACACCGGCCGGTTCGCCTCGCTGCGTGCCGAAGTCGGTGTCCGGGTGGCCGAGTTCTTCGTGCAGCAGGGGTGGGAGCAGCGCTCGCTGCGGGCCGACCTCGCGGTGCTGGACCGCAGTTGGGAGAAGTTCCTCGCGACGAAGGTGCTGCTGGGGGCGACGGGTCTGGTCTTCGGCCCGTTCCTCTTCGCCGTGGCGTGGACGCTGGGCGTCGGCAGGAGCCCGGTCGTCCCGGTGTGGCTGGCGCTGCTGTGCGCGGCCCTGTTCTTCTTCCTGCCCGATCTGGAGGTCCGGCGGGACGCCGCGGAGAAGCGCCGCGACCTGCGCCGGGTCATCGGGGCGTATCTGGACCTGGTGTCGATGAGCCTCGCGGGCGGCCGCGGTCTGCCCGAGGCGCTGCTTGCGGCCGCCGAGGTCTCCGACGGCTGGGCCACGCAGCGCATCCGCAACGCCCTCGCCGACGCCCGGATCACCGGCATCAGCCAGTGGCAGGCACTCGGCCAGCTCGGTGAGGAACTGGGCGTGGAGGAACTGAAGGACCTGTCGGCCTCGCTGGCCCTCGTCGCGGACGACGGCGCCAAGGTCCGTGAGTCCCTGGCCTCCCGTGCCGAGACCATGCGCCACCGTGAGCTGGCCGAGATCGAGGGCAGCGCGGGCGAGAAGTCGCAGTCGATGCTCGTCGCGCAGCTGCTGCTGTGCGCCGGCTTCCTGGTGTTCCTGATCTTCCCGGCGGCGATGCGGGTGTTCCAGGTGTGATGTCTCCCTTGCCGCCCGCCCCGATCTCCAGCCGAGTCGAGAGGAAAGAACCCTCATGAACGCACTTAAGACCACGACCCAGGACGTCCGCACCGGCATCCCGGCGGTGGACTTCCTCGTCACCTTCCTGCGCGCCCGTGTCGAGCGCGCCCGCTCCGGCGAGCTCGACCGCGGCGCCTCCGCGGTGGAGTGGGTCATCATCTCCGCGGTCGTCGTGGCGATCGTCGGTGTCGTCGCCGCCATCATCAACGCCGCGCTGAGCGAGGGCGCGACCAAGGTGGGCGACTGCATCAAGGGCGCGGACGCCGGCAAGACCTGCTGACGGCCGCGGGATCGACGGGGGTTGTGCTGGTGCGCGTGGTTCGCTGGTTGCGCCGCAGGACGGAGACGGTGTCCGCCCGCGGCGACTCCGGCATGACCGCGATCGAGTTCGTGCTGCTCACGCCGGTGCTGTTCTTCATGATCTTCGCGACGGTGCAGTTCGCGCTGTACTTCTTCGCCGATCACGTCGCCCAGGCCGCCGCCCAGGCCGGCGCGCGCAAGGCCCGTGCCACGGCCGACCAGCAGCCGGGCGGCTGGCGGGGCGAGGCGCGGGACGTGGTCGACTCCTACATCGCCCAGCTGGGCCCGCAGCTCGTGCTCTCCCCGGACGTGCGGATGCTCCAGCCGGAGCAGAACACGGTCGGCGTGGAGATCACCGCGCGGGTGCCCACCGTGTTCCCCGGCCTGGACCTGACGGTGCACGCGCGGTCGTCGGGCCCGGTGGAACGGTTCGTGCCGGAAGGGGAGAATCCGTGACGGCGGCAAGGCGTGCCGGCGCGCCGGAAGGCGGTCCCGCACGCGCGGCAGGGACCGGGAGCGCGAGGCTGTCGGTCTCAGGGTCCGACGAGGGGCTGTCCACCGTCGAAGTGGTCATCCTGGCCCCCGTGATGATCATGTTCATCCTGGTCCTGGTCGCCTTCGGGCAGCTGGTCGACGGGCGCGGCGCGATCGACGGCGCCGCCCGTGACGCGGCCCGTGCCGGGTCCATCCAGAAGGACCACGCGACGGCGATGGCCGAGGCGCGGAAGGCTGCGCGGGCAAACCTGGAAGACGTGTGCTCCGGCCCGGTCTCCGTCCGCCAGACCAGCCCCGGCTTCGAGCCGGACACCTTCTTCACGGTCGAGGTCAGCTGCGAGGTGCGCGGTCTGGCGATGCTGGGCCTGGACATCCCGACCACCCTCTCGGCGAGCTTCAGCTCACCGCTGGACCCGTTCCGGAGGACGGCGTGAGGACGTGGCTGCCGAGGCTGCGGGCGACGGTGTCCCGCCGGCCGATGCTGGACGACCGGGGCTCGGGCGCGGGCGCGGTGATCATCTTCGCGCTGGTCTTCCTGTCGCTCTCCGCCTTCGTGATCGACGGCGGCCTGTCGATCTCCAAGCGGGAGCGGGCGGCGGACATCGCGGAGCAGGCCGCCCGCTACGCCGCCCAGGACATCGACCGCGAGGCGCTCTACGACAACGAGGGCGGCCCGGCGCCGATCAACTTCGAGAACTGCGACGTCCGGGTCAAGGCCTTCGCCCGTGAGATGGACATGACCGGCGCGGACATCGCCGCGTCCCACTGCGTGGTGGCCGACGCGGCCCAGGTCGAGGTGGAGATCCAGCTGACGTACTCCCCGGTCCTCACCGGCATGTTCTACGGCGGCGACGTGGTCGTCCACGGCCAGGCGGTGGCGGAGAACGAGGTGGGCTGACGCGGGGTTCCTGCTCCGCCCCGGGACCGGGCGGTCGACCGCCGAGGTGCGCTCAGCCGTCACGCGGGACGCTCCGCCCGCGGGTCCCGGAGCAGGCGGTAGCCGACGACGGCGTCGCACGGCCGCCCGGGGACGAGGGGCGCGGGCGCGGCGCGGATCCGGCAGGCGCCGAGGCCGGGCAGGGGCCGCCGTGAGCCGGGGCGGGCGGCGGGGTCACGAGGTGGCCGGCCGGCCGAGGTCCAGGCCCAGGTCCCGGGTCGCGATCTCGACGAGCCGTGCCTCCGGGACCCGGGGCGCGGCGTGACCGTGCTCGCGGACGTGGTCGACGAACGCGACGGGGAGGGCCAGATGGTACGTGGCGAGGTAGTACGGCAGATCCTCGCGCCAGAGCCAGGTGCCGTCCGTGTACAGCGAGCCGATGCCCGTGAGGCAGGGCGCCCCGGGGTCGAGCACGTCAGGACCCGCGCTCGTCTCGCTCCACAGACCCGCCCCTTGGCGCAGGTAGGCGACGATCAGATGCTCGTCGGGCTCGCCCGCCGGACGGACGGCGTCCCGGATCGATCCGTCGACGGGCAGCCCCCAGCCGGGGGCGAGTTCGGTGAAGAAGCCCACGGGCCGGAGCCGGGAGGTCACTTGTCCTTCTTCCCGCCCCGCTTGTCCTCGACCTTCATCGCGTCGTTGACCTGCTTCGCGAGGTCGTCGTCCAGCTTCTTGAACTCGCGATGGACCGCGTCGGACATGTCCGAGAGCGCGTCGAGCTGCTGGGAGATGTCCTCGCGGCCGTCCTCCCAGTTGTCCTCGAAGTCGCCGAGAGCGGAGTTCACGGTGCCGTCGCCGATGTCGTCGGCGTAGGACTGGAACATCTTCTTGGTGTGGTTCATACGGCTCTTGATGGACCGCAGCCGGCGACCGAAGTCCTCCAGTTCGGTCAGCGGCAGTGACAGGTCGCTCTTGCCCTGGCCCATGCGCCCCCGTCCCCGGTGTCGTTCGTAGGCTCGTCACTAGGCTGATCGCACCGTACAACGAAACGATGTCCGTACGGAGGATCCGAGGAACGGGGGAGTACGGAGTCATGGCCCGGTACATGGAGGCGCTCACCGTCGAACGCGGCGGATTCCGGATCGACGTGCCGGAGACGTGGTGGGAGTTCGACGTGCGCCCCGACTCGCGCGACGACTCCATCCGCAGGATGGTGAGCGAACGGATCGCGACCAGGCCCGAGCTCGCGCAGTACCGCGACGTGTACACGGAGTTCCTGCGCAAGGCGGCCGCGGACGCCTGGAAGTCCGGTGCCCTGTACTGCGGCTGCATGGCGGAGAGCTTCGGCGGGGACACGCCGATCACCGGCTCGGTCACGGTCTCCCTGGTCGGCGGCCGCTCGGCATCCGGCGAACCGCTGCCGACGGACCCTTCCGCCATCGTGAGTCAGCTCGCGGTGAAGGAGGCCAGGAAGGAAGGAGACTCCTGGCGCAAGGTCACGACCGTCGACATCCCCGGCGTGGGCCAGGCGGCGCGGACGTACGGCGTCGAGGACATCACCGTCCCCGACGACGCGCTCAGGCGCACGGTCCGGGCGGTGCTGATGCAGACGTTCATCCCGGTCCCCGGGCAGGAGGGGAAGGTCGCCCTGGTGGCGGGGAGCAGCCAGGTGCTGGACCTGGCGGACGCCTTCTTCGACATCTTCGACGCGATCACCTCGACGTTCCGCTTCGCCGAGCAGGCGGGTGACGGGCAACGGCGTCCCGTGTAAATTCGCTCGTGCGTACGACTGTTGGTGATGCGCACGTGACGGGGGTTGCGGTATGGCAGGGCATCGGCCCACGGACTGGCACGTGCTGGATCTGGAGAAGGATCCGGTGCCCGGGGATCCGCAGCGGGTGCGTCAACTGGCGGGCACGTTGCACGACTTCGCGGACGATGTCTCGGGCGCGTTGCGTCTGGTGAAGGGCATGGCGGGGGAGTCGACGCTCGCGGAGTGGGCGGGCAGGTCGGCGGAGGTGTTCAAGGAGGACTTCGCCGATGTCCCGAAGAACCTGAGGAAGCTGGAGAAGTCGTACGCGCTGTGCGGTGACGCGCTGGCGGACTACTGGCCGAAGCTGGAGCGGGCGCAGGCGCTGGCGGACCGGGCGCTGGTGAGGGGGCGGGAGGCGCGGGCGGATCTGTCGTCGGCCAAGTCCCGTCTGGAGTCGGCGGATTCGTGGGTGACGCGGGCGGGGAGGGAATCCGACAAGTACAAGGACGATCCCACCGGCAGCAAGGCCGTGGAGAAGCCGGACGAGGCCAAGGTCCGTGCCGCGGCCCGGGACGTACGGCACGCGGAGGCGGCGCGGTCCTCGGCCCGGTCGGACGTGTCGGCCGCGCAGAGTGCGCTGGACGCGGCGAAGCGGATGGCCGAGGACGCGCGGAGTCTGCGTCAGGAAGCGGCCCGGACCGCGAAGTCGAAGATCGACGAGGCGTCGGACGCGGGGATCCGGAACCGGTCGTGGTGGGAGGAGA
This sequence comes from Streptomyces sp. NPDC005017, assembly GCF_042873115.1. NCBI lineage: Bacteria > Bacillati > Actinomycetota > Actinomycetes > Kitasatosporales > Streptomycetaceae > Streptomyces > Streptomyces sp. NPDC005017. Next base: position 50,586 of record NZ_JBIALD010000019.1, on the reverse strand, counting down.
TCGGCGACTGGTTCGTCGACAACTGGGACACCATCGTCGCCGTCTGCAAGGTCGTCGTGGGTGTCCTCGGGATCGTCGTGATGATCATCGGTGGGCCCATCCTCGGTGCGATCGTGCTGATCGCCGCGCTCGTCGTCCTCGCGGACACCCTCTACAAATACTCCCAGGGCAGAGCGTCCCTGTGGGACGTGGCGTTCGCGGCACTGGGCTGCATCCCCGCTTTCAAGGGGCTGACGACACTGGGCGGACTCGCCAGGGGTCTCAAGGGCGGCATGGCCGCGATGAAGGGGGTCAGGGGTGGCCTGAAGGGCATGGGACTGGCCGTGCGTGGCCTGGGCAAGAACGCCCGTACCGTGGTCACCGACGGAGCCAAGGGCGCCTACAACCGTGCCAGGAACCTCGTGAAGTCCAAAGGCAGCGACCCCGTCGACATGGCTTCCGGCGCGATGTACCTGCCACAGGTCGACGTGGAGCTGCCGGGCCTGCTGCCCCTGGCGTTCACCCGCCGGGTGGCGTCCGACTACCGTTGCGGCTGGTGGTTCGGGCCGACCTGGGCCTCCACCGTCGACCAGCGTCTCGAAGTCGACGAGACGGGCATCGTCCTCGTCACCGCGGACGGTCTGCTCCTCGCCTACCCGCACCCCTCCCACTCGCGGGTTCCCGTCCTTCCGGAAGCCGGCCCCCACCGCCCGCTGACCCGTCTCGACGACGGCGGCTATCGGCTCGAAGACCCGCTGACCGGCCACACCCACCACTTCGCTCGCCCCCGCGTGGACGGCATCGCCCCGCTGACACGCGTCAGCGACCGCAATCGGCACACGGTCACCTTCGACTACGACGAGTACGGCACCCCTCTGGCGATCCGCCACTCCGGCGGCTATCACCTCAAACTCACCACCGACGACGGAAGGGTCACGGCCCTGAGTCTGGCCGGGGCGGCGGAGGACGGCACCGACGTCGTCATCAAGCGCTACGGCTACACGGACGGCAGCCTCACCTCCGTCGCCAACTCGTCCGGACTGGCGCTTCGGTTCACCTACGACGAACGCCTGCGGGTCACCTCCTGGCAGGACACCAACGACCGGCGCTACTTCTACTCGTACGACGACCGGGACCGGTGTCTCGGCGAGGGCGGAGAGGCCGGGCACATCGCGATCAGCCTGGCCTACGACGGGACCGATCCCGCCTGGCCCGGCTGCCGCGTCACCACCCTCACCGCCGCAGACGGTTCCGTCTCCCGCTTCGTCGTCGACGACCGGTGCCTGGTCGTCGCCGAGACCGACGCGCTGGGCGGCACGGTCACCACGGCCTATGACGCGCATCAGCACGTCAGCGGGACAACGGATCAGCTCGGCCATCGCACGGCCTTCGCGTACAACGAGGCGGGGCAACCGGTCGCCGTGACCCGCCCCGACGGGGCGGCCTGGCGCGCCGCCTATGACGACGGGCACCAGCCGACGTCGATCGTGCTGCCGGACGGCTCCGTCTGGCGGTACGCCTACGACGACCGCGGAAACGTCGTCGCCGTCACGGACCCGGTCGGTGCGATGACCCGCTTCGCGCGCGGGAGGGACGGCAGTGTCGTCGAGGTCCTGGACGCGTCCGGCCGTACCGCTTCGTACACGCACAACGCGGCCGGCCTGCCGCTCACGGTGACGGACGGTCTCGGGAACACCACGCGCTACACCTACAACGCCTTCGGTCTGACCACTGCCGTGACCGATGCGCTCGGCCACGAGACCCGCCTGGAACGGACCGTCGAAGGGCTGCCGACCAGGCGCGTCGACCCCGACGGGTCGCACGAGTCGTGGGAGTACGACGGCGAGGGCAACTGCGTTCGCCACGTCGATGCGATCGGCCAGGAGACCACGTTCGAGTACACCCACTTCGACCGGCTCAGTGCCCGCACCGGCCCGGGAGGCGCGCGGTTCACCTTCCGGCACGACGCGGCACTGCGTCTCACAGCCGTGACCGACCCGCAGGGCCTGACGTGGAACTACACCTACGACGCGGCCGGGCGACTGCTGACCGAGACGGACTTCGACGGCCGTACCACCCGCTACACCCACGACGCCGCCGGTCGTCTGACGGCGCGGACCAACGCGCTCGGGCAGAGCGTCCGGTACCTGCGTGACGCCCTGGGACAGATCACCGCCAAGGAGGCCGACGGCGCGACCACCGCCTACACGTACTCGGCGAACGGTTCTCTGACCGGGGCCGTCGGCCCGGACAGCAGCCTGCACGTGGAACTCGACGCCCTCGGCCGGCGTCTCACGGAGACGGTCGACGGCCGGACCATGACCTTCGCCTACGACGCCGCCGGGAATCGGACGCTGCGCACGACACCGTCGGGCGCCCGCAGCACCTGGGAGTACGACGACGCCGGACGTACCGCCAGGCTGGGCACGGGCGGGCACACCATCGACTTCGCGCACGACGCGGCGGACCGCGAGATCACGCGCAGAGTGGACGACGCGCTCGTCCTCTCCCGCGGCTACGACAGCCTCGACCGTCTGGTCCGGCAGACGAGCGCCGCCCAGGGCGGCCGACCGATCTCCGAGCGTTCCTACACCTACCGCCCCGACGGCTACCTCATGGCGACGGAGGACTCCCGAACCGGCGGCCGCCGGTTCGATCTCGACCCCACGGGCCGCGTCACAGCCGTGCACGCCGCCGGCTGGAGCGAGCGCTACGCCTACGACTCCGCGGGCAACCAGACAGAGGCCGACTGGCCGGCGAGGCATCCCGGCCACGAGGCCGTCGGAGCACGCGAGTACACCGGCACCCGGCTCACGCGGGCCGGCGGCGTCCACTACGAGTACGACGCCCAGGGCCGCGTGATCCTGCGACGCAGGACCCGGCTCTCCCGCAAGCCCGACGTCTGGCGCTACGAGTGGGACGCCGAGGACCGGCTCAGGAGCGTCACCACGCCGGACGGCAGCCGCTGGCGCTACACCTACGACCCGTTGGGCCGTCGGACGGCGAAGCTCCGGCTCGGCGCCGACGGGGAGAGCGTGCTGGAGCGCACCGTCTTCGCCTGGGACGGCAACACCCTCTGCGAACAGACCACCGGACAGGGCGACACGGGCGGTCGCACCACACTCACCTGGGATCACGATGGACTGTCCCCGCTGAGCCAGAGCGAGCGGATCTGGGCGGCCGAAGCACCGCAGGAGACCATCGACGAGCGGTTCTTCGCCATCGTCACCGATGTCGTCGGTACCCCGACCGAGCTGGTCTCACCGGACGGTGAGGTCGCCTGGCACACGCAGTCCACCCTCTGGGGGTCCACAGTCTGGAACCGCGGCGCGAGTGCGTACACACCGCTGCGATTCCCCGGCCAGTACCACGACCCGGAGACCGGTCTTCACTACAACCATCACCGCTACTACGATCCCGAGACCGCTCGCTACACCAGTCCCGATCCGCTGGGTCTGCTCCCGGCGCCCAACCCCGTCACCTACGTCCACAACCCCCACAGCTGGTCCGATCCGCTCGGCCTCGCCCCTCTCTGTCATCAGCACGGCGGTGACACGGGCAGTCCCGAAGGGCTCGGGCTTCTCCCGGGCCCCGCGCCCCAGAAGGCGACGGACATGCTGAACCAGGTCAACGCGAGGCCGGGAGGGATCGGGAAGGTCGACGGATACCATGGCAACGCGAACTGGGGTAACAACAAGAACGCCCTGCCGGGCGGCAAGTACAAGGAATGGGACGTCAACGCCAAGACCGACCTTCCGCAGTGCAGCGCGCCCGGCTGCGGCAAGGAGATCAGAGGTCCTGAACGACTCCTGACGCCCAAGGACGGTCCCGGTCCCGCGTACTACACACCAGACCACTACGGAACCTTCTACTACGTCGGTGAATTCACAGGGTGATCCAGACATGACGGGCTTCTCCATCACGGACACCGCGGAACCCTGGGTCGTCCTCGTTCCCCAAGGGGACCCCGAGGTCCAGCGGCAGCTGTCGGACCTTGAGGCGAAGGGCGGCCAGGTCCATCACCTCGACTCCGGTGCCCTGATGACCGAGCGGAGCGTCTACGACTCGTTCGCCCGAGCCCTCCGATTCCCCGGCTACTTCGGCCACAACTGGGACGCGATGGTGGACTGCCTGGACGACCTGTGCGGCGCGGTGACCGGGGGGGTAGGGGTCGCCGTCGTCGTGCGCGACGCGGACCGGCTGCTGGCGGCGGAGCACTTCCCGCTGTTCGTGTCGGTCCTGTGCCAGGGCGCGGACCGGGCGAACTCCGCGACCGATCTGGACGGGTGCCCACTGGACCGGCCCGCCGTCGCCGAACACTTCGTACTCGAGTTCCGCGACTTCGACCGCGAGTCGATCGCCCTCCGGGTCCGCCAGCCGGATCTGACGGTGACCGTCGGCGACGGGTTCGTCGGGGTCGCGCTGGATCCCGACGAATGGCACTGACGCGCCCGGGGTGCGCGGACAAGCGCGTGGGCGCGGCGGTTGTGTGGGGATGGTGAGGAGCGGCCCGATCGGTCAGGGCAACTCGGGCTTTTCGTACGGAGTGTTCGGAGTCGGCCAGCTCGGCTCCTGTGCCTCACGGAGCGACTTCATAAGATCTCTGTAGGCTCAGTACACCCATCGAAACCCACCCCAGGACATCTCCCATGCCGCGACGCTCCAGTTCGAGTTCGACGGGAAGCCCGGACACCCCGAGGAACCGCACCCCGCAGCCCGTCCGGGTGCGGCGGCGTACCTTCGGGGACTTCGTGAAGGCGTTCCTCGCCCTCGTCGCGCTCGCCGCGCTGGTGTTCGGCGTGCCGCTGGGGCTCGCGGCGCAGTTCGGGTGGCCGTTCCCTGACGGGGCGCCCGGTCTGGACTGGCTCCAGCGCGAGATCTCGGTGCAGACGTTCCTGAACATCCTCACCGTCATCGTGTGGCTGGCCTGGGCGCAGTTCACCGCGTGCGTGCTCGTCGAGGTGAAGGCCGCCGTGTCCGGGGTCGGCGTACCGGGACGGGTGCCCGGGGCCGGTGCCAGCCAGCTGCTCGCACGGCAGTTGGTCGCCGCGCTGCTGCTGGTCGGCGCGACGGCCGCCAGCTTCACCCCGGGTCTGTCGCAGCTCGGGCAGAACCTGGAGGGCAACCAGCGCCCGGCCGTCGCCGCCGCGCAGGCCACCCCCGGCCTCTTCGCGCAGGCGCAGGAGCAGGCCTCCTCCACGGCCGCCGCGCTCGCCGAACAGGCCGCCGACGCCGCCCACACCGCCGCGCCCGGCGCCGCGGCCAAGGGCGACACGAAGTACTACCGGATCCAGCCGCCCGAGGGCCGCCATCACGACTCCCTGTGGGAGGTCGCCGAACGCCACCTCGGCGACGGCCGCCGCTACAAGGAGATCTACCAGCTCAACAAGGACCGCGTGCAGCCCGACGGCTCCCGGCTGTCCGAGGCCAGCCTCATCCGGCCCGGCTGGATCATGGAGATGCCCGGCGACGCCCGCGGCGGCGAACTCGTCGAGATGCCCGACGAGGCGCCCGCCGTCCCGCCCGAGGTGCGGGAGCAGATCCGCGACTACGCCAGGACCGGCGACCACGCCGGGCAGCAGGGCGGCGGCGAACAGGCGGGCGGCACGGGCGGCACGGGCGAGGTGTCCCTGCCCGGGCAGCGCCCCGCCCCGGCCCCCGCCCCCGTTCCCGCTCCCGGGCACGACACCGGCCAGTCGCAGGCCCCGTCCGGGCAGCAGGCCACCGCGGCCGACGACGGCCGCTCCTTCGGCCTCCCCGAAGCCCTCCTCGGCGCCCCCCTCCTCGCCGCCGGCCTGCTCGGCGCCCTCGGCCGGCGCCGCCGCCAGGCCCTGTGGCAGTCGGCCGTCGGTGCCGTCGGCGGGCGGCGCGGCATGGAACCGCCCACCCCGACCGGCGCCGCCGCCGACGCCCAGGACGCGCTGATGGTCGGCGCCGACCCCGAGGCCGTACGCCTGCTGGACCGCTCCCTGCGCGGCCTCGCCGCCGCCCTCACACACCTGTCGCGCCCCCTGCCCGTCGTCTACGCGGCCTGGCTGAGCAACGGCGACCTGCACCTCCAGCTCGCCCAGCCCGCCGGGGCGCCGCCCGCGCCCTGGCAGCTCGGGCAGGACCAGACGTTCTGGATGCTGGCCCGCGCCGACGCCGAGGCCTACGAGGACGTCGACACCGCCGCCCCGTACCCCGGCCTGGTCAGCCTCGGCACCATGGACGAGTCGCGGCTGCTGCTCAACCTGGAGGCCGTGCCCGGCCTCGTCTCGCTGAGTGGCGACGAGGCCGACCGGGCCGCGGTGTTCGCCTCCGTCGCCGCCGAACTCGCCACCAACGGCTGGTCGGACCGCATGACCATCACCCTCGTCGGCTTCGGCGAGGACCTCACCCCGCTCGCCCCCAACCGGCTGCGCCACCTCGACGGCGTCGACGACCTGATCGAGACGATGGACGCCGAGACCCGGCAGCGGCGCGGCGCGCTCGGCGCCGCCGGACAGGACTCCGTGCTCACCGGCCGCACGGGGCCCGCACAGCACACCCGTTGGGCGCCGCACCTGGTGCTGCTCGCCGCCGAGCCGTCCGCCGAGGACGCCCTCAGGCTCGCCGAACTCGCCGCCGACGCCGGCCGCCTCGGCATCGGCTACCTCGTCGGCACCGGGACCGGCGATCTGCCCGGCGCCTCCTGGGAGATGGAGATCACCGGCGAGGGCAAGCTGCTCGCGCCCCTGCTGGGCCTCGAACTCGACGCCCAGCTCCTGCCCGTGCCGCAGCAGCGCGCCGTCGTCGAGCTGTTCGTCGAGGCCGACCCCGGCGACGACGGCCCCCGGGGCCCGGTCACCACCCCGCCGTTCCTCGTCGACATCAGCGAACAGGGCCGGCCCGCCGTCTACGCCCGCCTCGTCGGCTCGTACGAGGTCATCGGCCTGGACACCCCCGACGGCGGGCGCAGCGCCCTCCAGCACGAGGCCCTCGCCCTGCTGCTCCTGCACCGCGAGGGCGTGCACCCGCGCGTGCTGGCCTCCGCGCTGTGGCCGCGCGGTGTCACCGACGACGTCCGTGACGCGCTGCTCGACCGGCTGCGCGACTGGCTCGGCGCCGACCCCGACGGCACGCCCCGCCTCGCCACCGACTCCGCCGGACGCCTCACCCTCGCCAAGTCCGTCGTCTCCGACCTCGACGTGCTGCGCTCGCTCTACCACGAGGCCACCCAGGGCCGGGGCGTGGACAACCGGGTCGTGCGCGGACGGCTCCTCACCGACGCGCTCGTACTGGTGCGCGGCCCGCTGCTCGCCGACCGGCCCGAGGGCCGCTACCGCTGGCTCACCCACGAGATCATCGACGCCCAGCTCCCGCTGCTCGTCGCGGACATCGGGCTCGCGCTGTCCGGGTTCCACCTGGAGAAGGACCGCGCGGAGAAGGCGATCGAGGCCCTGGACGCCGCCCTGCGGACGGCTCCCGCCGACGAGCGGCTGTGGCACGAACTGCTGCGCGCCACCCACGCCACCGGTGACGCGGCCCGTCTCTCCACGCTCGCCGCCGACCTCGTCGGCCGCAGCGGCGCCCGCGGCCTCCCGCCCCGCACGGAGGCCCTGCTGGACGAGCTCCTGCCGTCCTGGCGCGACGGCGTCACGGCGGTGGGATGACCGGGCCGGGTGCCCCGACCGTGGACACGGTCGAGTCCGTGCTGGTCGTCCTCGCCGTGGTGTGGGGCGGGGCGGCCGGTGCCCTGCTGCCCCGCGCGATCCACCGCTTCTCCGCGCCCGCGGGGGAGCCCTGGCACGAGCGGTGCCCCGGCGGGCATCCCCTCCGGGGCTGGACCGGCCCCGCCCGCTGCCCGGAGTGCGCCGCCGGTGTGCCCCCGACCGACGTGTCCCCCACCGGCGCGTCCCAGGTCGATGCCGCTGCTACGCCTCCGGCCGACCCGTCCTCGGCCGAAGCCGCCGACGCGCCTGCGGCCGACGTCCCCGCCCTGCCCCCGTCCGCCCCTGCCGCCGCCGGGCACCCCGTGCCGACCGCGTCCGGAGCGTCGTACGGCCCGGGAGCGCTCGGTCCCGCGACCGCCACGGCGCTGGTCTGCGCCGCGCTCGCCGCGGCCACCGGGGCCCGGCCCGAACTGGGCGTCTGGCTGCTGCTCGCGCCCGTCTGCGTGCTGCTGGCCGCGGTGGACCTGCGGGTGCGGCGGCTGCCCGACCCGCTCACGCTGCCCCTGGCCGCCGCGGCCGTCGCCCTGCTGGGCCTCGCCGCGCTGCTGCCCGAGCACGCGGGGGAGTGGACGACGTCCGTCCTCGGGGCGTTCGCCCTCGGCGCCGGATACTTCGTGCTGTTCCTCATCAACCCCGGCGGCATGGGCTTCGGCGACGTGAAGCTCGCCCTCGGCGCGGGCGCGGCGCTCGGCTGGTACGGCTGGGGAACGGTCATGCTCGGCACGTTCGCCGGGTTCCTGCTGGGCGCGCTCTACGGCGGCGCGCTCGTCGTCGCCCGCCGCGCCGACCGCAGGACGGCGATCCCCTTCGGCCCCTTCCTCATCGGCGGGGCCCTGCTGGGAGTCCTGGCCGGGGCGTACACGGCCTGACGTCAGCACCCCGAACGCCCTGGCGTAGGCTGGATCAGTCCGTCCACAACCCTTGACGAAAGGGGCACCCCGGTGACCGAGAAGGCCGACCTCCAGTCCGTCCTCGACCGAGCCGCCGGGGGCGGGCGCATCACCCCCGAGGAGGCGCTCGACCTCTACCGCGACGCCCCGCTGCACGCGCTGGGCGCGGCCGCCGACACCGTACGCCGCCGCCGCTACGCCGGTGTCGAGCACATCGCGACGTACATCATCGAGCGCAACATCAACTACACGAACGTCTGCGTGACGGCGTGCAAGTTCTGCGCGTTCTACGCCCCGCCCAAGAGCGACAAGGGCTGGACCCGCGACCTCGACGACATCCTGCGCCGCTGCGCGGAGACCGTCGAACTCGGCGGCACCCAGATCATGTTCCAGGGCGGCCACCACCCGGACTACGGCGTGGAGTACTACGAGAAGCACTTCTCGGCCATCAAGAAGGAGTTCCCGCAGCTCGTCATCCACAGCCTGGGGGCGAGCGAGGTCGAGCACATGGCGCGGATCTCCGAGGTGTCCGTGGAGGAGGCCGTCCAGCGCATCCACGCGGCCGGTCTCGACTCCTTCGCGGGCGCCGGCGCCGAGCTGCTCCCGGAGCGGCCGCGCAAGGCGATCGCCCCGCTGAAGGAGAGCGGCGAGCGCTGGCTGGAGATCATGGAGACCGCGCACAACCTGGGCGTGGAGTCGACCTCCACCATGCTGATGGGCACCGGCGAGACCAACGCCGAGCGCATCGAGCACCTGCGCATGATCCGTGACGTGCAGGACCGCACGGGCGGCTTCCGGGCCTTCATCCCGTACCTGTACCAGCCGCAGAACAACCATCTGAAGGGCCGCACCCAGGCCACGATCTTCGAGTACCTGCGGATGATCGCGATCGCCCGGCTGTTCTTCGACAACGTCGCGCACATCCAGGGCTCCTGGCTCACCACGGGCAAGGACGCGGGACAGCTGACCCTGCACTACGGCGCGGACGACCTCGGCTCGATCATGCTGGAGGAGAACGTCGTCTCCGCGGCCGGTGCCAGGCACCGCTCCAACCTGATGGAGATGATCGAGATGATCCGGGGCGCCGACCGTGTCCCGGCCCAGCGCAGCACGACGTACGAGCACCTCCTCGTGCACGACGACCCGGCGAACGACCCCGTCGACGAGCGCGTGGTCTCCCACATCTCCTCGACCGCCATCGAGGGCGGCACGGCCCACCCCGAGCTGAAGATCCTCGCCGCCAACTGACAGCCCCGCTCCGCCGGAACGGGCGGACCGCAGTGGAACTGGTCCGAATTGCCGACCCTTCACGTCGCCGAGGCCTCGCCGGAGGCCGCCGTGCTGGTCGACGGCGCGCACCTCGCCGCCGTCGGCCGGTACGAGGAGCTGACCGCCGCCCACCCGCAGGCACGCGTGCGGCGCTGGCCCGGCATCCTCACGCCCGGACTGCTCAACCCGTACGGGCCGGAGCTGCTGGAGCACACCTACCACCCCGACCCGCGGGAGGCCGACACGTACGGCACCCGGCCGATCGGCGGGCCGCGCGCGGAGGCGCTGTTCCGCGCGGACCCCGCCCGCCGGGGCGCCAGCGCACGCCGGGGCGTGCAGCGGCTCCTGGCGCACGGGACCGTCGCCGTCGCGGGGGAGCTGCGGGAGCGGGGCGCGCTGGACGCGGTGCGGCGCGCTGGGCTGCTCGTGGGGCTGCGCCCGCCGTCACTGCCGGGCCCGCCGTCCTTCTCCCCCGTTCCGCTGATCCTGCTGCCTCCCCTGCTGCCGGGCGGCCCGGCCCGGTTCGCCGTCTTCGACGTGCCGGACCGTGCGGCCCTGGTACGGGAGGGGGCCGGCACCTGTGTGGCCACGGTGCTGGGCGGACGGCTGCTCTACCGGGCGCGCTGACGCGCACCGGCGGGAGGGCCGCTGCCCGGCCGCCGCACCCCCTGCTGCCACAATGAACCCGTGACCCGCGCATCCCTGGACAAGCAGCCGCACGAAGTCGCCTCGATGTTCGACGACGTGGCGGAACGGTACGACCTCACCAACGACGTGCTGTCCCTCGGGCAGGACCGGCGCTGGCGCAAGGAGGTCGCGAAGGCGGTCGACGCCCGCCCCGCGCAGAAGATCCTGGACCTCGCCGCCGGTACGGGCACGTCCTCGCAGCCCTTCACGCAGGCCGGCGCCTACGTCGTGCCCTGCGACTTCTCCCTCGGCATGCTCCGCGTCGGCAAGCGGCGCCAGGCCTGGATGCCGTTCACCGCGGGCGACGCCACGCGGCTGCCGTTCAAGGACGACACCTTCGACGCGGTGACGATCTCCTTCGGCCTGCGCAACGTCCAGGACTTCGACACCGGCCTGCGCGAGATGTACCGGGTCACCCGGCCCGGCGGGCGCGTCGTCATCTGCGAGTTCTCGCACCCGACCTGGACGCCGTTCCGCACGGTCTACACCGAGTACCTGATGCGCGCCCTGCCGCCGGTCGCCCGCGCGGTGTCCTCCAACCCGGACGCGTACGTCTATCTCGCCGAGTCCATCCGCGCCTGGCCCGACCAGCCCGCGCTGGCGGCCCGGCTGAAGGACGCCGGCTGGTCGGACGTGGCGTGGCGCAACCTGACGGGCGGGGTCGTGGCCCTGCACCGGGGGTTCAAGCGGGCCTGAGGGCACGGGCGAGGCCCCCGCGCCGCCGTCCGCCACCGTCCGCCGACGCCCGTCACAGTCCGCAGCCGGCACCCGCGACCGTCAGCCGTCAGCCGTCAGCCGTCAGCCGTCAGCCGTCAGCCGTCAGCCGTCAGCCGTCAGCCGTCACCGTCGGTCGTCGGTCGCCGGTCGGCGCCCGCGACCGTCCGCTGCTGGCGCCCGCGACCGTCCGCTGCCGGCGCCCGCGACCGTCAGCCGTCACCCGCCACCGTCAGCCGTCACCCGCCACCGTCCGCTGCCGGCCGTCAGCCTGCCAGGGTCGGGTACGGATCGCCCGGCTCGTCCAGTTCCCGTTCCAGTCCGCCGCCCCCGGGGCGCGGCAGCCGCGGCTCCCGTACGCCTCCGCCGCCCTCGCCCCGCCCGAAGTCGAACCACACCGTGACGACGGCGTCCCGCGGCACCTCCGCACCGGGCGGCGGATACTGCCGTACGACGTAGTCGACGACGGCGAGATGGAAGTCGGGCCGGTCCGGCGCGGCGAGGAGCACCCCGTGCTCCTCGGCCTCGCGGCGGGCGTCCACGGCCATCAGCCCGACGAGTTTCGGCACATGCACTTCGGGTGTTTTGCGTGTGAAACTCACAGATGTCACCCCCAGCGGTACTGGCAGGGTAACGCCGGGGGGTGCCGCCCGGAAGCGTCAAGTCGCTATCTGTAGCAACTGGTTACCGTGTGTCACAGGTTCAGCTCGTAGCAGCGGCCCTGCTGCTTCGACTCCGGGCTGACGAACGTGTCGGCCAGCCGCATGCCGAGCCGGTCGATCACCGCGATCGAGCGGGCGTTCCGGGCGTCGACCATGGCCACGACGTCGTCCACGCCCGCCGTGCGGACCCGTTCCAGGGTCTCCCGCGCGGCCGCGGTGACGTACCCCTTGCCCCAGTGCGGGCGGGCGAGCCGCCAGCCGATCTCGATCCTGCCCCTCGGCCCCCACTCGCCCGGCCACGGCTGGGCCCCGGTGAAGCCGACGACCTCGCCGGACCCGTCGAGCACGCTCCACAGGCAGAAGCCCAGTTCGGCGTCGTGCCGGCGCTGGCGGGCGGTCAGCTCCTCGTACGCGGACAGCTCCCAGGCCCTGCCGCCGTGGAACTCCATGACGTCCGGGTGATCGAAGATCCGGTGCCACACGACGGCGTCCTCGTCGGTCGGAACGCGCAGCCGTACAGCGGGGAGAGCTCGGTTCACGGGGCAGCCCTTCAGCCGGTTGATCAATTGTGCTGCATAGACTGCCCATGTCCAGTGCCGGTCGGCACGCAGATTTCGAGCCTTGGGGAGATCCCGCCGTGACCGAGCCCCTCTCCGACAACACCGCAGACGTGATCGTCGTGGGCGCGGGGCCAGCAGGCTCCACCACCGCCTACCACCTGGCCCGGGCCGGTCTCGACGTCCTTCTGCTGGAGAAGACCCAGTTCCCGCGCGAGAAGGTCTGCGGCGACGGCCTCACCCCGCGTGCCGTCAAGCAGTTGGTGGCCATGGGCATCGACGTCTCCGAGGAGGCCGGCTGGCTGCGCAACAAGGGCCTGCGGATCATCGGCGGCGGCGTCCGCCTCCAGCTCGACTGGCCGGATCTCGCCTCCTTCCCCGACTACGGCCTGGTCCGCAAACGGGACGACTTCGACGAGCAACTCGCCCACCAGGCCCAGAAGGCGGGCGCCCGGCTCTTCGAGCAGTGCAACGTCTCCGGCCCGATCGTGGACGACCGCACCGGCCGCATCACCGGTGTGAAGGCCAGGCTCGGCGACGAGAAGCGTGAAGTCACCTTCCACGCCCCGCTGGTGGTCGCCGCCGACGGCAACTCCACCCGGCTGTCCCTCGCGATGGGCCTGCACCGCCGTGAGGACCGCCCGATGGGCGTCGCCGTCCGCACGTACTTCGAGAGCCCGCGCCACGAGGACGACTACCTGGAGTCCTGGCTGGAGCTGTGGGACCGCCGCGGCCCCGGCGAGGACCGGCTGCTGCCCGGCTACGGCTGGATCTTCGGCATGGGCGACGGCACCTCCAACGTCGGTCTGGGCGTGCTCAACACCTCCGACTCCTTCAAGGAGCTGGACTGGCGCGAGGTGCTCAAGGCCTGGTGCGCCTCCATGCCGGAGGACTGGGGCTACACCCCGGAGAACATGACCGGCCCGATCCGCGGCGCCGCCCTGCCGATGGCCTTCAACCGCCAGCCGCACTACACGCGCGGCCTGCTGCTCGTCGGTGACGCCGGCGGCCTGGTGAACCCGTTCAACGGCGAGGGCATCGCCTACGCCATGGAGTCCGGGCAGATCGCCGCCGAGGTCATCGTCCAGGCCCACGCCCGCGCGACGCCCGCCCAGCGCGAGACGGCCCTCCAGGGCTACCCGCGCATCCTGAAGGACACCTACGGCGGCTACTACACGCTCGGCCGTGCCTTCGTGAAGCTCATCGGCAACCCGAGGGTCATGAAGATCGCCGCGCAGCGGGGCCTGACGCACCCGATGCTGATGAAGTTCACCCTCAAGCTCCTGGCCAACCTCACCGACCCGGCCGGCGGCGACGCCATGGACCGCATCATCAACGGGCTGAGCAAGGTGGCACCCAAGGCGTGAACGAGGCCGGGCGCCCCGGAAAGGGGCGCCCGGCGAAAATCCGTGCGCTGCGGGACCGTTCGGGCATACCGCCCGAGCCCTCCTGGCGTATCACCCGGGCCGTTCCGACGTATCGGTCATGCCCGCTCGTCCGCGTGCCGACCAGATCTTTCGGGCGGACCAGATCTTTCGGGCCGTCCGGACCTTTCAGGTTGTCCGGACCTTTCAGGTCGAACGGACCTTTCGGGCGACCGCGCGGCCCGAACACCCCACCGCGCAAACGGTGAAGGGCCGCTGCCCCCGAGCGGCTGCGGCCCTTCACCCGGTCCTGCGTGCGCCGGAGCGTCTCGCGCGGCTCAGAGCACGCGCACCGCGCCCGAGGCCGGGTAGCCGGACAGGTCCTGGATGACGACGCCCTTGGAGGGGTTGGCCGCGTCCAGGTACTGGCCGTCACCGATGTAGACACCCACGTGGTACGCGGAGCCCTTGCCGCCCCAGTAGAGGATGTCGCCGACCTGGAGGTTGGACGTGCCGACCTCGGTGCCGACCATCGACTGGTCCTGGGAGACGCGGGGGAGGTCCACGCCGACCTCGCGGAAGGCGGCCTGGACGAGGCTGGAGCAGTCCCAGGCGTTGGGGCCGGTGGCGCCCATGACGTACGCGTCGCCCAGCTGAGCCTTGAGGAAGGCGATGACGGTGCCCACGGAGCCGCTGGCCGGGGCCGACGCGGTGTCGGAGGCGGGCGCGGACGCCGTGCTGAGCTCGGTCCGCTCCGCGGAGCGGGAGGCGGCCTCCTCTGCCGCGGCCCGGCGGGCTGCGGCCTCCTCGGCGGCCTTCTTCCGGGCCTCCTCCTTCTTCTTCGCCACCGCGAGGTCCGCCTTGGCCTCCTTGGCGGCCTGGGCGGCGGCCGCGTCACGCTCGGCGGCCAGCTCGTAGTTCGCGGCGGCCAGCTCCATGGCGTCCGCGGACTCGGCGACATGAGTGGACAGGTCGGCCGTGAGGGTGGGCAGTTCGATCGTCTGCGTCACCGGCTCGGCGGCGTTGGCCGTTGCCGACGCACCGGCCGCCGCCATGCTGAGAACGCCACCGGCGACTCCGGCGCGCATCGCGATCGTCGAGGACGCGGTGCGGCGGGGCTTCCGGTGGCTGCGTATGTGAGCGGTGTGGGACATGAGAGCAATCGGTATCAGGGGCTCCTCCATACCTACAAGAAACGTGGGCTGCGCCACAGTTGTTCAATCGGCGTCGCGAAAACCCCTCGCCCGGCTCCTTATTGACGCCGTAACGGGCATTACGGACACACCCTTCCAAGCCTGTGATCATGGGCTTTCGTCGTTACGTCCGGATTGCCCGGCGCCTACCACTGGTTGAGACCGTTGGCCAAGCCCGGTTTTCATCCGCCTCTCACGGATGTGGCGGAGGTCACGGAACGGTCACCCGGGAGGCTGCGTCTCGCGCGCTCCGGGGTCCGCCGGGCGCTCGTGAACGCGTGCACACGTCCACATCTCGCCCCGGACCTCCCCCTGATGTGTGAATGCCGCCCTCTATCAAGGGGGGACGTCCAGCACCAATTTGCATGCAGGCGAACCCTCTTGATATGGAGACGCCCCTCCTGAGCTGGCCCGACGAGCGAAAATGTCACCTCTGGTGATCACTCTGACGCTTCGAGTGTGAAGATCACCGCTCATCCGACTTCATGATCCTTCGTCAGGTGGTGGAGATCACAAAGCTTGTGGAATACCCCGTGTCGCAGATCACAGAGCGCCGGGCATAGGATGCGAGGCAGTTGGGCTTGTGACCTGCTTCACATGTTCTCGATCTTCGTCCGGGACGAACGGGGTTGAGGGGGCGGACGAGGCGGAAGTGAGCCCCGGTACCACCCGCCAGCAGTCAGTGCCGACTGAGAGGAGCGAGGAGCGGTGAACGCGTATGCGCCCATCCTCGTACTGGGAGCCCTCGGGGCAGGCTTTGCGATCTTCTCCGTGGTCATGGCCACGCTGATCGGTCCGAAGCGGTACAACCGCGCCAAGCTCGAAGCCTACGAATGCGGCATCGAGCCGACCCCCACGCCGGCCGGCGGCGGGCGCTTCCCCATCAAGTACTACCTGACGGCGATGCTCTTCATCGTCTTCGACATCGAGATCGTCTTCCTCTACCCCTGGGCCGTCACCTTCGACGCCCTGGGTGTGTTCGGGCTCGTGGAGATGCTGCTCTTCGTGCTCACCGTCTTCGTCGCCTACGCGTACGTGTGGCGGCGCGGCGGCCTGGAATGGGACTGAGGGGCCTTAAAGGACATGGGACTCGAAGAAAAGCTGCCGAGCGGATTCCTGCTGACCACCGTCGAGCAGGCCGCGGGCTGGGTGCGCAAGGCGTCCGTCTTCCCCGCCACGTTCGGCCTCGCCTGTTGTGCCATCGAGATGATGACCACGGGCGCCGGCCGGTACGACCTGGCGCGCTTCGGCATGGAGGTCTTCCGCGGATCACCGCGCCAGGCGGACCTGATGATCGTCGCCGGCCGGGTCAGCCAGAAGATGGCGCCGGTGCTCCGGCAGGTCTACGACCAGATGCCGAACCCCAAGTGGGTGATCTCCATGGGGGTCTGCGCCTCCTCGGGCGGCATGTTCAACAACTACGCCATCGTCCAGGGCGTCGACCACATCGTCCCGGTCGACATCTACCTGCCCGGCTGCCCGCCCCGGCCCGAGATGCTGATGGACGCGATCCTCAAGCTCCACCAGAAGATCCAGACCTCCAAGCTCGGCGTGAACGCGGAGGAAGCGGCCCGGGAGGCGGAGGAAGCGGCGCTCAAGGCCCTGCCGACGATCGAGATGAAGGGGCTGCTGCGGTGAGCGACGCGAGCGGGGTGAACCCCGAGAAGGACCTGAGCGCCTCCAACCTCCCCGGCCAGCGCGGTCAGGGCGGCGAGGAGATCCGCGTCCAGCGCGGCATGTTCGGCGCGAACAACGGCGGCGACACCTCCGGCTACGGCGGCCTGGTGCGCTCGGTCCGGCTCCCCGGCCCGGCGAGCCGCCCCTACGGCGGCTGGTTCGACGAGGTCGCCGACGAACTCGAGGGCGCGCTGGAGGAGCAGGGCCTGCTCCCCGAGAACGCGATCGAGAGGACGGTCGTCGACCGCGACGAACTCACCTTCCACATCGAGCGCGAACACCTGCCGCGCGTCGCCCGCACCCTGCGCGACGACCCGGCCCTGCGCTTCGAGCTGTGCACCGGCGTCAGCGGGGTGCACTACCCCGAGGACAAGGGCCGCGAGCTGCACGCCGTCTACCACCTGCGCTCGATCACCCACAACCGGCTGATCCGGCTGGAGGTCAGCGCCCCCGACGGCGACCCGCGCATCCCCTCGCTCGTCCCGGTCTACCCGACGAACGACTGGCACGAGCGCGAGACGTACGACTTCTTCGGGATCGTCTTCGACGGCCACCCGGCCCTGACGCGGATCATGATGCCGGACGACTGGCAGGGCCACCCGCAGCGCAAGGACTACCCCCTCGGCGGCATCCCCGTCGAGTACAAGGGCGCCCAGATCCCGGCTCCGGACCAGCGGAGGTCGTACTCATGAGCACGCAGCACGCAACGGGGCGCGCGACCACCGAGGGCACCGTATACACGGTCACCGGTGGCGACTGGGACGAGGTCGTCAGGGCCGCGGCCCGTGCCGACGACGAGCGCATCGTCCTCAACATGGGCCCCCAGCACCCCTCCACGCACGGAGTGCTCCGCCTGATCCTGGAGATCGACGGCGAGACCGTCACCGAGGCCCGCTGCGGCATCGGCTACCTCCACACCGGCATCGAGAAGAACCTCGAGTACCGGACCTGGACGCAGGGCACCACGTTCGTGACGCGCATGGACTACCTGACGTCCTTCTTCAACGAGACCGCCTACTGTCTCGCCGTCGAGAAGCTCCTCGGCATCGAGGACCAGATCACCGACCGGGCCAAGATCATCCGGGTGCTCCTGATGGAGCTGAACCGGCTCTCCTCCCACCTGGTGTGCATCGCCACCGGCGGCATGGAGCTCGGCGCGACCACGATCATGATCTACGGCTTCCGCGACCGCGAGATGATCCTCGACATCTACGAGCTCATCACCGGCCTGCGGATGAACCACGCCTACATCCGCCCCGGCGGACTCGCCCAGGACCTGCCGCCCGGCGCGGTGGACCAGATCCGCGAGTTCGTGAAGAAGATGAAGAAGAACCTCCCGGAGTACGACAAGCTCGCCACCGGGAACCCGATCTTCAAGGCCCGTATGCAGGACGTCGGCTACCTCGACCTGGCCGGCTGCATGGCCCTCGGCGCCACCGGCCCGATCCTGCGCTCGACCGGTCTGCCGCACGACCTGCGCAAGACGCAGCCCTACTGCGACTACGAGACCTACGACTTCGACGTCCCGACCACCGACACCTGCGACTCCTACGGCCGCTTCCTCATCCGCCTGGAGGAGATGCGCCAGTCGCTCGGGATCGTCGAGCAGTGCCTGGACCGGCTCCAGCCCGGCCCGGTCATGGTCGCCGACAAGAAGATCGCCTGGCCCGCCCAGCTCGCGCTCGGCCCGGACGGCCTCGGCAACTCCCTCGACCACATCAAGAAGATCATGGGCACCTCCATGGAGGCCCTGATCCACCACTTCAAGCTGGTCACCGAGGGCTTCCGCGTCCCGCCGGGACAGGCGTACGCGGCCGTCGAGTCACCCAAGGGCGAGCTCGGCGTGCACGCCGTGTCCGACGGCGGCACCCGCCCCTACCGGGTCCACTTCCGCGACCCGTCCTTCACCAACCTGCAAGCCATGGCGGCGATGTGCGAGGGCGGCCAGGTCGCCGACGTCATCGTCGCCGTCGCGTCCATCGACCCCGTGATGGGAGGCGTCGACCGGTGACCACCTCTTCTTCCGAGCGGGGCGTGAGCCTGGGCATGCCCCAGCTGCCCGCGCCCGCCTACCCGGACGACGTCCGGGAACGGCTCGAGCGCGACGCGCGCGAAATCATCGCCCGCTACCCGGACTCCCGCTCCGCCCTCCTGCCGCTGCTCCACCTCGTGCAGTCCGAGGAGGGACACGTCACCCGCACCGGGATGCAGTTCTGCGCCGACGTGCTGGAGCTGACCACGGCCGAGGTCACCGCCGTCGCCACCTTCTACACCATGTACCGGCGCAAGCCCTCCGGCGACTACCAGGTGGGGGTGTGCACCAACACCCTGTGCGCGGTGATGGGCGGCGACGCGATCTTCGAGGCGCTCCAGGAGCACCTGGCCGTCGGCAACGGCCAGACGACCGCCGACGACAAGGTCACCCTGGAGCACATCGAGTGCAACGCGGCCTGCGACTTCGCGCCGGTCGTGATGGTCAACTGGGAGTTCTTCGACAACCAGACCGTCGAGAGCGCCAAGCGCCTGGTGGACGACCTGCGTGACGGCCGGGTGGTCTCGCCCACGCGGGGCGCGCCACTGTGCACCTTCAAGGAGACCGCGCGGATCCTGGCCGGTTTCCCCGACGAGCGCCCCGGGGCCGTCGAGGCGAGCGGCAGCGCGGGACCCGCGTCGCTGGTGGGCCTGCGCCTGGCCAAGGGCGAGACCGCCCCCGCGCGCGTGGTCCACCCCCGCGACGGCGGTCCGCACAGGGAACCGCACGACCGCGCGGCGCACGAGCCGTCGCCCACCGAGCACCTCAGCTCGCACGACGCGCCGCAGGACACATCGGCCTCCGACCCGGCTCACCCGGCAGGCCCTGACGCCGAGGAGGGGGAGTGATGACCTTGGCACCCGAACTGAAGGACACCGGCCCCGAGAAGCTGCTCGCACCCGTGCTGTCGGCCTTCTGGGACGAGGACCGCTCCTGGTCCCTGGACGTCTACCGCAGGCACGAGGGGTACGAGGGCCTGCGCAAGGCGCTCGCCATGACGCCGGACGACCTGATCGCCTACGTCAAGGACTCCGGGCTGCGCGGCCGCGGCGGCGCCGGCTTCCCGACCGGGATGAAGTGGCAGTTCATCCCGCAGGGGGACGGAAAGCCGCACTATCTCGTTGTCAACGCCGACGAGTCGGAGCCCGGGACCTGCAAGGACATCCCGCTCCTCTTCGCGAACCCGCACAGCCTCATCGAGGGCATCGTCATCGCGTGCTACGCCATCAGGTCCTCGCACGCGTTCATCTATCTGCGGGGTGAGGTCGTCCCCGTACTGCGGCGGCTGCACGCGGCCGTGCGCGAGGCGTACGAGGCGGGCTACCTCGGCACGGACATCCTGGGCAGCGGACTCGACCTCGACCTCACCGTGCACGCGGGCGCGGGCGCGTACATCTGCGGCGAGGAGACCGCGCTGCTGGACTCGCTGGAAGGCCGCCGTGGCCAGCCGCGGCTGCGTCCCCCCTTCCCGGCGGTGGCAGGCCTCTACGCGTGCCCCACTGTGGTGAACAACGTCGAGTCCATCGCCTCGGTTCCCGCCATCCTCCAGAACGGCAAGGAATGGTTCCGGTCGATGGGCAGCGAGAAGTCCCCGGGCTTCACGCTCTACTCGCTCAGCGGCCATGTCGCGAGCCCCGGCCAGTACGAGGCCCCGCTCGGCATCACCCTGCGCCAGCTGCTGGAGATGAGCGGCGGGATGCGCCCCGGGCACCGGCTCAAGTTCTGGACGCCCGGCGGCTCCTCGACCCCGCTGCTCACCGACGAGCACCTCGACGTCCCCCTCGACTACGAGGGCGTCGGCGCCGCGGGCTCCATGCTCGGCACGAAGGCACTGCAGTGCTTCGACGAGACGACCTGCGTGGTGCGGGCGGTGACCCGCTGGACCGAGTTCTACGCCCACGAGTCCTGCGGCAAGTGCACGCCCTGCCGTGAAGGCACCTACTGGCTCGTCCAGTTGATGCGCGACATCGAGGCCGGCAAGGGCGTGATGAGCGACCTCGACAAGCTGAACGACATCGCCGACAACATCAACGGCAAGTCCTTCTGCGCCCTCGGTGACGGCGCCGCCTCGCCGATCTTCTCCTCGCTGCAGTACTTCCGCGAGGAGTACGAGCAGCACATCACGGGCCGCGGCTGCCCCTTCGACCCGGCCAAGTCGACGGCCTGGGCCGACCGTACGGAGGTGAACGCATGACAGTGACCACCAGCGCTCCCTCCGGAGGCGGGGAGGCGGCGGTGCCGCCCGAGGACCTCGTGTCGCTGACGATCGACGGCGCCGAGATCAGCGTGCCCAAGGGCACCCTGGTCATCCGGGCCGCCGAGCAGCTCGGCATCGAGGTACCCCGCTTCTGCGACCACCCTCTCCTCGCGCCGGTCGGCGCCTGCCGCCAGTGCATCGTCGAGGTCGAGGGCCAGCGCAAGCCGATGGCGTCCTGCACCATCACCTGCACCGACGGGATGGTGGTGAAGACCCAGCTCAGCTCGCCCGTCGCGGAGAAGGCCCAGAAGGGTGTGATGGAGCTCCTGCTCATCAACCACCCGCTGGACTGCCCCGTCTGCGACAAGGGCGGCGAGTGCCCGCTGCAGAACCAGGCCATGTCGCACGGCCACTCCGAGTCCCGCTTCGAGGGAAAGAAGCGGACGTTCGAGAAGCCCGTGCCGATCTCCACCCAGGTGCTGCTGGACCGGGAACGCTGTGTGCTCTGCGCGCGCTGCACCCGCTTCTCCAACCAGATCGCCGGCGACCCGATGATCGAACTGCTGGAGCGGGGCGCGCTCCAGCAGGTGGGCACGGGCGAGGGCGACCCGTTCGAGTCGTACTTCTCCGGCAACACCATCCAGATCTGCCCGGTCGGCGCGCTCACCTCGGCGGCGTACCGGTTCCGCTCCCGGCCCTTCGACCTGGTCTCCTCGCCGAGCGTGTGCGAGCACTGCTCCGGCGGCTGCGCCACCCGCACCGACCACCGGCGCGGCAAGGTCATGCGGCGCCTCGCGGCGGCGGACCCCGAGGTCAACGAGGAGTGGATCTGCGACAAGGGGCGCTTCGGGTTCCGGTACGCGCAGACGCGCGACCGCGTCGAGACGCCCCTGGTGCGCGACGCCGACGGCAGGCTCGTGCCCGCGTCCTGGCCGGAGGCGCTCCAGGCCGCGGCCGAGGGGCTGCTGGCCGCGCGCGGCCGCACCGGAGTGCTCACCGGCGGCCGGCTGACCGTCGAGGACGCGTACGCGTACAGCAAGTTCGCGCGCGTGGCGCTCGACACCAACGACATCGACTTCCGCGCGCGCGTGCACAGCAGCGAGGAGGCCGACTTCCTCGCCGCCCGCGTCGCCGGACGCGGCCGGGACCTCGACGGCACGGGTGTCACCTACACCTCCCTGGAGAAGGCGCCGGCCGTACTGCTGGCCGGCTTCGAGTCCGAGGAGGAGGCCCCCGGAGTCTTCCTGCGGCTGCGCAAGGCCTGGCGCGGACACGGCCAGAAGGTGTTCTCGCTGGCCACCTACGCCACCCGCGGACTCCAGAAGGCGGGCGGCACACTGCTCCCGGCCGCTCCCGGCACCGAGACCGAGTGGCTGGACGCGCTCGCGAGCGGCGTCGGCCTGGAGGAGCCGGGCGGCCGGTGCGCCGAGGCGCTGCGTGCCGAGGGCTCGGTGATCGTCGTCGGCGAGCGGCTGGCGGCCGTCGCGGGCGGGCTCACCGCCGCCGTACGGGCCGCCACGGCGACCGGCGCTCGGCTGGTGTGGATCCCGCGCCGGGCCGGTGAGCGCGGCGCGATCGAGGCGGGCGCGCTGCCGTCGCTGCTGCCGGGCGGGCGTCCGGCCACCGACCCGCGGGCGCGCGAGGAGGTCGCGGCCGCCTGGGGCGTCGCCGAACTCCCGCACCGCTACGGCCGCGACACCGGCCAGATCGTCGAGGCCGCGGCCTCCGGCGAACTGCGGGCCCTGCTGGTGGCCGGTGTGGAGGTCGCCGACCTGCCCGACCCGGCACGCGCGCGTGAGGCCCTGGACGAGGCCGGCTTCCTGGTGTCGCTGGAGCAGCGGCCCAGCGAGGTCACCGCGCGGGCGGACGTGGTGCTGCCGGTCGCCGCGGTCGCCGAGAAGGCCGGTGCCTTCCTCAACTGGGAGGGCAGGGTGCGCTTCTTCGAGGCCGCGCTGAAGCCCGACCAGATGACCCGGCGCCTCGCGCCCGGCGACGCGCGGGTGCTCCAGATGCTGGCCGACGCCATGGACGTCCACCTGGGCCTGCCGGACCTGCGGACCGCGCGCGCCGAGCTGGACCGGCTGGGCGCGTGGGACGGTCAGCGGGCCGGCGAGCCGCGGGAGAGCGGCGGTGTGCTGCCCCGGCCCGCGGCCGGGGAGGCCGTGCTCGCCGGGCACCGGCTGCTGCTGGACCTCGGCGCGCTCCAGCGGGGCGACGAGGCGCTCGCCGGGACGCGGCACGCGGCCCACGCGCGCGTGTCGGCGGCCACGGCCGTCGAGGCGGGGGTGCGGGACGGCGAGGTCCTGGTCGTGACCGGGCCCTCCGGCACCGTCGAACTGCCGCTGGAGATCACCGAGATGCCCGACCGCGTGGTCTGGCTGCCGCTGAACTCCACCGGCCGGGGCGTCGCCTCCGACGCCGGGGCACAGCCCGGCTCCCTCGTCCGCATCGGCCCGGCGGTCCCCGCCGGCGAGGCCCCCAAGGAGGTGGAGGCATGAGCCCGTTCCTCGCCGCTGAAGACCTCTCGCTGTTCGGCCGCGACCCCTGGTGGCTGGTCACGATCAAGGCGGTGTTCTGCTTCGCCTTCCTGATGGTGACCGTGCTGTTCTCCATCGTCTGGGAGCGCAAGGTCGTCGCCTGGATGCAGTTGCGCATCGGGCCCAACCGGCACGGGCCCTGGGGCATGCTCCAGTCGCTCGCCGACGGCATCAAGCTGATGCTGAAGGAAGACCTCGTCGTCAAGCGCGCGGACAAGGCCGTCTACATCCTCGCGCCGATCGTGGCGGCGATCCCGGCCTTCATGGCGATCGCGGTGATCCCCTTCGGCCCGGCCGGCAACGAGGTCTCGATCTTCGGCACCCGCACCACGATGCAGCTCACCGACCTGCCGATCGCGATGCTCTACATCCTCGCGGTCGCCTCGGTCGGCATCTACGGCATCGTGCTGGCGGGCTGGAGCTCCGGCTCGACGTACCCGCTGCTCGGCGGTCTGCGCAGCTGCGCGCAGATGATCTCGTACGAGATCGCGATGGGCGCCGCGTTCGCCTCGGTGTTCCTCTACTCGGGCTCGATGTCGACGTCGACGATCGTCGAACAGCAGGCGGACCGCTGGTACATCCTGCTGCTGCCGGTGTCGTTCATCATCTACGTGATCACGATGGTCGGCGAGACCAACCGGGCGCCGTTCGACATGCCGGAGTCCGAGGGCGACCTGGTCGGCGGCTTCAACACCGAGTACTCGTCGATCAAGTTCGCGATGTTCATGCTCGCCGAGTACGTCAACATGGTGACCGTCTCGGCCGTGTCGGTGACGCTCTTCCTGGGCGGCTGGCGGGCCCCGTGGCCGATCAGCGGCTTCTGGGAGGGCGCCAACCACGGCTGGTGGCCGATGCTGTGGTTCACCGTGAAGGTGCAGCTGCTGCTGTTCTTCTTCATCTGGCTGCGCGGCACGCTCCCGCGGGTCCGCTACGACCAGCTGATGAAGCTCGGCTGGAAGGTCCTCATCCCGGTCTCGCTGGTCTGGCTGATGCTCGTCGCGACCGTGCGGGCCCTGCGCAACGAGAACTACGACTTCGCCGACATCGCCCTGTACGTCGGCGGCGGTGTGATCGCCCTGCTGCTGCTCTCCTTCGTCGCGGACTTCTTCCGCGGCGGCCGGGACGGGCAGGCGGAGGCGGCGCCCGCGGACCGCGCCCCCTTCGACCCGATGGCGGGCGGATTCCCCGTGCCGCCGCTGCCCGGACAGGAGGTGCCCGCGGCCCCGCGCAGGCGCCCGCGCCGGGAGCGGGAGCTGATTGTCAGTGGCGGACCGGATACTGCCAGTGACGGATCTCTGGATGGAAAGGAGGCGTCCGATGGCTGAGGAGCCCAAGGAGACCGAGCAGTCGAAGCCCGGTTTCCAGAACCCCGTGGCCGGCTTCGGCGTGACCTTCAAGGCCATGTTCAAGAAGCGGCTGACCGAGCAGTACCCGGAGCAGCAGAAGACCACCGCTCCCCGTTTCCACGGACGGCACCAGCTCAACCGCCATCCGGACGGCCTGGAGAAGTGCGTCGGCTGTGAACTGTGCGCGTGGGCCTGCCCGGCCGACGCGATCTATGTGGAGGGCGCGGACAACACCGACGAGGAGCGCTACTCCCCGGGCGAGCGCTACGGCCGCGTCTACCAGATCAACTACGCCCGCTGCATCCTGTGCGGCCTGTGCATCGAGGCGTGCCCCACGCGCGCGCTGACGATGACCAACGAGTTCGAGCTGGCCGACTCCAGCCGGGCCAACCTCATCTACACCAAGGAGCAGCTGCTCGCCGGTCTGGACGAGGGCATGGTCGACAGTCCGCACGCCATCTACCCCGGCATGGACGAACAGGACTACTACCGGGGCCTGGTGACGGAGGCCGCTCCGGGCACGGAGCAGCAGGCCGCGGTCTCCAAGGGCGAGGGCCCGCAGGAGGCGGCGTCCACCTCCGGCGAGGACGAGCCGGCGGCGGAGGGGGTGGTCCGCCGATGAGCGCCCAGCTCGCCGCCTACACCACCTCCACCGGCGAGGCCGTCCAGTTCTGGATCCTCGGCACGGTCGCGGTGATCGGCGCCCTGTGCACCGTCCTGATGAGGAAGGCCGTGCACAGCGCGCTCTGCCTGGCCGGCACCATGATCGTCCTGGCGGTGTTCTACCTCGCCAACGGCGCCTACTTCCTCGGCGTCGTGCAGATCATCGTCTACACCGGCGCCATCATGATGCTGTTCCTCTTCGTGGTGATGCTCGTCGGTGTCACCGCGGCGGACTCCCTGAAGGAGACCATCAAGGGCCAGCGCTGGCTGGTCCTGCTGTGCGGCGCCGGCTTCGGCATCCTGCTGATCGGCGGCATCGCCAACGCCTCCCTGACGGAGTTCAACGGCCTCGGCCAGGCGAACGCGAACGGCAATGTGGAGGGTCTCGCGGCCCTCATCTTCACCAAGTACGTCTTCGCGTTCGAGATCACCGGCGCGCTGCTCATCACGGCCGCCGTCGGCGCGATGGTGCTCACCCACCGCGAGCGCACCGAGCGCGCCAGGACCCAGCGCGAGCTGGCCGAGCAGCGGGTGCGCGAGGGCAAGCACCTGCCGCCGCTGCCGGCGCCCGGCGTGTACGCGCGGCACAACGCCGTGGACATCGCGGGCATGCTCCCCGACGGCACCCCGTCGGAGCTCACGGTCAGCAAGACCCTGCGCGAGCGCGGCCAGATCCGGGACGTCTCGGCGCAGGCGCTCAACGATCTGAAGGCCATCGAGCAGCGCGCCGAGGAGCGCCTGGAGCGTGGCGAGATCGAGCCGCCCCCCTTCAAGCGGACCGAGGAGGCGTCGAAGTGAACCCGGTCAACTACCTCTACCTCGCCGCCCTGTTGTTCACGATCGGCGCCACCGGCGTGCTGATCAGGCGGAACGCGATCGTGCTGTTCATGTGCATCGAGCTGATGCTGAACGCCTGCAACCTCGCGTTCGTCGCCTTCTCCCGGATGCACGGCAATCTCGACGGGCAGATCATCGCGTTCTTCACGATGGTCGTCGCCGCCGCGGAGGTCGTGGTCGGGCTGGCGATCATCGTGTCGCTGTTCCGTTCCCGCCACTCGGCCTCGGTCGACGACGCCAGCCTGATGAAGCTGTAAGGGGTCGCTGAATCGTGGAGAACCTGATCGCGCTGCTCATCGCGGCGCCTCTGCTCGGAGCGGCCGTACTGCTGTGCGGCGGCCGGCGTCTCGACGCCGTCGGCCACTGGATCGGCACGGCGCTGGCGGCCGTCTCCTTCGTCCTCGGTCTCGTCCTGTTCACCGACCTGCTGGGCAGGGCCGCCGAGGACCGCACCGTCACCCAGCACCTGTTCACCTGGATCCAGGTCGGGGGCTTCGACGCGGACGTCGCCTTCCGGCTCGACCAGCTGTCGATGACGTTCGTGCTGCTGATCACGGGCGTCGGCTCGCTGATCCACCTGTACTCGGTCGGGTACATGGAGCACGACGAGCGGCGCCGCCGCTTCTTCGGCTATCTGAACCTGTTCCTCGCGGCGATGCTGCTGCTGGTCCTCGCCGACAACTACCTGCTGCTGTACGTCGGCTGGGAGGGCGTCGGTCTCGCCTCCTACCTGCTGATCGGCTTCTGGCAGCACAAGCCCAGCGCGGCCACGGCCGCGAAGAAGGCCTTCCTGGTCAACCGCGTCGGCGACATCGGCCTGTCGATCGCGATCATGCTGATGTTCACGACGTTCGGCACCTTCGCCTTCGGCCCCCTCCTCGGCACGCACGGGGAGCCCGGCCTGGTCGGCGAGAGCTCCGAGGGCAGGCTCACCGCCATCGCGCTGATGCTGCTGCTCGCGGCCTGCGGCAAGTCGGCCCAGGTGCCGCTGCAGTCCTGGCTCGGGGACGCGATGGAGGGCCCGACCCCGGTCTCGGCCCTCATCCACGCCGCGACCATGGTGACCGCGGGCGTCTACCTGATCGTCCGCTCCGGCGCGATCTTCGACGCGGCACCGGACGCGCAGCTCGTCGTCACCATCGTCGGCGCGGTCACGCTGCTGTTCGGTGCGATCGTCGGTTGCGCGAAGGACGACATCAAGAAGGCGCTGGCCGGGTCGACCATGTCGCAGATCGGCTACATGGTCCTCGCCGCGGGCCTCGGCCCCATCGGCTACGTCTTCGCGATCATGCACCTGGTGACGCACGGCTTCTTCAAGGCCGGGCTCTTCCTCGGCGCCGGTTCGGTCATGCACGGCATGAACGACGAGGTGGACATGCGCAGGTACGGCGGCCTCAGGAAGTACATGCCGGTCACCTTCGTCACCTTCGGCCTCGGCTACCTCGCCATCATCGGCTTCCCGGGCCTGTCCGGCTTCTTCTCCAAGGACAAGATCATCGAGGCGGCGTTCGCCAAGGGCGGCACCGAGGGCTGGATCCTCGGCGGCGTGGCCCTGCTGGGCGCGGCCCTCACCGCCTTCTACATGACGCGCGTGATGATCATGACGTTCTTCGGCGAGAAGCGCTGGCAGCCCGACGCGGACGGCCACGAGCCGCACCCGCACGAGTCGCCGAAGATCATGACGATCCCGATGGTCCTCCTGGCCGTCGGCTCGGTCGCGGCGGGTGGCTTCTTCAGCATCGGCGACCGCTTCCTGAACTGGCTGGAGCCCGTCACCGGGCACGACCACGGCCACGCGCCGATCAGCGCGGGCGCGGTGACCGGCGCGACGGTGGCCTGCATGCTCATCGGCGTCGCCGTCGCCTACCTCCAGTACGGCCGCCGCCCGGTCCCGGCCGTCGCCCCGCGCGGGTCGCTGCTCACCCGGGCCGCCCGTCGCGACCTGTACCAGGACGACTTCAACCACGTGGTCCTGGTCCGCGGCGGCGAGCACCTCACCCGGTCCCTGGTCTACGTCGACCACACCCTGGTCGACGGCGTCGTCAACGGCACGGCTGCCTCGGTCGGCGGCCTCTCCGGACGGCTGCGCCGGCTCCAGAACGGCTTCGCGCGGTCGTACGCGGTCTCGATGTTCGGCGGTGCGGCACTCATCGTCGCCGCGACCCTGCTGATGAGGGCGGTCTGATACCGATGTCCTTTCCCCTGCTGACAGCGACGGCGGCGCTCCCGGCCATCGGGGCGGTGGCCACGGCCGCCGTGCCCGCCGCGCGCCGCACCGCCGCCAAGTGGCTGGCGCTGCTGTTCTCGCTGGCCACGCTGGCCCTGGCCATCGGCGTCCTGGTCCGCTTCGACCCCGACGGCGACCGGTACCAGCTCACCGAGTCCCACTCCTGGATCGCGGACTTCGGGGTCCGCTACGAACTGGGCGTGGACGGCATCGGGGTGGCGCTGATCGCGCTCACCGCCCTGCTGATCCCGTTCATCGTCCTCGCGGGCTGGCACGACGCCGACCCGCTGGAGACCGGCAGCAAGCGGTGGCGGCCGACCCAGGGCTTCTTCGCCCTGATCCTCGCCGTCGAGGCCATGGTGATCCTCTCCTTCGAGGCCACCGACGTCTTCCTCTTCTACATCTTCTTCGAAGCCATGCTCATCCCGATGTACTTCCTCATCGGCGGCTTCGGGGACCGTGCCCACGAGCACGGCGAGGAGGCGGCCTCGACGCAGCGGTCGTACGCGGCCGTGAAGTTCCTCCTCTACAACCTGGTCGGCGGTCTGATCATGCTGGCCGCGGTGATCGGCCTGTACGTGGTCGCCGGGAACTTCTCGCTCCCCGAGATCGCCGAGGCCCGCGCCAACGGCACGCTCGACATGGCGACCAGCACCGAACGCTGGCTGTTCCTGGGCTTCTTCTTCGCCTTCGCGGTGAAGGCCCCGCTGTGGCCGCTGCACACCTGGCTGCCCAACGCGATGGGGGAGGCCACCGCCCCGGTCGCCGTCCTCATCACCGCGGTCGTCGACAAGGTGGGCACCTTCGCGATGCTCCGCTTCTGCCTCGGGCTGTTCCCGGAGGCATCGAAGTGGGCGACGCCCGCGATCCTCGTCCTCGCCCTGATCAGCATCATCTACGGGGCGCTGCTCGCGGTCGGCCAGCGGGACATGAAGCGCCTGGTGGCGTACGCGTCGATCTCGCACTTCGGCTTCATCATCATGGGCATCTTCGCGATGACCACCCAGGGCCAGTCCGGCGCGACCCTCTACATGGTCAACCACGGCATCTCGACGGCCGCGCTGATGCTGGTGGCCGGCTTCCTGATCTCGCGGCGCGGCTCGCGGCTCATCGCCGACTACGGCGGTGTGCAGAAGGTCGCCCCGGTGCTCGCGGGCACCTTCCTGATCGGCGGCCTGGCGACGCTGTCGCTGCCGGGGCTCGCGCCGTTCGTCAGCGAGTTCCTGGTGTTGGTCGGCACGTTCGCCGAGTACCCGGTGGTCGGCATCATCGCCACCCTCGGCATCGTGCTCGCCGCGCTGTACACCCTCGTCCTGTACCAGCGGACGATGACCGGCCCGGTGAAGACCGAGGTCGCCACGATGCCCGACCTCAGGCTCCGTGAACTCGCCGTGGTCGCGCCCCTCGTGGTGCTGCTGATCTTCCTGGGTGTCTACCCGAAGCCGCTGACGGACATCGTCAATCCGGCGGTCGAGCACACCATGTCCGACGTACAGAAGAAGGACCCCCGGCCCGAGGTGGAGGCGGCCAAGTGAGCGCAACAGCCGTCCACAGCCTGTGGACAACCGCGGCCGACCCGATCACGAAGATCGACGCGCCGAAGATCGAATACGGGCAACTGTCGCCCACCCTGATCGTCGTGGGCGCGGCGATCGTCGGAGTACTGGTCGAGGCGTTCGTGCCGCGCAAGTCCCGTTACTACGCCCATGTGTTCGTCTCGGTCGTCGCCCTGGTCGCCGCGTTCGCCGCGGTCGTGGCGCTCGCCGCGGACGGGTACGGCACCACCAAGGCGGGCGTCGCGGCCATGGGCGCGATCGCGGTCGACGGTCCGGCGCTGTTCCTCCAGGGCACGATCCTGCTGGCGGCGCTGGTCGGTCTGTTCACCTTCGCCGAGCGCCGGCTCGACCCGCAGTCGCACGGCAACCGCGTCGACTCCTTCGCCGCGCAGGCCGCCTCCGTGCCCGGCAGCGAGAGCGAGCAGGCCGCGGTGAAGGCCGGGTTCACCACCACCGAGGTGTTCCCGCTGCTGCTCTTCGCGGTCGCGGGCATGCTGCTGTTCCCCTCGGCCAACGACCTGCTGACGCTGTTCGTCGCGCTCGAGGTCTTCTCGCTGCCGCTGTACCTGCTGTGCGCGCTGGCCCGCCGCAAGCGGCTGATGTCGCAGGAAGCGGCCGTGAAGTACTTCCTGCTCGGCGCGTTCGCCTCCGCGTTCACGCTGTTCGGCATCGCCCTGCTGTACGGCTACTCCGGCTCGATGTCGTACGCGGCGATCGCGCAGGTCGTCGACGGCTCGGTCCCCGAGGTCAGCCCGGCTCTCGCCGGCACCATGGGCAACGACGCGCTGCTGCTGGTCGGCTCCGCGCTGATCCTGATGGGCCTGCTGTTCAAGGTGGGCGCGGTGCCGTTCCACATGTGGACGCCGGACGTCTACCAGGGCGCGCCGACCCCGGTGACCGGCTTCATGGCGGCCGCGACCAAGGTGGCCGCCTTCGGCGCCCTGCTGCGGCTGCTGTACGTGGTGCTGCCGGGCCTGCGCTGGGACTGGCGGCCGGTGATGTGGGGCGTGGCCGTCGTCACCATGCTGGGCGGCGCGATCGTGGCGATCACCCAGACGGACATCAAGCGTCTGCTGGCGTACTCCTCGATCGCGCACGCGGGGTTCATCCTCGCGGGTGTCATCGCGACCACGCCGGAGGGCGTCTCCTCCGTCCTCTTCTATCTGGCCGCCTACTCGTTCGTGACGATCGGCGCGTTCGCGGTGGTCACGCTCGTCCGGGACGCCGGTGGCGAGGCGACGCACCTGTCCAAGTGGGCCGGTCTGGGCCGGCGGTCCCCGCTGGTGGCGGCCGTGTTCGCGGTGTTCCTGCTGGCCTTCGCGGGCATCCCGCTGACCTCGGGCTTCTCCGGCAAGTTCGCCGTGTTCAAGGCGGCGGCGGAGGGCGGCGCGGCGCCGCTGGTCGTGGTCGGTGTGATCTCCTCGGCGATCGCCGCGTTCTTCTACATCCGGGTGATCGTGCTGATGTTCTTCAGCGAGCCGCGGCCTGAGGGCCCGACCGTCGCCGTGCCGTCGCCGCTGACGACGACGGCGATCGGCGTGGGCGTGGCGGTCACGCTGGTGCTCGGTGTGGCGCCGCAGTACTTCCTGGACCTGGCGGGCCAGGCCGGGGTGTTCGTGCGCTGAGACCGGCATCGCCCGTGGGCCCCGGTTCCCCGTGAGGGGGCCGGGGCCCACGCGCGTCCGGCGGGGGCGGCCCGCTGCTCCGGTCGGCCGATCCGGCGGCCTGTTCCTGCCGACTCTTCTGGCCGAACACGGAGAGTCGCGGCGTTCACTCGTACGGGTCTGTGGATAACTCCAGGGGCTGTCGGTGCCTGCGCCTATCGTGGACGCAGTGGTCGAGACACGGCGTACGGGGGGCACGGCGATGGGCGGGACGGGCGGGATCAGCGAGATGACAGGGACGACCGGGGGGCCGGTGGCGACCGACAGCGAGGCACTGGCCACACTGCACCGCGTGTTCGGCTACGACGCCTTCCGCGGCGAGCAGGAAGCGATCATCGAGCATGTGGTGTCCGGCTCGGACGCCGTGGTGCTCATGCCCACCGGCGGCGGCAAGTCCCTGTGCTACCAGATCCCCGCCCTGGTCAGACCCGGCACGGGCATCGTCGTCTCCCCGCTGATCGCGCTCATGCAGGACCAGGTCGACGCGCTGCGGGCACTCGGCGTGCGGGCCGGCTTCATCAACTCCACGCAGGACTTCGACGAGCGGCGCCTGGTGGAGGCGGAGTTCCTCGCGGGTGAGCTGGACCTGCTCTATCTGGCGCCGGAGCGGCTGCGGCTGGACACCACGCTGGAGCTGCTGGGGCGCGGCAAGATCTCGTTGTTCGCGATCGACGAGGCGCACTGCGTCTCCCAGTGGGGCCACGACTTCCGCCCCGACTACCTCGCCTTGTCCCTGCTCGGCGAGCGCTGGCCGGACGTGCCGCGCATCGCCCTCACGGCCACGGCGA
Organism: Streptomyces sp. NPDC005017; assembly: GCF_042873115.1. NCBI lineage: Bacteria > Bacillati > Actinomycetota > Actinomycetes > Kitasatosporales > Streptomycetaceae > Streptomyces > Streptomyces sp. NPDC005017. The sequence continues at coordinate 18,053 of NZ_JBIALD010000019.1, read as the reverse complement.
CCCGGGCCACCCACCAGGAGATCACCGAGCGGCTGCGCATGCCGGCCGCCCGCCACTTCGAGGCCAGCTTCGACCGGCCCAACATCCAGTACCGGATCGTGCCGAAGGCGGAGCCCAGGAAGCAGCTGCTGAGCTTCCTGCGCGAGGAACACGCGGGCGACGCGGGCATCGTCTACTGCCTGTCGCGCAACTCCGTGGAGCGCACGGCGGAGTTCCTGTCCGCCAACGGCGTCGAGGCCGTGCCGTACCACGCGGGCCTGGACGCGGGCACCCGCGCGGCCCACCAGTCCCGGTTCCTGCGCGAGGACGGCCTGGTCGTGGTGGCCACCATCGCCTTCGGCATGGGCATCGACAAGCCCGACGTGCGCTTCGTCGCCCACCTCGACCTGCCCAAGTCCGTGGAGGGCTACTACCAGGAGACGGGCCGGGCCGGCCGCGACGGACAGCCCTCGACGGCCTGGCTGGCCTACGGGCTCAACGACGTCATCCAGCAGCGCAAGCTGATCCAGTCCGGCGAGGGCGACGAGGCGTTCCGCCGCCGGGCCGCGTCCCACCTGGACGCGATGCTCGCCCTGTGCGAGACCGCGCGATGCCGGCGCGCACAGCTCCTCACCTACTTCGGCCAGGACCCCGACTCGACGGCCTGCGGCAACTGCGACACCTGTCTGACACCGCCCGAGACCTGGGACGGCACGGTCGCGGCCCAGAAGGTGCTGTCGACGGTGGTGCGGCTCCAGCGCGAACGGGGGCAGAAGTTCGGCGCCGGACAGATCGTCGACATCCTGCTCGGCAGACGCACCGCGAAGGTGATCCAGTTCGACCACGACCAGCTGTCCGTGTTCGGCATCGGCGAGGAGCTGAGCGAGGCCGAATGGCGCGGTGCCGTCCGCCAGATGCTGGCGCAGGGACTGCTCGCCGTCGAGGGGGAGTACGGCACGCTGGTGCTCACCGAGGAGAGCGGGTCGGTGCTGCGGCGCGAGCGCGAGGTGCCGCTGCGCAAGGAGCCGAAGAAGCCCGCCGGATCGCGGTCGGGCTCGTCCTCCGGCAGAGGCGAGCGCAAGCCCAAGGCGGCGGCGGTCGAGCTGCCCGAGGAGCTTCAGCCGGTCTTCGAGGCGCTGCGCGCCTGGCGCGGCGAGCAGGCCCGGGAGCAGGGCGTCCCGGCGTACGTCATCTTCCACGACGCCACGCTGCGGGAGATCGCCCTCGCCCGGCCCGGCTCGGTGCGCGAGCTCGGCTCCATCAACGGCGTCGGCGAGAAGAAGCTGGCGACCTACGGGGAGGGCGTGCTCGGAGTGCTGGCCGCGCTGGACGGCGAGCCCGGCTCCACGGGGCCGGGCGAGGAGGCCGCCGCCGCGCCGGACGACTGGCCGGAGTTCGACGCCGAGCCCGAGCCGGACGACTGGGCGTAGGCGGGAGGGGCGCCCGAGGCGGACCGGGCGGCGCAGGGGGCGCCGGGTCAGTTGAGCGCGGTCAGCCCCGGCGCGAAGGTGATCAGCAGCGGGAGCAGCGGGACCAGGGCCGCGACCGTGGTCGTCAGGGCGCGCCGGCCGCGGTCCAGGCGGGGCGGCGGCTGGAGCAGGCGGTCCACGCGCTCGCGCAGCAGACGGTCGCTGGAGGCGCAGGACAGGACGCCGCGGTGCTGGTTCAGCTCGATCAGTGCCAGGGCCGCGGTGAGATGGCCGCACCTGCGCGAGGCGGTGTCGTCGGCGGCGAGCTCCACCAGCCGGCGGGTCTGGTCGCAGAAGTGGGCGAACAGCGGCACCCGGGGAAAGCCGGTGGCAAGGGCCGTCGACAGATGCAGCAGCCAGTCGTGGTGGGCGCGGGCGTGACCGCGTTCATGGGTGAGCACGGCGTCCAGCTGGTGGTCGGTGAGGCGGTGCAGCGCGCCGGTGGTGACGACCAGCTGGGGCGGACTGCCCGGCATCCACCAGGCGTCTGGGTACTCGTCCTCCAGCACCAGCAGGGGGCCGCGCGAGGCCGGGAGCCCGGCGGGCAGGTCGGGGGCGCGCTCGCGCAGCTGCGCGCGGGCCAGTCCACGCCGACGGCGGGCCTCCACCAGCTCACGGGCCAGCATCGCGGTGGTCCAGGCCGCTCCGAAGGCCAGCAGGACGGTGAGGGCGGTCGCCCAGGGCGGGGCGGCGGTGAGGTCGTAGGCGGCGGTCACCTCGGCGGGCGCCGGGGCGAAGACATGGGCGCGGACGGTCTGGAAGACGGCGGCGGCGCTCAGCGTGAGGGCGGTGAGACAGCAGAGCAGGACGGTCGCGACGAGGCACTGCCACACCCACAGTGCGACCACGGGCTCCCGCTCGGGCCAGGCGGCCCGGGTGAGCGCGCGGGGGGCCGGCACGGCGGCCGTCAGGGCGAGAAGGCTCAGCAGGAGCAGGCAGACGGTCATGCCACGGGCTCCGGTCCTGATCGGGAGTAGGGCGGGGGTGCGGTGCCTCGCTGCGCGCGCGGCGGGACGCGCTCGCCGCCAGTATGACGGCGGGGGGCGGTGGGCGTAAGGAATCGGCGTGAGCGGATCGGGAGGGGATCCGGTAGTGGCCGGAGCCATGCCGCCGCCCGGCCGTCGCCAGTCCGTCGCCCGGCCGTCGCCAGTCCGTCGCCCGGCGGGCCGGGCCGCGACCCACCCTCACGGGATCGCGGCACCGGCCGCCGGGGATCTCCTCACCGATCGCGGCCCAGGCCGCCCGGGCCGTCCTCACTCACCGCCTGCGCCCCGGCCCGTCCCGCCCGGCCGCACCGGCCGTGCGTCGGCCAGCACTGCCCGGCGGACCCGCCGCACCGGCCGCGAGTCGGCCCGTCCCGCCCGGCGCACCCGCCGCACAGGTCCGTCCCGCCCGGCTGACCCGCCGCACCGGCCGTGCGTCACCGTGCCCTGCCCGGCGCCACCCGCCGCACCGGGGCGCCGGTTCAGCCCGCCACGATCCGCCCGGTGACCTCGCCCAGGCCGACGCGGATGCCGTCCGGGCCGGGGGCCCAGGCGGTGAGGGTGACGACGTCGCCGTCCTCGAGGAACGTGCGCTTGCCGTCGGGGAGTTCGAAGGGGTCGCGGCCGTTCCAGGTCAGCTCCAGGAGGGAGCCGCGCTGGGCCTCGGCGGGGCCGCTGACCGTGCCGGAGCCGTAGAGGTCACCGGTGCGCAGGGAGGCACCGTTGACGGTCATGTGGGCCAGCTGCTGGGCGGCGGTCCAGTACATGGTGGAGAAGGGGGGCTCGGAGACGACCTGACCGTTGACCGCGACGGAGATCCGCAGGTCGTAGCCGTAGGGCTCCTCGTCGGCGTCGTCGAGGTAGGGCAGCAGCGGGTGGGTGCGCTCCGGGGCGGCGACGCGGGACTCCTCCAGGGCCTCGAGCGGGGTGATCCACGCCGACACCGAGGTGGCGAAGGACTTCCCCAGGAAGGGGCCGAGGGGGACGTACTCCCAGGCCTGGAGATCGCGGGCGGACCAGTCGTTGAGCAGGCAGAGGCCGAAGACGTGGTCGCGGAAGCTGGCCAGCGGCACGGGGGTGCCCATCGTGGACGGCGTGCCGACGACGAAGCCGACCTCGGCCTCGATGTCCAGGCGCACGGACGGGCCGAAGACCGGGGCGGGGTCGGCCGGGGCCTTGCGCTGCCCGGAGGGCCGTACGACGTCGGTGCCGGAGACCACGACGGTGCCGGAGCGGCCGTGGTAGCCGATCGGCAGGTGCTTCCAGTTCGGGGTGAGGGAGTCCTCGGCGTCGGGACGGAACATCTGGCCGACGTTGCGGGCGTGGTGCTCGGACGCGTAGAAGTCCACGTAGTCCGCGACGGTGAAGGGCAGGTGCAGGGTCACCGAGTCGAGGGGGTGCATCAGCGGCTCGACGGTCTCGCGGTAGCTGGGGACCGTCACCCACGCGGTGAGTGCGCGCCGGACGTCCGACCAGGCCGTGCGGCCGGCGGCCAGCAGCGGGTCCAGGGACGGCTGGGCGAGCAGCGTGGCGTAGGGGGAGCCGAGGGCCCGGGCCGCCGCGCCCGCGTCTAGGACGTGGTCTCCGAGCCGGACGCCGACGGTCCGGGCGTGCGGGTCCCCGGTGGAGAACACGCCGTACGGAAGGTTGTGCGGACCGAAGGGGTCGCCCTCGGGGACATCGAAGGGGGGCATGCGGTTCTGCCTCGCTCTCGTGCGTGCCGTGTGCGGTGCCGTGCGCTCGCGTGCCGCGCGTTCGGACGGCACGTGACTGCGCCACACGTTACGGCCGAGCCGCCCGGCGTCGTCAGGCGGAGCCGCCGTCGATTCCCGGCCGCGTCGCCGCTGCCGAAACCGGTCGAACCGCGCCGAACGGAGCCGGGCCACCGGGCCGAGCCATCCGGTCGGCCCCACTTGGGGGTGAAATGCCGGAGCGCGAAAGGAAGTTGAAGAGGCGCGTGAGCTCGGAGAGGCGCCTGTCGTAGTCTCCGAGGCGGGGGGTCCGGGGGGTTCGATGTCCGTATTCTCTGATCATGGCCGCACCCACCGCATATGCCGACCGCACCGCCTTCTCGCTCGTCGCCACCGATATGGACGGCACACTGCTGCGCGGCGACGACACGTTCTCCGACCGGTCGCGTGCCGCGCTGGCCCTGGTGGAGGCCGCGGGCGCCCGGCATCTGGTGGTGACCGGCCGGCCGGCGCCGAGGGTGCGTCCGCTCCTGGAGGAGCTGGGCAGCACGGGCCTCGCGGTGTGCGGACAGGGCGCGCAGCTCTACGACGCCGGTGCGGACCGGCTGTTGTGGTCCGTGACGCTGGACCGGGAGCTGGCCGAGACCGCGCTCGGCAAGATCGAGGCCGAGGTGGGGCAGGTGTACGCGGCCGTGGACCAGGACGGCGTCGACGGGCTCACGCTCATCGAGCCGGGCTACACGATGCCGCACCCCACCCTGCCCGCGCTGCGCGTCGAGCGCCGCGACGACCTGTGGTGCGAGCCGATCAGCAAGGTGCTGCTGCGCCATCACACCCTGGGCGACGACGAGTTGGCGACGGTCGCGCGCGGCGCGGTGGGTTCGCTGGCCACGGTCACCATGTCGGGGCCCGGCACGGTCGAGCTGCAGCCGTGCGGCATCACCAAGGCGACCGGCCTGGCGCTTGCGGCCCGGCATCTCGGCCTGACCCCGCAGGACACCATCGCCTTCGGGGACATGCCCAACGACATCCCCATGTTCGACTGGGCCGAGTACGGCGTCGCCATGGCCAACGCCCACCCCGAACTCAAGTCGGTGGCCGACGAGATCACCCACTCGAACGAGGACGACGGCATCGCCGTCGTCCTCGAACGACTCTACGGCTGACACGCCGGGCATATCCGGGTGAATCCGATCAGATCGGATGTGTTGCCCGGGTCTCGGCGGCCGGCCGGAGGGATCAGTAGGCGCCGAAGACGTTGTCGATCGACCCGTAGCGCGCGGCCGCGTAGTTGCAGGCGGCGGTGATGTTGGCGACCGGGTCGTACGGGTCGAACGCCGTGCCGGGCACGTGGTACGCCGCGAAGGTCGGGTCGATGACCTGGAGCAGACCCTTGGAGGGCGTGCCGGCGGCGGCGTTGGAGTCCCAGTTGTTGATGGCGAGGGGGTTGCCCGAGGACTCGCGCATGACGTTGCGGTAGATGCCGTCGTACGTGCCCGGGATGCCGTTCTGGGCCATCACGTCGAGCGACTGACGGATCCAGCCGTCGAGGTTGCTCGGGTAGGCGGTCGCGGCCGTGGGGGCCGTGGGGGCGGCCGACGCGGTGGTCGCGCCGACGATCGGCAGCGCCAGCACGGCGGCGCCGACACCGGCGGCGGCGAGGGCACGGGCGAGACGGGGGCGGCGGTTTGCGTGCGTGGTCGCAGGCATGGGGGTGTTCCTCTCCGGCGCCTGCGAGGTGAGCTGTCGGGTTCGGGCGGAAAGGCGCCCGGCCCTGCCCTTTCGGACACGGCTTCACCCCGAGCCGTACCGCGCCTCGTACCTGGTACGACGTTCGGTCCGGCGACCTGCCTGGGTCCCCCGCTCCTGCCGCTGCGTCTGGTCGTCGGATGCTGTGGGCGGCGGCAGGATTCGGCGTCCGCCCGGCTGGCCCGGAACGTATGCGAGAGCGCATGACCGAAACAAGCGCGGGATTCACACAATGAGCCGACCCGGCATGATCCAGGCTGTTTGGGGTACTTGATCCATTTTGGCGGCCGCCGTGCAATTGCAGGGCGGGGCGCCCCTCGTGACCCCTGGGTGCGCGGTTCGGCGTGGGGGCCCGCCAGTGAGCCAACTCACCGTCGGCCGCAAGAACGGCAATTCGGGCATCAGGCCCAACTCTCCCTCAATTGACCGCTCGTGGGATCCGCCTCTCCCGGGTGCGGATCTCGGAGCCCGGGGCCGGGCGGGTCGACCGCCTTCCGTGGGTGTGGCGGTCGCCTCCCGGACCTCCCGCGGACGTGGCGGTCGCCTCCCCTGGCTCCCGCGGGCGTGGCGGTCGCCTTCCGTGGCTCCCGGGGCGCGGCGGCCGCCTTCCGTGGCCTCCTGTGGGCGTGGCGGTCGCCTCCCAGGCCGCGTCCCGTGGGCGTGGCGGTCGCCTCCCGGACCTCCGCGGGCGCGGCGGGTCGCCGAGCGCGGCGGGTCGCCGGACGTGGGCGGGGGCGCCCCTGCCGGAGCGTCCGCGCGGGCGCGCCCCGTCCGGAAGCGGGGTACGCGGATCCTGGGGGGCGATCCCGCCGGGGAGGGCGGGCGAATGCGAATGGCGCGATCCCTGTGAAACCCGTTCGATTAAGTGGATAAATGTCCGTTCTTATCGGTTGATCGGCAACATACCGGCCGTGCCGCGATACCGCCCTGCCTGCGGGGTGGGTGGCGGCAGTGATCGAATCGTGACCGGATACGCTGACTTGAGTGATGGCGGCGACCTATCGACAAACCGCGTAATCGCCGGTGGACACCAGCAGACAGGAGACCCTCGTGACCGTCGTCGGGCCGTTCGGGCTGAGCGTGCGGGACCAGGCTCTGGAGGCCGATGTCCAGGCCGGATTGACGGCAGTCGAGGAAGGGTTGCTCGAGGCAACCAAGAGTGAGGTCCCCTTCATCACCCAGGCCGCCCAGCATCTGATGCGGGCCGGCGGCAAGCGGTTCAGGCCGCTGCTCGTGATGCTCGCCGCCCAGTTCGGCGACCCCTACGCGCCCGGCGTAGTGCCCTCGGCCGTGGTGGTCGAGCTGACCCACCTCGCCACGCTGTACCACGACGACGTGATGGACGAGGCGGCCGTACGCCGTGGCGTGCCCAGCGCCAACACCCGCTGGGGCAACTCGGTGGCCGTCCTCACCGGCGACTTCCTCTTCGCCCGTGCCTCGCACATCCTCGCCGACCTCGGCCCCGAGGCGGTCCGCGTCCAGGCCGAGGCGTTCGAGCGGCTGGTCACCGGCCAGATCCTGGAGACGGCCGGTCCCGCCGACGGCCGCGACCCCGTCGACCACTACCTGGACGTGCTGAGCGGCAAGACGGGCTCGCTGGTGGCCGTCTCCTGCCGGTTCGGCGCGATGATGTCCGGCGCCGACGAGACCTACGTCGACGTGCTCACCCAGTACGGCGAGCGGCTCGGCGTCGCCTTCCAGCTCGCGGACGACGTCCTGGACATCGCCTCCGACTCCCGCGAGTCCGGCAAGACCCCCGGCACCGACCTGCGCGAGGGCATCGCCACCCTGCCCGTGCTGCGGCTGCGCGAGCGGGCCGCCCGGCTGGGACTCGCCGAGGACCTCGCCCTGTGCGAGCTGCTCGACTCCGACCTCACCGACGACGCCCGGCACGCCGAGGCGCTCACCGCGCTGCGCGAGCACCCGGCCCTGGAGCACGCCCGCCGCGACACCGTCCGCTACGCCTCGGAAGCCCGCGCCGCGCTCGCGCCCCTGCCGGAGTGCGACGCGAAGGCGTCCCTGGTGGAACTCTGCGACGCGGTGGTGCACCGGGCGGGCTGACGGCCCCCAGGGGGACGGCCCGAGGGCCACGGGGGCTCCGCACCACACCGCCCCGGCGGTCCGCAGGCCCCGTCGTCCCTCGCCGAAGCGACCACCCGGCTCCCCCTGCACCACGGCCCGGCTCCCCCGGCACCACCACCCGGAGCTCCGCCCCCCAACTGCCTGTCCAAGGGCGGCGCCTCCCCCGACCCCTACGGGTCGGGGGAGGCGCCGCCCTCGCGTGTCATACCGCAGGAGTACGTGGAGTTGGCTCCGCGGAGTGACGCGTCGCCACCCCCGGTTTGGTCTGATGGAGACCACACGGAAAACACCACTCCTCACCGATTCGGGTGAGAATGGCGGCTCAGGGTGAACAGTGCGCATCGAGCTGAACGGCCGCCGCCGACACGGAGGTAGGGCACACATGGCACCGTACGAATCCGACGAGACCACGGCCGCCTCGGAGGCCGACGGCCCGAGCGCGGGCCGACGCAGGGCCACGCGGTACATCGTCCCGGTCGCGGTGACCGGCGTGGCGGCGGCGACCATCGGGCTCGTGCCCGCGCTCGCCAGCTCCGGCAGCCCCGACCTGCCGAAGATCAGCGCGGAGCAAGTCGTCCAGAACATCGCCGAGTCGGACACCGAGCAGCTGTCCGGCACGGTCCGTATCAACACCGACCTCGGCCTGCCCGACCTCGGCGGACTGGAGAGCGGGCTGTTCTCCGGCGCCGCCCGGGGCGCGGACGGCGGCGACGGCTCCGCGGCCGACCCGTCGGCCCGGCTCACCGAGCTGGCCACGGGCACGCACACCCTGCGCGTGGCCGCCGACGGCCCCGACCGCCAGAAGCTGTCGCTCCTCCAGGACGCCGCCGAGTACAGCGTCATCCACAACGGCAAGGACGTCTGGGGCTACGACAGCCGGTCCAACGAGGTCTACCACTCGACGACGGCCGAGCCCGCCGAGCCCGAGGACGTGCCCGCCACGCCGAAGGACTTCGCCGAGGAGGCCCTGAAGGCGGCCGACGACACCACGTCCGTGACCGTCGACGGCACCGCCCGGGTCGCCGGCCGCGACGCGTACAAGCTGCTGATCGAGCCCAAGCAGTCCGGTACGACCGTCGGCGCGATCAGCATCGCGGTGGACGCGAAGACCTGGACGCCGCTGAAGTTCACGCTCACCCCGGCGAGCGGCGGCGCGGCCGTCCTGGACGTCGGCTTCACCCAGGTCAGCTTCGCCAGGCCGGCCGCCTCCACGTTCGACTTCACCCCGCCCGAGGGCGCGAAGGTCACCGAGGAGGGCGAGGCCGGGCACGACGCTCCGGGCGCCTCCCGCGACGGCGGCTTCGGGGACTTCGGGAAGGGCTTCGGGAAGGGCCTGGAGCCGGGCACCGAGGGCGGGTCCGCGGACGGTCCGCAGACCATCGGCGAGGGCTGGAACGCGATCGCCGTCCTGGACACCGGCGGCGAGGGCGTCCCCTCCGGCGACGAGGTGGGCGGCCAGTTCGGCGGCTTCCTGGACTCCCTCGGCGACAAGGTCGACGGCAAGTTCGGCTCGGGCACGGTCTTCAAGACCCGCCTGATCAACGCCCTGATCACCGACGACGGCAAGGTCTACGTCGGCGCGGTCACCGAGGAAGCCCTGGTGAAGGCGGCCGATTCGCAGGGATGACCGCGAGGGCGGGCGTGCGGGCGGGACAGTAAGTACCGTACGCGTACGACGAGTCGAGGGAGCCGGGGGAGCCCATGCGCGCGACGTCCGCCACACCGGGGCACGAGAGCGACCCGGGCGCCGCCAATTCCGCCCCCGGCGCCGGTGCCGACGAGGGTGACGGAGTGATCGTCACCCGCGCTCTCACCAAGCGTTACCGCGGCGGGCAGCTCGCCGTCGACGGGCTGGATCTGACCGTCCCGGCGGGCAGCGTCTTCGGCTTCCTCGGCCCCAACGGCTCCGGCAAGACCACCACCATCCGCATACTGATGGGCCTGATCGAGCCCACCTCGGGCAGCGCGCGCGTGCTGGGGCGGCCCATGCCCCGGGCCGCGCGGACCGTGCTCCCGCAGGTGGGCGCCCTGATCGAGGGCCCGGCGCTGTACGGCTTCCTGTCCGGCCGCGACAACCTCCTGCGGTACGACGCCGCCGACCCCACCGCCGACCCGCGCACCCGCCGGGACCGGGTCGGCACGGCACTGGAGCGGGTGGGGCTGGCGAGCGCCTCGGGCAAGAAGGCACGGGCCTACTCCCTCGGCATGAAGCAGCGGCTGGGCCTCGCCGCGGCCCTCCTCCAGCCGCGCCGGCTGCTGGTGCTGGACGAGCCGACCAACGGGCTCGACCCGCAGGGCATGCGGGAGATCCGCACCCTGATCAGGGAGCTGGCCGCCGACGGCACGACGGTGTTCCTCTCCTCCCATCTGCTGGACGAGATCGAGCAGGTCTGCACGCACGCGGCCGTGATGGCCCGCGGCCGGCTGATCACCCAGGGCGCGGTCGCCGACCTCGCGGCCGGGGCGCGCGGGCGGCTGGTCGTCACGACCCCGGATACGGCCGAGGCGGCCCGGGTGCTGAAGGAACAGGGCGTGGGCGACGTGGTCGCCGACGGGGACCGGGTCACCGGCGAGCCGCCCGAGCGGGAACTCGCGGAGATCAACGCCTCGTTGGTCCGGGCAGGGGTGCGGGTACGCGGATTCGGCGTCGAACGGGCCTCGCTGGAGGAGGCGTTCGTGGCGCTGACGGGGGAGGGCTTCGATGTCGCGGGCTGACCTGACCGTCGCGGCGCCGGGCGGCGCGTCCGCCGCCCGCACGCCCGGTTTCCTGTGGAGCCTGGGCCTGCTGCGCAGCGAGCTGGTGACGACCTTCCGGCGCTGGCGCACGCTCGCCCTGCTGGGGGTGCTGGCGGCCGTGCCGGTCCTGGTCGGGATCGCGGTGAAGATCGAGACCAGTGACGGTTCCGCCGTCGGCGGCGGAGGCGGCGAGGGCCCCGCGTTCATCTCGCAGATCACCCACAACGGCCTGTTCCTGGTGTTCACGGGGCTCGCGGCGACACTGCCGTTCTTCCTGCCGATGGCCGTCGGCGTGGTGGCGGGGGACGCGCTGGCCGGCGAGTCCAACGCGGGCACCCTGCGCTATCTGCTGGTCGCGCCCGCCGGCCGCACCCGGCTGCTGCTCACCAAATACGTGACGGTGATGGCCTTCTGTCTGGCGGCCACGCTCACGGTCGCCGTCTCGGCCCTCATGGTCGGTGCCCTGCTCTTCCCCATGGGTGATCTGACGACCATCTCGGGGACCCGCATCAGCTTCACCGAGGGCCTCGTGCGGGCCGTGCTGATCGCCCTCGTCGTCGCCGCGTCACTGCTCGGGGTCGCGGCGCTCGGCCTGTTCGTCTCCACGCTGACCGGCAGCGGCATCGCCGCGATGGCGACGACGGTGGGCCTGCTGATCACCGTGCAGATCCTCGACCAGATCCCCCAGCTGAGCGCACTGCACCCGTACTTCTTCTCCCACCACTGGCTGTCCTTCGCCGACCTGATGCGTGAGCCGGTCTACTGGGAGGACCTGCGCAGGAACCTCGGCGTCCAGGCGCTGTACGCGGTGGTGTTCGGCTCGGCGGCCTGGGCGCGGTTCACCACGAAGGACATCACGGCGTAGGGCCCCGGCCGCTCACTTCCCGTACGGGAAGCGGGCGAGGGGCGCGTCCTGGGCGAAGAAGGTCTTGGCGCGGGCCAGGGCGTCGGTGTCGGCGAGCACATCACCCGGCCTGCTGCCGTTGCCGAGCAGGACGCCGCCGAAGCGCATCCTCATGTACGCCGCGGAGTTGTTCAGGGTGCCGATGAGCGGCTCGGCGACCTCGGTCTCCTCGTGCGCGAGCGCGGTGACGCCCCACAGCGTCCGTCCCGCCATCGTGGCCCGGAAGTCCGCGCCGGGCACGCGCAGCCAGGCCGACCAGTGGTCGAGGTAGCGCTTGGCGTGTGCGGAGAGGGAATACCAGTACAGGGGTGAGGCGATGACGAGGTCCGTCGCGGCGAGCGTGGCGTCGAGCAGGAGGCTGACATTCGGGTCCTCGCCGCGCTCGCGGGCGCCGTCGTGCCGTACGTCCTCGAAGTCGGGCAGGGGGTGGTCGGCCAGATGGATCCAGCGCTGCCCGACGTCCTCGGGCAGTTGCTCGGCGGCGCGGCGGGCGAGCAGTTCGGTGTTGCCGTCCGCGCGGCTGCCGGTGGTCAGGAAGAGGAAGCGGCGGGTCATGGGTCCCCCAGGTGGTCCGTGTCCAGAGCTGTGCTCGGAACGCTGCTCAGGCCCGTGCTCGGGTCGGGAAGGCTCCCACATCGTATGCACATGCATCAAAATCTTTCCACCGGGAACCGAGGGAGTGGCATCTCTGGGGCCTCTGGGGCTCACGGGGCCTCAGCGGTCCCTGGGATCTCAGCGATCTCTGGTGCCTCTGCTGTCTGTGTGGTCTCTGGGGCCTTCGGGAGGCCTGGGGCGCCCGGGAATTCAGCCCCGGTTCTTGGGACGAGGCTGTGACGTCGTGGTGACGTGTGAAGGGCCCGTGAGCGGAGAGACTCGACCGTGCGTGTCCGGCGGCGTTCGCGGACAGAGGGAGTGGGGGAACCGATGACACCGACCAGCCGCGGCGACCAGCGGGAGCAGCACGGCATCACCCAGGCGCCGACCGCAGGACCGGTGGCACCGCTCGACGTCCGCGTCACCGTGACCGGCGCCCTCGTCGAGGGGGTGCGTGTGGCCACGGGCACCGGCGAGGAGATCCAGCGGGCCGTCCTCAAGCACCTCCAGACCGTCGCCCGCGCCTCGGGCCGCCCGGTGCTCGCGATGGTCCACGACGAGCGCATCGGCTACGTCGTTCCGCTCCAGGTCGCCCCCGACGGCGCGAGCAGCTTCACGGCCGACCCGGTCCGGGTGCGGCGGGAGGCACCGAAGGCCGAGGCCCTGGGCGGGACGACCGCACCGGCCACCCCGGGCGGGGTCGGCCGGCCCCGGGGGCAGGAGCGGCCGCGGACCGCGGCACCCGGCGGGGAGCCCCGGCGGGTGGAGCCGGTGCGCGCCCGGCACCCGGAGCCGTCACCCGCCGAGGGATTCGGTCCGCCGCCGGTGATGGCCGGGCCGTCCCACGGCGCCGAGCCGTACGGCCCCCAGACCCTGCCCCCGCCGCCCGCGCCCTCCGGCTCGCCCTACGTCCCGCAGGCGCACCACGCCGATCCGGACGCGTCGAACCCCTACCTCCGGCCGACGGCACCGCCGCCGACGGCCCTGCGGCCCGAGCCGGTTCCCGGCACCGCGCCGGCCCCCCGGCCGATCCCGGAACCGCAGACCACCACCGCGAACGGCACCCCGCCCCCGCTGACCACGTCCGCGCTGACCTCGTCCGCCCTGACCCGGCTCACCGAGTCCGCCCCGGCGGCCCCGTCCACCTCGCTCACCCCGACCCCGCCCTGCGGCTTCGACGCCATCGCCGAAGCGGTGCTCGACGACGAACAGGGCGTCGCCACCGGGCCCCTCGCGGAGCCCATGGGTCGGATCGGCGAGGCCGTGCGGTCGGGACGGGTCGAGACGGCCGCAGAGCTCGCGGCACGGACGCTGGCGGGATCGGGGCTGGAGCCGGAGCACCCCGACGTGCTGCGGCTGCGGGAACTGACCGCCTACATCGCCTACCTGGCCGGAGAGGGCGAGCGCGCCATGGGAATGTCGCTCGACCTGGCCCGGGTGCACCGACGTCTGGGAGACGCCGACGCGGCGTACGGGAACGTGCAGAGCGCCGCGATGGCCTGGCGCGCGGTGCGCGATCCGCAGGACGGGCTGCGGCTCGGCCACGAGTTGATAGACATGTGGACGGACCTGGCGGCCGAGGGCGGCCCCGCCGCCGTCGACCTGGAGGAACTGGAGTCGTCCCACGCCCGCATGATCCGGCTCACCGACCGAGCGGCCCGCGCCGCCCGTTCCCAGGCGTGAGGGTGCCCCGGCCCGCCCGTTCCTAGGGCACGGGGGCCCCGGCCCGCTCGCGGCACGGGGCCTGGGCTTCACTGCACGCAGAACTCGTTCCCCTCCGGATCCGCCATGACCACCCACTGTCCCCCCGCCTCCTTCACCTCCCGCAGCACGCTCGCCCCGAGCCCCTGCAGCCGGGCCACCTCGTCCTCGCGCCGGTCGGCGCCCGGATGCAGGTCCAGGTGGAGCCGGTTCTTGCCGGACTTGGGCTCGGCCACGCGCTGGAAGAGCAGCCGCCGCCCCAGCCCTGTGCCGCTGTCCGGCTCGACGGGGTCCTCGGGATGCCGTACGGCGACCAGGTCGCGGAAGGCGAGGCGGGCGTGGAACTCGACGACCGCCTCGCGCGGCAGGGCGCCGAGTTCCAGCAGCCGTTCGATGAGCGCGTTGTTGTCCTCGACCTCGTAGTGCAGCGCGGCGGCCCAGAAGTCGGCCTGGGCCTGTGGGTTGCCGCAGTCGATGACGAGCTTCCAGTGGACGGGCGCCGGGGCGGGCGCCCTCGTCTCGTGTGCTTCGGTGTCGGTCACGTAACCAGTTATATTGGTTACGTGACCGATCGCGTCCGGGAAACGCCGGAACTCCCGCCGAAGACGCCCGGCCTGACCCTGATCTCGTACGAGGGAACGCCGTACCGCTTCGATCCGGGTGCCCTGTGCCTGGAGCTGCTGCCCACGGGCGGTCCGGGTGCCTTCGCGCGCTTCGAGGTGCTGCACGAGCCCGCCGACCTGGCGGCCTGGGCGCGCCGCAGCCGGCTCGCGGACGGTCTGGAGCTCGCCGTCGACGAGGGCGAGCTGAGCGACGCCCGGGTCTTCCGCGACGCGCTGTTCCTGCTCACCGCCGACCGGGCGCACGGCCGTCCGCTCCAGCCGCGTCATCTGGAGATCGTCAACACGGCCGCCGCCGAACCGCCCCTCGTGCCCCGTCTCGCCCCGGACGGCTCACCCGCCTGGGCGCCGGGTGCCACCGGGACCCGGCTGCTGTCCACGCTGGCCCGTGACGCGATCGACCTCTTCGGCGGACCGTACGCCGACCGCGTCCGCGAGTGCGGTGCCCACGACTGCTTCCTGCTCTTCGTCGACACCTCGCGCCCCGGCCGTCGCCGCTGGTGTGCCATGGAGCACTGCGGAAACCGCGAGAAGGCCCGCGCCCACCGCGCCCGCAACGCGACCGGGCAGGCCTAGGGCCCTTCTGATGGATCTCCGCGGCGTCGCGGCACCCGGCACGCACTCCCCCACTGCCTCAAGGGCGTGGGAGGTGCCCCCAGCCGCACGGCGCGAGGGGACAGGTGGCTCCGCCACATGACCCTCCACACCGCACGACCGCAGGCCGATCGCACGCACCGAACGCCGCTCCTTCTCCCACGGAGAGCCATCAGAAGGGCCCTAGTGGCCGGCCCGCCCCGCCTCCGGGCGGGCTCGCCGTCGCTACGAAGCGGATTCCATGGGCTCGGCCGCGCCCGGAGCCACCGCCGGTTCCGGAGAAGCCGCCGTGACCGGGGCCGAACCGGCGGTGGCCCCGGCCACGGGTACGCCCGTCACCGTCCCCGCCAGGCCCGCGGCCTCCGCCGCCCCGGCCCGCAGGGCCCGTGCCGCCCGTCGTGCCGTGCGCAGCGCGTCCCAGGTCAGCAGCGTCAGCGCCAGCCAGACCAGGGCGAAGCCGGCCCACCGCTCGGGCGGCATGGCCTCGTGGAAGTAGGCGACGCCGAGCAGGAACTGGAAGACCGGGGCGAGGTACTGGAGCAGTCCCAGCGTGGACAGCGGCACACGGATCGCGGCCGCGCCGAAGCAGATCAACGGGATCGCCGTCACGACGCCGGTCGCGGCCAGCAGGGCCGTGTGCCCGGCACCCTCGGAGGTGAAGGTCGACCGGCCCTGGGCGCCCAGCCACAGCAGATAGCCCAGCGCGGGCAGGAACTGGATCGCGGTCTCGGCCGCCAGCGACTCCAGACCGCCGAGGTTCACCTTCTTCTTCACCAGGCCGTACGTGGCGAAGGAGAAGGCCAGCACGAGCGAGATCCACGGCGGACGGCCGTAGCCGACGGTGAGGACGACGACGGCGAGGAAGCCGGTACCGACGGCAGCCCACTGCGCGGGCCGGAGCCGCTCCTTGAGGAGCAGTACGCCCATCGCGATGGTGACCAGCGGGTTGATGAAGTAACCGAGGGACGCCTCGACGACCCGGTCGTTGTTCACGGCCCAGATGTACACGCCCCAGTTGACGGCGATCACGGCCGCGGCGACGGCCACCAGCGCCAGCCGGCGCGGTTGCCGCACCAGCTCGCCGATCCAGCGCCACCGGCGCAGGACGACGAGGACCACGGCCACGACGGCGAAGGACCACACCATCCGGTGGGCGAGCACCTCGGCCGCTCCGGCGGGTGCCAGCAGCGGGAAGAACAGGGGGAACAGCCCCCACATCCCGTAGGCCGCGAAACCGTTCAGCAGTCCGACGCGCCGCTCGCCCTTCGCCTCGCCCACAGGTCCTCCTCACTCGCCGCCATCACCCGCTGGGACAAGGTAGCGCCGAGCACCCCCGCGTGTCATGTCCGTATCGCCATACGGTCATGACAGGCGGAGGTGCGGATGGAAAGCCCCCGGCCTCCCGGCCCCGGCCTCCCGGCCCCGGCCTCCCGGCCCCGGCCTCCCGGCCCCGGCCGCAGCCCCCGCCGCTCGCTCAGGCCTCGACCGCCGCGGCGACCGCCTCCGTGAGCGTCGTCGTCGGGCGGCCCGCCAGCCGGGACAGGTCCCCGGTGGAGACGACCAGCTCGCCCTTCCCCACGGACACGTCCACCGCGGCGAGGATCCCGGCGAAGACCTCGGGCAGTCCGGCGCCGGTCAGGATCCCGGCGAACGCCTCGGGCGAGACGGGCGTGTAGGTGATCTCGCGTCCGGTCCGCCGGCTCAGCTCGGCCGCGTACTCGGCGAAGCCGAAGGACTCGTCGCCGCCCAGTTCGTAGGTCTTGTTCTCGTGGCCCTCGCCGGTCAGCACGGCGACCGCCGCGGCCGCGTAGTCCGCGCGGGAGGCGGCGGAGACACGGCCGTCGCCCGCGGCCTGCACCACGGCTCCGTGCGCCAGGACCGGGGCGAGGTTCTCCGTGTAGTTCTCGAAGTACCAGCCGTTGCGCAGCAGGGCGTAGGGCACGCCCGAGGCCAGCAAGATCTCCTCGGTGGCGCGGTGGTCGTCGGCCAGCGCGGCGGTCAGGCCGCCCGGAGCGCTGGTGTAGGCGAGCAGGGCGACCCCCGCGGCCGCGGCGGCGTCGATGACGACCTTGTGCTGGGCCGGGCGGCCCTTGTCGAACTCGTTCCCGGAGATCAGCAGCACCTTGTCGCCGGCCGCGAACAGCCCGTCGAAGGTCTCGGGGGCGTTGTAGTCCGCGACGGCCAGCCGTACGCCGCGCTCGGCGAGGTCGGCGGCCTTCGCCTCGTCCCGCACGACCGCGGTGATCCGCTCCGCCGGAACCTTCTCCAGCAGCTGCTCCACGACGTGACGGCCGAGCTTTCCGGTGGCGCCGGTAACGACGATGCTCATGGTGGTGATCTCCTTCGGTGTCTGTGTCACTCACCCTAGGAGGGGCACTAACTTTTCGTAAGTACCCACTTTGAAGTAAGGTACTGGCATGGGAGTAAGTAACTCGAAGGTCTCACCGGCCGAGGCCGAGGCCATGTGCCCGTACCGTCTGGTGCTGGAGCACGTCACCAGCCGCTGGGGCGTCCTGGTGCTGATCGCCCTGATGGAACGCTCCTACCGCTTCAGCGAACTGCGCCGCGAGATCGGGCGGTCCGGGCGGGGCGTCAGCGAGAAGATGCTCACCCAGACCCTCCAGACCCTGGAGCGCGACGGCCTGGTCCTGCGGGACGCCAAGCCCGTCATCCCGCCCCGCGTCGACTACTCGCTGACCCCCCTGGGCCGTGAGGCCGCCGAGCAGGTGCGTGCCCTCGCCCTGTGGACCGAGCGCCGGATGTCCGACGTCGCGGACGCCCGCACGGCATACGACGAGGCCCGGACGGAGTCCGCCCGGGCCTCGTGAGACAGCCTGCCCTCGTCGGGTCAGCCGACGACGGTCCAGGTGTCGCCGCCGGTGAGCAGTGCGGCGAGGTCGCCCTTGCCGTGCTGTTCGACGGCCGTGTCGAGCTGCTCGGCCATCTGGGTG